>DWYK01000159.1 GCA_019118705.1 Candidatus Merdibacter merdigallinarum | reverse complement strand
GAAACGCAAACCGGCCATCGTAAAGCCGGATGAGCCTTTCGAGATGTACGAATTGACAGCAATGGACCTTCAATAACAATTCTACACCGAAGAAAGGAAATATGATTTATGGATTTTTTCACTAACGCTATCGATGTGTTGCAGACTCTGGTGATCGCCCTGGGCGGCGGCCTGTGCGTGTGGGGCGGCATCAACCTCCTGGAAGGTTACGGGCAGGACAACCCTGCCTCCAAAAGCCAGGGCATGAAGCAGCTGATGGCCAAGTAGTTGTAACAAAATGAGAAAGGAAAAGCACAATCCAGACGGGGCGGCGAGTAAAATTTTCAGGGGAATTGATCTCGCATCTGATTTTTGGAAGGGCTCGGGGGTTTACCTCCGGGTCCTCCTGGTCTGACTGCCGGGCTCAGCCCTACGCTGGGGTTGTGGGCAATTCCTGCATACATTTTTCAAAAAAGTCTGCTTTTCTGCGAACGTGCAGGACTGCTCCTTCTCACTCATACTTTCGGCTGATTTACAGCCCTTCGGGTTTGATGGTACAATGGTCTTGCTTTTAACAGGAACGCTTCTGCATCCAACTTGCAAAAATGGCCCTGCCGTTTGGCAGGCCGATGAGGAATACAGGATGGAAACCTTTTTGACCGACGTCTTAAAAGAAAAATACAAGCAGCTGGCCGACCGCTGCCGGGCGGTGCTTTTCAGCGCGCCCTGCGGATTCGGCAAAAGCTGTGCCGCCCAGGCGCTGGCCGGGCCTGGCCGCACCGTGACCCTGTCGGCCCGGGAGCCGGGCTTCTCGCTGCCCAGCCTGAAAGAAAAGTGGAATACCCTGATCCTGGACGACCTGGAGGAGCTGGAGGACGAAGGTGCTCAGCAGGCGCTCTGCGGATTGCTGCGGAGCTGCCGCAGCCAACGGGTCCTGCTGCTGAGCCGGGGCCCGCTGCCCGGGTGGCTTTTGCCGTTCCAGACGACGGGGGTTCTGGGGGTCCTGACGGCGCAGGATTTTCTGCTGGATCGGGGCACCACCGCCAAGCTTTTGCAGGCCCATGGGGTCGAGCTCTCCGCCAGCGAGCTGGCCGCCATTCATAAGGAGACCAATGGCTATCCGCTGGCGCTGGAACTGCTGGCCCAGCACCTTGAGCGGGGCGAGGCCTTTGCCGCAGCCACCTCCGACGCCGTCCGCCAGGAAATTTTCTATTATTATGAAGAAGCAGTCTTTCGCCGGATGGAAAAAGCCACGCGCCACCTTCTGATGGAGCTGTCCCTCTTTGAAACTGTCACCCCGGAGCTGGCCCGGATCGTCACGGGGGACCCCCACGCCAATGAGCGTCTGGTTGGCCTGCTTCGCCAGACCAGCATGATGCACCTGGAAAAGCTGGGCAATTACACCTTCTGGCCGATCTTCCGCCGGTTTCTGCAATGGGAGCTGGACCAGAAATACACCAGCGACCAGCACTGCACCCTTTGTGACCGTGGGGCACTCTACTATGAACTCAACGAGGATTACGGCTCTGCGCTGAAATTTTATACCCAGAGCGGGAACAAGGCCAAGGTAGCCGACCTGCTGGTCAAAAACGCCGGCCTCCATCCCGGGATGGGGCATTATCTCGAGATGGAACCCTATTACCGGGCCCTGCCCGAGGCCGAGGTGCGGAAGAACCCGGCCCTGATGCAGGCTATGAGTATGCTCTGCGCCATGGAGATGGATTTCGCCGGGTCGGAGCGGTGGTATGCCGCGCTGAAGGAATACCGGGCCGGAGCCGCAGGGGCCGATGCCCGGGAAGCCCGCAGCCGTCTGGCCTGGCTGGACATTGGCCTGCCCCAGCGGGAGGTGGAGGGACTGACGGAGCTTTTTCCCAGGCTGTTCACCCTGCTGAAAAACCGGGAAATTTCCCTGCCGGCTTTCTCTGTGACCAGCACCCTGCCCAGCCTGATGAACGGCGGCAAAGATTTTTCCCCCTGGAGCAAGCGGGACACCCTGCTGTACAAGACCATTCGGCTGCCGGTGGAGGCGGCGCTGGGCAAAGACGGAGTAGGCCTGGCGGACTGCGCTCTGGCCGAGAGTTTGTTTGAAAAGGGAGAGGACGTCCGAAACCAGGCCATGAAGCTGCTGGCTATGCTGGAGCACATCCGGCGGGAGGGTACGCCTGACATGGAATTCGCAGTGGTGGGGCTGCTGGCCCGGGTGCAGATCGACGCCGGGCGGGCCCAGGACGCCCGCGAAAGCCTGCTGGATCTGCGGGAGCGGTTCATTCGACAGGAGCAGACCCGGTTCTTGCCCAACCTGGACGCTTTTGTCTGCCGCATTGACATGATGCAGGGCAATGACGCCGCCGTGGCCCTCTGGTATCGGGACAAAGCCCCCCGCAACCCCCAGTATCTGCAGACCCTCAAGCGGTATCAGTATTTTACACAGGCCATGGCCCAGCTGGCCCTGGGGGACCCCCAGGGGGCCCAGGTCACCCTGGCCCCGCTGGAACCTTATTGTCAGCTCTGCCGGAGGCACATCGACGGCATCGGCCTGAACCTTCTGCGGGCGGTGGCGGAATACCGGCAGAACAGCCCCGACTGGAAACCCCGCCTGGCTGCCGCGCTGGACGCGGCCCGGGAGTTCGGCTTTGTGCGGACGGTCAGTCAGTATGGCGGGGCGGTGCTGCCCCTGCTGGAACATACCACCTGGGACGCCGACCCGTCTTTTCTGGCGCAGGTGGTGCGCAAAGCCCGGAGGCAGGGAGCTTATTACCCCCAGTTCCTCTCCCCGGCGCAGCAGATGGAGGCCCCTCTTTCCGAGACAGAGCGCCAGGTGCTGCAGCTGCTCTGCGCCGGGAAGAGCAACGCCGAGATCGGCCAGGCTCTGCACATTAAGCTGCCCACCGTCAAGACCCATGTCAGCCATGTTCTGAAAAAATTGAAGATCTCCCGCCGAACCCAGGTCAGGGACGCGGCCCAGCGGCTGCATTTCATCGACCTCTGAACGCCCCGGGCGGCGTTGGATCGAAAACCTCAGAAAAAAGTTTTCCCTTGAAACGGTAAAAATGGCGCAATACGGTTTCTTTTTTGCGAAGTTTCCGCTTTCTAATACTTTGGTATAATTGACCCCGCCCGGGGCGTTCCGGTATACTTGGGCTGTTCAAACGATAGCCCCGTTCCGGCGGGATCCTGCTCGGGAAGGGGACTCAACGAGGAGGGATTTTCATACGCTTGAAAAAACTTTGGCCCTGCTGACAGGCTGCGATCTGGATTGGCTGGAAGAGCTGTTGGGGTCCGGGCGTTCCAGGGATGCCAACGCAGAAAGCGGCGCTTTCAGCGGCCTAAGCGATATCACCATCCGGATGAGCCCGGTTGAAGGCGAGATCCTGGAAAACGCTTCCATTCTGGGCGGAGCAACCGGCGTGACGCTAGACCTGAGCCGGTGCTTCGGCCCATCGATCGGTCAAAGGAGGTAAAACCATGCGATTCAAACGACTTTTGGCCCTGCTGGCTGCAGCGGCCCTAGCCCTTACCCTGCTCGCAGCATGTGGAGGAGGTATATCTTCCCGGCTGCTGCTCGATGCACTGAAAGGTCAGGTCGAAAACGTCTCGGTTGAAACCAGCGCAGAATTTGACCGTGCCGTGAAAACCGCCGTGGAGAAGGCGGGCTCTTCTGATGCTGAGGCCATCCTTGCCGCATTGCAGCAAGAGCTTAGGGTCAACCCTGTCCGCTTTACCTCCTCCATCCTGGGCAGCTCCCCTGTGGGCAGCCAGTCCCTTAATGTCCGGGTAGAAGTAGTGAACAACGCCGCCGCCGCGGCCAACAATGCCGCCAGCGCCTGGCTGGGGGTACTGCGATACCTGCCGGATGACGGGTCCTACACAGCCCGCGTCAGCATAGTGGAGGTTAACAGCGGCTATGTCCTGGCCATCCAAGTGACGGTGGAACAACCGGGGTCCACCAGCGATGATGACAAGCCCTCAATTCAGCCTGGAGAGCCGGGCTATAAAGACGACAACTACGCTGTCTCTCAGGATGGTACGACCTACACGGTGTTTACCTCCGAGGGCCTCTCTGCCTGGGCAGAAAATATAGCTAAATCCCCCAACTGCATCCTGGAGGCAGACAAAACAGTTGCCCTGCCCACAGACTGGCCTGTTATCACAAACTATTCCGGCACGTTTGACGGCAACGGAAGCACCATTACTGGTGTAAGTACAGTATCCGGCAACTATCAGGGATTGTTTGCCACTGTCGCCGGCGGCACAGTTCAAAATGTGAAGCTGGCGGAGGTTGACATCAATGGCGGCACTTATAGTGGCGCTGTGGTTGGCTATAACAAGGGTGGTACAATTCGGAACTGCGAGTTTGTTTCCGGCACGGTGCAGAACGGAAGCACCTGTACCGGCGGTATTGTAGGGAGAAACTACGGTAGCGTGATTGGTTGCACCGTTTCGGGCAGTGTTGTCGGCGATTCTCCATACGGAGTTGGCGGAATCGCAGGATATACAGAGAGTAGCTCCTCTGGAACCGTTTCTCTGATTCAAGATTGTACCGTCAACGCAGATGTTTCGGGTAAGTCTGTTGTTGGCGGCATCATCGGCGTGTCCACAGGTGATTCTACGGTGATCAACTGTACCATAAATGGCGATGTCAGCGGCACAAGTTCTGTCGGAGGCGTTGTTGGCCAGTGCCGAGGAAATATCGAGAACTGCACTGTATCCGGCGTACAGATAAATGGAACCAGCTCAATGATTGGCGGAATTGCGGGAAGATTCTTAAGCGGAACAATCTCTAATTGTTCGTCGGCCGCCTCAGTAAACGGAACTTCTTTTGTTGGCGGTATTGTAGGCAGCAGTGAAGGAAATATCCAGAACAGTCATTCTACCGGCACTGTTTCGGGGTCTGGTGATGGAGTCGGAGGCATCGTTGGTGAATGCATCGGCTCCATCCGAGAATGCTACTCTGAGGGAACCGTCACTGGTCGTACATATGTGGGTGGTATTGCAGGAAGCGTTAATAGCAATAATGGAAATCCTCAGGGAGATGTTGTATACTGCTATTCTACCGCCAATGTAAATGGTTCCAATACTATTGGCGGAATTGCAGGAAGCAATGACGGAAGAATTTCTTCTTGTTATTATGCCGGAGGACATGTTGCAGGCTACACCGATATTGGCGGTATTGCCGGCACAACAAACATGTCATACAGTCAGGGGGTTATTAAATCTTTCTGGTCCGGAGTCGTTGATGGTGATAAGGGCGTTGGCGGTACTGAAAATCCATTTATCCCCAGTGATGCAACTAAAGTGAATGGAACCAACGTTACCTGGAGCGATGCAGCAAAAGCAATGGGAAGCCCCTGGATGGACCAAGGACCCGATGTCCCACCCAGCTTAAATTAAAAACTTTCTACTAATGTTAACTGCCCCCGCCTTACCTGAACCGAACCAGTAAAAACAGACAATAGACAAAAGCCCCCTGAAGTAGGACAATGAAAGTACTACGTCAGGGGGTTATTGTATGTCCAGAAGATATCAGAAAGTGCAGGAGTTCCTGCCGCAGATCAAGCAAATGCTTGAGCAGGGAATGAGCTAGAGAGAAGTTGCAGAATCCATAGGGCTAAAAGGAGAGCGGCCCGCCCCGGCCCGGGATGCCGGGGGCGCCGCACAGAGAGGAGCGGGCCCCTTTGGGTTGGTACAAGGCGCTGGAAGATCTCATCTGGCTCACCCAGCTGGGCCTGAATATCCTGCTGCCCCTGGTGCTCTGCCTGGGGGCTGCTGGTGGGCCGGTTTGAATTTTAACCGCGGCCCTGCCCGCTGCGCCGGCCCTTTGAGCCGGAAGAATCCAAAGAAACCGCGCCGGGGTTTCGTGGCACACGACTTTCATAGAAAGTCTAGTGTCTTATACCTTTGTGCAGCAGACGGCAGCTGAGTGGGGCAGTTCCGCCCTGGTCTCCTGACAACAAGGTGCCCCTGCAGGGCAGCATAAGCGACAAAAGAAAGGCTGACAGTTTGTGCCTAAAAGCACAGGCTGTCAGCCTTTTGCTGTCTGCAGAACAAAGGTATATAAAAGCCCCGCCGCAGCGTCACTGTTCAAAAAATTTTTGCAGGCGTTCCTGAATGGTTCCGATTTGCACCCTGATTTACTCCTATGAGTGAAGGGACTTATAGCCTGGACAAGACCGTACATAGGAGAACTTGCCCTTTTCGCTATGTACGTATGTACGAGTTCTGTACGCACGTACATAGCTAAAACCCCAAAACGCGCTCTGTACACAATCCTTTATGGTGCTAAAGTGGTCCGAAACGACCTGGACCGCTTGCTGATGTTCAAATTGAGCACCACCTCGATCATCAAAGCCTATCCATCCACATGAATGAAAGGAGCTTTACAATGCCCGTCGCCAACACGATTGAATTGCCAAAAAGGAGGGCCGCCCTTGAGCGAACCGCAATACGCCATCATGCGCTTCGCCAAATACAAGGGGCCGGAGATCACCAACATCGAGGCCCATAACGAGCGCAGAAAAGAAAAATACGCCAGCAACCCCGATATTGACCTTTCCCGCAGCAAGCATAACTTTCACCTGATCGAACCGCCCCAACGGTACCGGGCTGAGGCCGAGCGCCAGATCAGTGCCGCCGGGTGTCGCACCAGAAAAGACAGCGTTCGGGTGGTGGAAGTCCTGTTCACCGCCACGCCGGAGTTCTTCAAGGGCAAGAAGCTGCTCGAAATCCGGCAGTATTTTGAGGAAGCACTCCGCTTCTTTGTGCAATACCAATCCAGAGAAACAATCATTTCCGCCGTGGTGCATATGGACGAGAAGACCGCCCATATGCACCTTTCCTTTGTTCCCCTGACGCCAGACGGCAGACTCAGTGCCAAGGAGATTGTGGGCAACAAAAAGAAACTGAGCTGGTGGCAGGACAAGTTCTGGGAGCACATGGTGGTCAAATACTCCGACCTGGAACGTGGCGAGAGCGCCAGCCAGACGGGCCGCGACCATATACCGCCCCGTATCTTCAAAGAGATGACCCGCCTGACCAAGCAGCGCCAGAAGCTGGACCAGCTGCTCGCTGGCATCGGCCCGCTCAACGGCAAGAAGCGGGCCGCCGAGATTTCTGAATTGCTGGATGGTTATATCCCGGCCGTGGAAAAGATGCGGACCCAGCTGAAAAAGTACAGTACAGCCTTCACCAGTACCAAGGCTGAGAATGAAAAGCTCAAGAAGAAAAATAAAAAGCTCTCAGAGTCTCTGGACGAGGCGACTCACGAGAGCGTTCTGAAACAGCTGAAAGATGCCAAGCTCCAGCGGGAGTATCAGGAGGCTCTCGCGATTCTGGAGCGGATACCGCCGGATGTCCTGGCAGAATATGCCCATCCCAAAGGACCCAAACGTGAGAACAGCCTGGATGTGTGAGGAGGTGGGGCCTGTGGCCAAGAACAAGACCAAAATTTCTGTTACGTCGGTCTTTGACGGCAAGCAGGATGCGATGGACGTTTTTGTAGACCTGATTGCAAACAAGTATCAGCAGGGGAGAAAGATTTATCTTGTGAAGGAGGAAAATTTTCGATATACTGTAGATAAGGTTCCAGATAACCGAATTCCGTCTGGATTGTGCGGGTAACGGTTATGATGAACACAATGATGTATGATGCAATGGGCGCAGCTTTTGCGGGGACGTACCGGGCAGCCATTTACTGTCGGCTTTCCAAGGACGATGACCTACAGGGGGAGAGTGCCAGCATTGCAAACCAGCGGGATATGCTGGAGAGTTACTGCAAGCAGCAGGGATGGGAGGTTGCAGCAATCTATCAGGATGATGGCTATACGGGGCTGAACATGGAGCGCCCCGACCTGCAGCGAATGCTGAAAGCCATCGAGCGCAGACAAATCAATCTGGTCATTACCAAGGACCTGAGCCGTCTGGGACGGAACTACCTCCAGACCGGGCACCTGATTGAGGATTTCTTTCCCCGCAACGGGGTGCGGTATATCGCCATGAATGACGGGATCGACACCATGCGGGAGAACAACGACATTGCTCCCTTCAAAAACATCCTCAATGAAATGTACAGCAAGGACATCTCGAAGAAGGTGCATTCCTCGTATCTACTGAAGGCCCAGAAAGGCGAGTTTACCGGCTGCGTCGCGCCCTTTGGTTACCGGAAGGACCCGGACAACAAGAACCACCTTCTGGTGGACGAGGAAACGGCCCCCATTGTGCGGCAGTTGTTCGCGTGGGCGCTGGCGGGCCACGGCCCGAATTTCATCCAGCGCCGGTTGGAAGAAGGCAGGGTGCCCTGTCCGACCTGGTGGAACCGGGAGCGGAAGCTGCGAAATACCCGGACCAAATGGGAAAAGAAGGACCCGATCAACGGCAAGTACGTCTGGGACTTCTCGGTCATCAAGGACCTGCTGATGAATCCCGTTTACACCGGAGCCATTGCTTCCCAGAAGAAGGTGTACAAGTTCAAGATCGGCACCATCGGGGACAAACAGCCCCAGGATTGGATCGTGGTGGAGAACCAGCATGAGGCCCTGATCGACCGGATGAGTTTTGAAATCGTCCAGGAAAAACTGAAATCCCGGCAGCGTCAGGGACAGAACGGCGAGATCAGCCTGTTCGCGGGGCTTCTGAAATGCGGGGAATGTGGCAAGGCCCTGACCATCCGGGCCACCAATGCCAAGCATCCCCAGAAAATCTACTCCTGCAAGACCTACAATGCCTACGGCAAGAACCACTGCACTCAGCACCGGATCGAGTATGATACCTTATATCAGTTGGTGCTGGAGCAAATCCGGGCTTGTGCCCAGGCCGCCCTGCGGGATGAGGAGGCCGTGAAGAACAAACTTTCCAACAACTGCAAGGCCGAGCAAAAGGCCCAGCAGAAGTCATTGGAACGTTCCCTCAGCAAGGCTGAGGAACGGCTCAGCGTACTGGACAAAATGGTGTCGCGGCTATATGAGGATTTGACGATGGGCCGAATCAGCGAGGACAACTTCAACCAGATGCTGGCCAAGACCCAGAAGGAACAGGCCGGGCTGAAACAGCAGATTGCCCGGCAGCGCCGGGAACTGGCCGGTGAGATGCAGGAAGCCAGCGATGCCCGGCAGTGGACGGAGGCCATCAAGGCTTGTGCCAACCTTACCGAGCTGGATGCCATCACCCTGAACCGCCTTGTCAAGGAGATCATCGTTCATGAGCGGATTGACGAGGAGGGAACACGGCATATTTCGGTTGAAATTCACTTCAACTTGAAGCCGCTGCCGGAGGCAACCGAGGCGATTGCCGTGTGATTTCCGGGATTTTCTGGTTCCGTGAAAGGTCTTAAAACCAGAGTTTGCGTGACATTTATGGTATGTTTCATTTCTTTGGGCATGAACCCGTTTTTCCCGGGTGGACTCCTGAAAATGTAAAGCTTGCAAGAAAGCAACATGATAACGAATAAAATGACACCGCCGCCGGTCGTCAGTATGGTGGATTCCAACTAGTCAGGAATCAATCAGCTCATGGCGGGCGGCGGCGTTGCCCTCATTGGCATCACCCTGATCCCCCTGCTGTCCGGTCTGCTGTCCACCACCTGATGTTGCTCCAAACCCGGCGGGGGCTTTCGCTTCACAGCGGGAGCCCCCGCAAAGGAGGTGATCTCCCTTGATATTGGATATGATCCAGGAGTGGTTCAAGGAACTGCTCATTGACGGTATCATTTCAAACCTGACCGGGATGTTTGATACCCTGAACACAAAGGTGGGCGAGATTGCCGGGGAGGTCGGCATGACGCCCGCCGCCTGGAACAGCAGCATCTTCAACATGATCCGAAACCTCTCGGAAACGGTGATTGTCCCCATCGCTGGCATCATCCTCACCTTCGTCATGTGCTACGAGCTGATCCAGCTCATCATCGAGAAAAATAACCTCCACGACTTTGACACCTGGATTTTCTTCAAGTGGATTTTCAAGACCTTCTGCGCGGTGCTGATCGTCACCAACACCTGGAACATCGTCATGGCGGTGTTCGATGTGGCGCAGAATGTGGTCAGTCAGTCGGC
>DWYK01000158.1 GCA_019118705.1 Candidatus Merdibacter merdigallinarum | reverse complement strand
AGAGGAAGAAACATTCGAACAGACAAGCGAGGATCTTGATCGCATGATCGAACAGACGCGCAGCGTCGTGATCAGACGAAAGGGAGAGGAAGAACTGGAAAAAGAGCTTTCAAAGGAAGAAGAGTGGCTCGTGCTGTATTATCGGTCATTTCCGGAATCCCGCCAGCAGGAGTTCATCGAGACGATAAAGACCATGGCGCGAATGACGCTGCAGGACGATTATCGATAACATTTATCCGCAGATCTGTTTTTCATGCGTTTGCTTTGTGTGGAGGAAGGATGGCAAATGCATGGTAGGAGCGAAAACGGTGATCGGACGATCACGACGAATCAGAAATGGCCGGTATTCGAGCGGATGCGGGCGATCGATGAGATACAAGAGAGGAATTTCTCTTCAGGGACTTCAAATGTGTTTGTCTCCTTGAAGAGTTTTTTTGTGCTTCACTGAACTGGCAAATGAGCGGATGATGGTATCAGACGGAAACAGGAATTGACAAATTTTCTGGGGGAGGGGTATGATAACTACGTATTACATGATATGATGAAACCATCAGAAATTATTATGGAGGTCAGTTATGGAGGAAAGGGAAATTCTGACGGTCCGGGATCTGTGTAAGACATTTACGCTTTCCAAACGACAGCAGAAGATCGAAAAGACACATGAAAAGAAAAAGAAGGCGGTGGATCATCTGTCCTTTACCGCCTATGAGGGAGAGATCTTCGGATTGTTGGGGCCAAATGGTGCCGGCAAGACGACGACGCTGCGCATGCTGGCGACACTGATCCGTCCCGACAGCGGAGATGCGTGGATGGATGGCGCCAGTATCGTCACACAGCCGGAGCTGGTACGCCGCAAGATCGGATTTTTGACAAGTGAATTAAAGCTGGAAGATTTTTTTACGCCCAATCAGCTGTTTCAGTTCTTCGGAGAGCTGCATCAGATGAGCCGACAGCAGATCGAGCAGAGGAGAGCGGAGCTGTTTGAGCGCTTTGGCATCGGTGCGTTTGCCGAGGTCAAGGTGGCCAATCTCTCCACCGGTATGAAACAGAAGGTATCGATCGTCATCTCGATCCTGCACGATCCCTCGATCATCATCTTCGATGAGCCGACCAACGGACTGGATGTGCTGACAGCGAAGACGGTGACCGATTTTCTGCTGGAGCTGCGGACACAGGGACGTACGGTGATCGTCTCGACGCATATCTTTTCCCTGGTGGAAAAGCTGTGCGACCGGGTCGGGATCCTCATCAACGGGCAGATGATCGTCTGTGAGCCGTTGGCAGAATTGACGAAAGAGAAGTGTTTGGAGGATGTCTTCTTCGACATCTATCAGAAAGCGGCAGGTGAACAAAATGGGTAAGGGAATCTGGCCGGTGATGAAAAAGGAACTGGCACGGTTTTTCAAGGATCGGCGGCTCTGTCTGACGACGCTGTTGCTGCCGGGACTGATGATCTATGTGATCTATAGCTTCATGGGGGATGCGTTGGGCTCGCAGTTTACCGTGAGCGAGGACTATACGTATCAGATCGAAGCGATCCATCTTCCGGACAGCGTGGCGGAGATGAGCGAGGAACTGCCTGTTCAGTTCCGCTCGATCGATCCTTCTCAGCAGGCCGATGCGATGAATGCGGTCCAGAATCAGGAGCTGGATCTGCTGCTCATCTTCCCGCAGGACTTTGATGCGCAGGTGGCCGCTTATGATGTGAGCAGTGAGGCGGCCGCACCGAATGTGGAGATCTATTACAATTCGGCCGCAACGGAGTCCAGCGAAGCCTATGATCAGGTGACGGCGCTTCTGGAGGCGCATGAAACGGCGATCGCCAACAAGTTTGATATCAATCGGGGCAGCGGTACCTATGATCTGGTCGATGCGCAGGATCTGGCCGGCATGACCTTTGCGTCGCTGATGCCGATGCTGATCATGATCTTTCTGTTTTCCGGCTGTATGGCGGTAGCGCCGGAATCCATTGCCGGAGAAAAGGAGCGCGGCACGATCGCAACGATCCTTGTGACACCGATCCATCGCAGCGAGCTGGCGCTGGGAAAGATCTTCTCTCTCTCCATCATCGCGCTGCTGAGCGGCCTCTCTTCGACGATCGGCGTGCTGCTCTCCATGCCAAAGCTCATGGGTGGCACGGACATCTCGATGACGGTGTACGGCCTGGGGGACTATGCGATGCTGGGTCTTGTCGTTTTGTCTACGGTGTTGCTGCTGATCGCCCTGATCTCGATCATCAGTGCCTTTGCGAAGAGCACCAAAGAGGCACAGACCCTGATCATGCCGCTGATGATCATCGTGATGGTGATCGGAGTGAGCGGCATGTTCGGAGAACCGACACAGGATCCGCTGCTGTATCTCATCCCGCTTTATGGCAGCGTCCAGAGCATGGCTGCGATCTTCGCGTTTGACTTCAACATGGTCCATACCGCGATCTGCGTCATCTCCACCCTGTGTTATGCGGCAGCGTGCATCTTTGTGCTGACCCGGATGTTCCACAGTGAACGCATCATCTTTACCAGATAAACAGCGACCGCACGGGCGGTCGTTTTCTTTTGGAGGGGATTGATTGTGAACAAAGATATTTTTATAATAAGGGCACAGAGAAAAGGGGAATGAATATGTCGACAGATCTGCGCAATGCATTTATCAAGACGATTCCGATCATGTGCGGATATCTCTTTCTGGGCTTTGCCTTTGGCATCTCGCTGCAGCAGGCGGGCTTTGGTGCGGGATGGGCCCTGCTCATCTCTACGATCGTCTATGCCGGCAGCCTGCAGTTTGTGCTGGCGCCGTTTCTGGCAAGCGGGACACCGCTTGTTTCCGTGTTTCTGACCTCGCTGTTCGTCAACAGCCGTCACATCTTTTATGGCTTATCGTTTCTGGAACGCTTTCGGCGGATGAAGCAGGCGTATCCTTACATGGTGTTCTCGCTTACCGATGAGACGTATTCGGTGCTGTGTGCACAAAAGGACGTCGATGCGCTGAGCGATCGGGAGCTGTTTTTCATCCATCTGCTGGATCAGCTGTACTGGATCGTCGGTTCCCTTGGCGGCGCCCTGCTGGGCAGCGTGCTTCCCTTTGACTTTACCGGCATCGATTTTGCGATGACGGCGCTGTTTGGCGTGATCTTCTATGAACAGATGGACCATGCGGCCAACCGACTGCCGGCCGTGGTGGGCATCGGCTGTGCGATCGTCTGTCTGCTGCTGTTTGGGGCGGAGAACTTTCTATTGCCGGCGCTGGTCAGCGCGGCCGTCGGCTTATCGCTGCTGCGGCCATGGCTGGGGAGGGAACGGACATGAACGCGCTGCATTCGCTGCTGATCGTCCTGGTTGCCGCATGGACGACGATCGTGACCCGTGCCTTTCCTTTCGTCCTGCTTCGCAATCGTCCGCTCTCGCCGTTTCTGCGCTACCTGGGCGCGATCCTGCCGTCTGCGATCATCGTGATCCTGCTCGTCTACTGCCTGCGCGCTAGCTTTGGCCTGCCGCTGATGGAAGCGCTGCCTTCCTTCCTGGCGCTGGGCGCCGTTTTTCTCCTGCACCGCAGCCGTCACAACATGCTGCTGAGCATCGGTGGAGCGACCGTGCTCTACATGGTGCTGCTGCGGCTGTTACCGCTTCTTTAAGGCCGCTGAAGTGAAAAGTTTATTTCCACATTGAAAGGGACGAAAAGAAAAGTGGAAATTACTCTTACAGAAACAAGTGATCGTAGCGATTTCTGTTCCCTTTTTTGGAAATAAGTGTTACATGAAATGAAGAAAACAACAGGCTGCTGGAAGAAGAAGGACTTTTTTGACACGACAAAAAAGTGGACGTTAGTCGAATTTTTTAAAAGTGTAGGACTAAATTCCACTTGTTGTGGGGGTTATTTAGTTGTCCGGACAGTCACCTGTTGTTTTCTTTTCGTATTTATATTGGATCTATTTTTTCAATAGATAAGGTTTCAGGATCACCTGGTCTTTATCGATCGGCCGGATGCCGAAGGCATACAGCTTTTCATAAAGATCATGGTACATAAAATCCGTGAGTTCCAGAGGGCTCTTCCCGCCCAGCAATTCCACCGGGGCGGAATCCACATGGCTGAGCACCAGGTTCAGGTCGTCCTGACCATGCAGCCCCAAGGCCTTCAGATTCGTTCCTTTCGGGAGGATATAACGCAGCTCGATGTGTTTGTTTTCCAAGGTTCCTTTCTGCCCGGACTGCATGGGATCGCAGTAGAACACCCTCGTCCTCAGGGAACGATCTGCTCCATGTTCCATGGCATCGGCCAAAGAAAACTCCGGGCCCCTGTCGGTAAGCAGGACGTG
>DWYK01000157.1 GCA_019118705.1 Candidatus Merdibacter merdigallinarum | reverse complement strand
ACTCCTCCTTTACAACCGCTCCCATTATAGCATTAACCATAGCCAAAATCAACCGCAAAATGTTAACGGCCGCTGGCAGAGGCAAACGAAAAGCGGCCGTTCTCACTGAGCCGCTTCTGCCGATTCCGGTTTCTTTTGTGCCCTGGCGATCCGTTCGTTCACATCGGTCTTCAACAGGGTGTAGAAGATGGAACAGATCGGAATGAAGATGATCATGCCGACGATGCCCATCAGCGATCCGCCGATCGAGATCGCTACGATGACATACAGTGCCGGAAGTCCGACCGAGTTGCCGACCACATGCGGGTAGATCAGGTTGCCTTCCACCTGCTGAATGCAGATGACCATGATGATGAAGTACAGTGCCTGCATCGGATCGACCATCGCGATGAACACCGCAGTGATCAGGCAGCCGCAGAAAGCACCGAACATGGGCACCAGCGCGGTCACGCCGACGATGACCCCGCCCAAAAACGCATACTGGATCTTTAAGATCACACCGCCGATGGTGACCAGAGAACCCAAGATCAGGCATTCGGTGCAGGAACCGCCGATGTAATTGGTAAAGGTCGTCTTGGTCAGATTCAGGACGTACAGCGTACGGTGATAGACCTTTTCGCTCGTATAGACGTGCAGCAGCTTCTTTCCTCCGACGATCAGTCGCTCTTTGTTGAACAGCGTCAGGATCGCAAAGACGAACGCCACGATGAACGTGACCGCCCAGGAGACGGTCGTCGAGATGAGGTTGACCGTCGTCGCAAAGATATTGCCGGCGCCCCCGCTCAGCAGCCAGTTGGAAAGATTGGTGATGATATCCTCATAATTGAGTTCCGTGAGACCGCTGATGCTGGCACTTTCGACGATCGATAACAGTCGTGGATTGTCCTGCGCCAGCCGGGTCAGCCAATTGACAAAATCATTGGCTGCGCTCGGCAGCGTCCGGATGATATTCTCGATCGATGCCGAAATGTGCGGAATGACGACAAACAGGAAACAGGCGATGACCAAAAAGAACACGAGCAGTGCGCCGATCACAGAGATCGTCCGTTTGAGGCTCTGCCGCAGCGAGGTATACCCCAGCAGTTCTTCGATCTTGTTCACCAGGATGTTCAGCACGAAAGCAAATCCGCCGCCGATGAAAAACGGCGTCAGGATCGACAGGATCCGCATGAAGATATTCCACAGCATCGGAATATTCTGCAGTCCGTAAAATATGAGCAGCCCAAACAGGATCAGACTGCGATACATCTTCAGTTTTTCTTTGAGATTGGTCTCTGGTCGCATGGAATCCCTCCTTGCACTAATGGAATACTATCATATTTTGAAGCATTCTTCAACCTTGCCTCGTCTTTCCCTTTCCCACGCAAAAAAAAGGCACGCAGAGATGCGTGCACATTTTTTCTTCTTAGACTTCGATGATCTTCATCGTGTTGGTCGCTCCGCAGCCCGTCGGGTAACCGGCAACGACGATGATCGTCTCTCCTTTGTGGATACCGTAGCTCATCGCGATGTTGCGGGCCAGAGAAGCTTCATTCTCCCGCGTGTTGACCGTTTCAGAACAGATGGCGGTCACACCCCAGTTTGCCGCTAATGAACGCTGCGTGCGCTCATCAAAGGTCACAGCCAGGATCGGCGCCTGCGGACGGAACTTCGCAATGCGACGTGCCGTCGTACCGCTCTGAGTAAAGGCGATGATACCGGCGACATTCAGCGCTGCCGACGTATCCGCGACCGAGATGCCGATCGCATCGTTCTTCGTGCGGCGGCAGGACTTGATCGCCTTCTTCAGACGATCATGATAAGGAATGATCGGTTCGATCGCCTTTGCGATCTTCACCATCGTCGCAACGGCTTCGATCGGATACAGACCGGCTGCAGACTCACCGGAAAGCATGATCGCATCGGTGCCGTCCAGGATCGCATTGGCAACATCGCTCGCTTCCGCACGAGTCGGACGCGGGTTGCCCTGCATGCTCTCCAGCATATGCGTAGCGGTAACGACCGGCTTGCCGACCTCATTGGCTACCGCAATGATGCGCTTCTGATAGATCGGAACGAGTTCCAGCGATACGTCGACGCCCAGGTCGCCACGGGCAACCATCACGCCGTCCGCAACTTCCAGGATCTCGCGCAGGTTGTCAAAACCTTCCTGGTTCTCGATCTTCGGGATGATCTGGATATCCTCGCGTCCCTCTTCGATCAGGATGCGGCGGATCGCCAGTACGTCCTCTTTGCGGCGGGTAAAGCTGGCTGCGATGTAGTCCACGCCCTGACGGCAGCCAAAGCGGATGTCCGCCTCGTCCTTTTCCGAGATGAACGGCATGCTCAGCTTGACGCCCGGCACGTTACAGCCTTTGCGGCTCTTCAGCGTATGCGGATTCTCCACACGGCACTTCAACATGCCTTCACCCTTTTCCAGGATCGTTACACGCAGCTTGCCGTCATCCATCAGGATCGTACCGCCGACCTCGACATCGTCAAAGACCTCCGGGCACTGGATGTGGAACTTTTCATGCGTTCCCAGGATCTTCTCACGAACGATCGTCACGATCTCGCCTTTCTCATAAGATTCCTGTCCGTTTTCAAAATCCCCCAGACGGATCTCCGGTCCCTTGGTATCCAACAGGATCGCAATGCTCTTGCCCGTCTCTTTTACGACCTCACGGATGTTCTTGATACGGTTTCCCTGTTCCTCATAATCACCATGTGAAAAATTCAGTCGAATAATGTCCATACCTGTATCGACCAGCTTGCGCATCATTTCTTTGCTTTCTGATGCCGGGCCGATCGTACAGATGATCTTTGTCTTTCTGTCCATACACTTGATTCCTTTCCTGCAACCTACTTATTTATACGAGTCTCTCGAACAGATTCTGCAATGGCTTACGTGATGTGCGCGGCATGACCAGCGCTTCCTCGATCGGTACGGAAACGATCTGATTTTCCCGAATGCTGATGCACTGCCCGCCGATGCCCTGCATCAGCAGATCGACCGCCTTCTCCCCCATGCGGGAAGCCAGGATACGGTCTGATGGTGTCGGTGCACCTCCGCGCTGAACGTGTCCCAGTATCGTGGCTCTTCCAGAAAAGCCGGTATTCAGACTGACTTTTTTGGCGAACTGGTGCACGTCTGTGATCTTTTCGGAGATCACGACGATCGCATGGCGTTTCTTCTTGATGAGATCCAGATCACGCAACCGCTCCAGCACTTCGCTTTCTTCAAAGCCGGTATCGCTGGTAATGACGATCTCTGCACCGCAGGCAATTCCCGACCAGAGCGCCAGATCCCCGCAGCGGTTTCCCATTACCTCAACGATGGAGCAGCGATGATGCGAATTTGACGTATCGCGCAGCTTATCGATCGCTTCGACAACGGTCGTCAGCGCCGTATCAAACCCGATGGTAAAATCGGTGCAGACAATATCGTTATCGATGGTTCCCGGAATGCCGATGCAGTTGATGCCCATCTCAGTCAGCGCGAGCGCACCGCGATACGAACCGTCTCCTCCGATGACGACGACTGCTTCGATCCCACGTTTTTTCAGCTGTGTGACCGCTTTAGCGCGGACTTCGACATCCTTGAACTCCGGCAGACGTGCCGATCCCAAGATCGTTCCGCCGCGGTCGACGATCTCGCCGACGCTGGCTTTCGTAAGTGGCTCGATGTAGCCTTCCACCATGCCCTTGTATCCGTCATAGATACCAAAGACCTCGATGCCGCTGTTCAAAGCGACGCGTGTGACGGCTCGGATCGCTGCATTCATCCCCGGAGCATCGCCGCCGGAAGTCAAAACACCAATACGTTTCACCATAAAACTTTCCTCCATTCACGCACATAATCATAGCACTATGTTCTGCTTTATTTCAAGAAAAAATTACCTTCTTGAACGCCCTTTTAAGATTTTTTCACCACTAAGCGCTTTCACTCTTTCAAGCAGTCGCAGGGCTGCGACCGGCTCGGCATTTTTCCCGTTTCCCAGAGCATATCGCGCCTCCAGCTCCCCCATGGTGTAGTTGCTGGTGAAGTAGGTCGGCCGATGCGCATTCATGCGTTCATCGAGCAGCGGCAGCAGCACATCATCCCTCGACCACGGCGTCACGCTCTCCCCTCCGATATCATCAAAGACCGCGATCTCCGCATGGGCGATCCGGGAAAGCAGGGCCTCCATGGCATCGCTATCCTGAAACAGACGCTTCAGGGAAGAGATGAGATGGGGCACATTGACAAACGCGCAGCGTTTTCCTGCTCTGGCATAGTGGTTGGTGATGCCGATGCAGAGATAGGTCTTGCCGACACCGGGCGGGCCGCACAGATAGATGCCGCGCGATGCTCCCTCCAGCAGATGCGACAACACGTGCAGGACGACCTCCCGATACTCTTTGCTTTCCTGCTGCAGCGGCAGCGTGGTCAGATCGATCGGCAGATCCCTGCGGTCAAAGTCCATCACACAGTAATGCTTCGCATGCGCAGAGCGCATGCGCTCATCTTTATGATATGCACACGGCCGAAAAGCATACGTCAGCAGGCCGTCATACGCCAGATCGAGATAATGCCCCTGAGGCTGAAAGCGACAGAAACGCAGTCCCTGACAGTGTGCACAGACATCCAACGTCTGCAGCCACTGCTGAAACGTACCGCTGTGTGAAAGCAGCCAGCTTTCATCCAGGCCATTTTCCTTTAAAAAGGAAAGGACCCTCGCATCCTTCTTCAGCGAGGCGACCAGCGCTTCTTTCTTCTCTCTGGCCGCTTCGCTCAGTTCATATGTAAAGGAAAGTTCTTCCATGCCCTCACCTCATTCTCATTCCGTTTGTCGGCCCAGACGCTGCTGCAGCTGTTCGATCGTCTGATCATCCACTTCCTGCACATCCGCGTCTTCCACTTCACCATACCACTTTGGCAGGGTCTTCTGCCTTGGCACATAGGTCTTATCCGATCGTTCTTTCTCTGCCTGCGCCTTGGCCTTTTCCAGCGTATCGATGCCCAGACGGGCCCAGCTGGACGCCACCTTTTCCACATAGGAACGAGGGAAGCTCTGATCGGTACGTGCAAGCACATGCTCGATCAGCACATTGGCGACCTCTTTAGGCAGATGATAGTCCACGAGCAGCGATTCGATGAGACGGCTGTCGGCCGCACTGATCGGAATGCCCGGCTGCAGCTGTCTGAAAAACTGTACCGGGGATGCCTGGTAGGGATCCTTTGGCACATCGTCGATGATCCGCCCCTTTGCCCGGGCCTTCTTCTTGAGCAGTTCGACGTTAAACTCCTTCGTCCGCGGATTGATGCACTGATTGACCAGCTTGCGCATCTCCAGCGCATCGATCCCGTGCGCCTGCGCCAGCTCCCCGATCAGCTCCAGGTGTTCCTTCGTCTGCAGCTGCGGTGGAAAACGACGTTCAAATCCCTGCAGGAACCGCTCGTAATCAAAGCCGTCCGCCGGATGGGCGCGCTGCGTCGCTGAAGGGCGCAACCGGATGAACGCATCCGACGAGGACTGCAGCCACTGCGGATCGTCCGGGGAAAAGGAAGCGGTCAGCTCCACATAGGACTTCGTATCCGTATGTTCCTCTGCAAAATAGAGTTTGGCAAATTCATATGCATCCTTTCCCATCCTGCGCAGATACAGTCGTCCGAACACTTCATGGCGCAGGAAGGCGTTGCCGCTTTTCACCGGCAGGATGTGATAAAGATATTGATTGGTCTTCGGATCGAGAAACGTCTTCAGCAACAGATGGCGTTCCAGGATCTGACGCTGCTGTTCAAAACGCTCGATGCTCATATTCGCCAGCTGAACGATCAGCCGGTGATTGGTGATCGGACGGCGGGATACGGCCAAGACGGCAAGCAGCTGATAGAGGCTGACGGCTTCTTCACCGATCAGCGGTGCATACAGCAGCCGCAGTGAACTGAGCCCTTCTCCATCCAGCTGTCCGTTCATTTCCAGCTTACAGCTGTCCTCCGTTTTCATCGTTTCGCTCACCCGCTCTTTTCACACAGGAAAGCACCTCGTTTCGCAGTGCTTCTTCATCAGCATTATTGTATAACACGACATCGCATAAAGCAATTTTTTCTTTCTGCGGCAGCTGGACGGCCAGCCGGCGCAGCGCTTCCTCACGGGGGATGCCTCTTCCTTTCTGCAGCCGCTCCAGGATCTGATCCATTTCACAGGCGACCACCCACGTCTCATCAAAAGCATCCTGCCAGCCGACCTCAAACAACAGCGGCACCTCCGCAACGACCAGCGGACGGGCGCATGCCGACATGGCTTCCAGCAGACGCTGCTTGATGAGCGGATGCAGCAGCGCTTCCACTTCCTGTTTTTTCCCCTTTGCGAACATCAGGTCGCTGAGGGCGCTTCGATCGATGTTGCCCTGTGCATCCAGCACGGCATCACCATACGTCCGCACCAGTGCCGCATGTCCTTTCGCCCCCTTTTGCAACAGCTCTCCGTTGATCGCATCACAATCAAACACCGGGATGTCCAGCTGTTTCAGGATGCGGATCACGCTGGATTTGCCGGCCCCCATCACACCGGTCAGGGCGATCTTCTTCATCTTCGTTTCTGACATCGTTCACAGTAATAGGTGCCTCTGCCGCCGACCGTGATCTTCTTGATCGGCTCCCCGCAGAGCGGACACCGTTCTCCTTTCTTTGCATGGACGCGCAGCTGCAGCTGAAACCGGCCGTCGACCCCCAGTGAAGACGTATAGCTGCGGATCGTCGTTCCCCCGGCACGCACGGCACCGCCCAGGATGCGGCGCATCTCCGTGATCAGCGCCTCAAAATCCTTTTTGCGCATGCGAGAGACGCGTGTCTGCGGATGCAGGCGCAGCGCAAAGCAGATCTCATCCGCATAGATGTTGCCGACACCGGCGATGACGCTTTGATCCAGCAGCGCCTGCTTGAGCGTGATGCTGCGGCCGTGCAGCCGTCGATACAGCACATCCGCCGTCAGACGCTCATCGAATGCATCCAGCCCGACGTTCGCAAAACAAGGATAGGCATGCAGATCCTCCTGATGTTCGTACAGATACATCCGACCGAATTTCCGCGTATCGTGATAGCGCAGCTGCCGGCCGTCATCGAGATGAAAGATCACATGCACGTGCTTTTGGTCGTATGGCTCCTGCGGCTGCTGCAGATAGAACTTCCCTTCCATGCGCAGATGTGCGATCCACATCACTTCGCCACAGTCAAAGCACAGATACTTGCCCAGACGCGCATACTGCTCGATGCGCCGTCCCTGCAGACCAGCGATGAACGCCTGGGTATCTCCATGTACGATATTGTCCCAGATGACCTCGATCTGTTCGATGACCGGATGGCCCATCTGACAGGCGAGCGTGTCCAAAACGGTCTGTACCTCTGGTAATTCCGGCATGGGCTCACCTACTTTGCTTCATACCACGTCTTGCCAAAGCTGGCGTTGGCAATGAGCGGCACCTTGAGCTGCATGACGTTCTGCATGCCTTCCTCGACGATCTTCAGCATGATCTCCCGCTCTTCTTCCAGCACATCGAAGATGAGCTCATCGTGGATCTGCAGGATCATGCGCGAGCGCACCTGTTCCCTGCGCATCCGCTTGTCGATCTCGATCATCGCCAGCTTGATCAGATCCGCCGCACTGCCTTGGATCGGGGCGTTCATCGCTGCCCGCTTGCCGAATTCGCGCATCATATAATTTTTATCGCTGATCTCCGGGATGTATCTCCGCCGGCCGAACATCGTCTTCACATATCCGTTCGCCTCGCAGAAAGCGATCGTATCGTTCATGAAGGCATGGATCTTCGGATAAGAGGCAAAATATTTTTCGATGAAGCTGTGTGCCTCTTTGCGGGTGATCCCCAGCTGCTCGCTGAGCCCGTAATCCGACTGGCCGTAGACGATGCCGAAGTTGACCGTCTTGGCGCTGCGGCGCATGCCGGCATCCACTTCCTCCTGGGAGACATCGAAGATCTGCATCGCCGTCTTCGTATGAATGTCGATATCGTGATTGAAGGCATCGATCATCTGGGTCTCGTCCGCCATATGCGCCAGCATCCGCAGCTCGATCTGTGAATAGTCCGCCGAGAGGAACACATGTCCTTCCTGCGCCACGAACGCCTTGCGGATCTCCCGTCCTTCCTCATCACGCACGCTGATGTTCTGCAGGTTTGGTTCACTGCTGGACAGGCGGCCGGTCTGCGCCAGCGCCTGATTGAAGATCGTGTGGATCTTGCCGTCCGCTCCGATGTGCTTTTTCAGTCCCTGCACATAGGTGGAATACAGCTTGGCGTATTTGCGATACTCCAGCAGACAGTTGACGATCGGATGTGCGTCCCGCAGCTTTTCCAGCACCTCTACCGCCGTGCTGCGCTTCTTCGTGGATCGAAGCCCCAGCTCATCAAACAGGACGGCCGCAAGCTGTTTTGGCGAGTTGATGTTGAACTGCATGCCCGCATATTCATAGACCTTCTGTGCATAGGCTTCCATGCGCTGGCCGGTCACTTCGCCGATCTCATCGAGCACCGGTTCGCTGATGCAGATGCCTTCTTGCTCCATCTCGAACAGGATGTGGGAGAGCGGCAGCTCCAGCTCGCTCAGCAGCTTCCACAGCTGCTGCTCCTTCAGCTCCTGCTTCATATCCGCCAGGATGCGTACATACCCCTGCAGCTGTGCCTGCATGTGCGCCAGCTGTCGGTCAAATTCCGGCAGGATGCTCTTTCCCCGCTTGCCATACACATCGTCGATCGATACCGGCATCGGGATCTGATAGTGGTCGAGAAAGCGTTCATAGCTGGTCAGCGAGCTGTCCAACAAAAATGCTCCCAGCATCAGATCGAAGGCAAAATCACCGCATGCGATCCCGTTGCGCGCACAGATGTGATAAAACTCCTTCGCGTTGTATGTATTCTTGTTTTTGCCATGGGCGAGATAGTTCATCAGCTTCTCATCCTTTTTTGCGTCCGCCAGCGAAATGTAGAAAAACTGTCCCTCACAGGCGATCGCAAATCCATAGAGCAGCTTATGTGTATAATGCTCATTGTCATAGTCCGCCAGCACGATCGTATCTTCCCGTTCCAGATCTCCTTCGATGTGATCGACACAGCGAATGCTCGTCGTTTCCGCTTTTTGCGGCGCATGCGCCTGCTGCAGGAACGATTTCATCTCGTACTTCTGATAAAACGCCTGGACCTGCGGATCGATGCCATGAAAGGCAACATCGTCCAGTGTGAAAGGGATCGCGGCATCCACTTTGATCGTTGCCAGTTCCTTGGACATCTGTGCCGCTTCGCGGCCGTCTGCCAGCTTTTCCTTCAGCTTGCCTTTGATCTCATCGATGTGTGCATAGACGTTGTCCACGCTGTGGTAGCAGTTTAACAGCTTCAGCGCCGTCTTTTCTCCGATTCCCCTGACCCCCGGGATATTGTCCGCAGTGTCTCCCATGAGCGCCTTCAGATCGATGATCTGTGCCGGACGCAGGCCATAGGCCTCTTCCAGTGCCGCCGCATCCATGCGCTGCATCTCGCTGATGCCTTTTTTCATCAGCAGCACATCGGTCGTATCATCGATCAGCTGCAGCAGGTCACGGTCGCTGGTCAGGATCGTCGTATGCACCTGCGGATGCGCCTTGGCGAAAGACCCGATGATGTCATCCGCCTCGATCCCTTCGCATTCATAGCGACGGATGCCGCAGGCATCCAGAAACTCTCTGGCGATCGGGAACTGGACGATCAGTTCCTGATCCAGTTCTTTCCGCGTTCCCTTGTAATCGGGATACATCTCGTGACGGAAGGTCGGTTTGCCCGCATCCCAGGCGACCATCACCCCATCCGGTTCGATCTGTGCCAGCGCCTTTTGGAACATCGTCACGAAACCGAAGATCGCGTTGGTCGGGATCCCGTTGCTCGTCTTCATCATCCGTCCGTATACCGTGGCATAATATGCCCGAAACAACATGGAGTTACCATCCAGCAAAAGCAGTTTTTCCATCGATCTCACACCCTGCACACCATGGCAGGTTCTCCTTTCTTTCAGATATTTATTTTATCACAAATCCCATCGCCACACATTGTCTTTTCACAAATCCGCGACGGTCGCAAAAAACCGGCAGCTTCTTCTGTGATACCGCTGCCGGCCCATGTCCGCACCTGTCTCAGGATGGATCGTTCGCAATGCTCTGCAGGATCGCCAGGTTCTCCTGCATCAGCGAAAGATAGTCGAGTCCCCGCTCCTGCTGTGTCTCATTCAGCGAAGAAATGTTATAAAGCGATACCGGGATCAGGCCCAGTTCATTGATCAGCTGCAGGCGCAGATCGACCATGTCCTGCGGCAGATTGTTTTCGATCGCCATGTAGCGGACACCGTTTTCCAGCAGAGATTCGCGGATCACCGCCAGCTGTTCCTCATTGGGCAGTGCCCCATAACGCGACAGACAGACCGGGTAGACCTGCACGCCATATGTCTGTAGATGACCGAAGTTCGGCGTCATGACCGCGATCGCGATATCCGCCTCCTTGAGTTCCTGATACTGAGCATCCAGTGATGCCAGCGAGACCTCCAGCACTGCATAGTTCTCCTGAAATTCCTGTGCATAGGCCGGATAACGCTCACAGAGATAATCACAGATATAACTCGCCATGCCATTCATCGTCACTGCATCCATCCATAATGTCGGATCCGAATAATACGTGTCCACCTCATTAAAGGCACTGCCCTCATAATAAGGGCCGCTCACCTTTGATTCCACACCGTTGTTCACCGTGATCGTCTCGCGTTCAAACGGGAAGCTGCCCAGCTGATCACCAATGTTGACCTTATCCAGCCCTGCCGCATTGATCTCGTCCGCATAGATCTCATAATAGGATTCCAAGGACGCAATATAAAACAGCGCATCGCTCTGATTCAGCAGTTCTTTGTAATTTTCAGCGATCCCGGCCCGCTGGATCAGCGTATTTTCGCTCAGCAATTCACAGCTGACCCGCTCCCCTGCGATCTGTTCCACCAGATACTGCAGCGGATAACAGCTGACCAGCACCTGATAGCGCGTGCGCTGACAGCCGCTCAGCAGCGAGAGGGCAAGCAGAAATACCATCGACAGCTTTCGTAGCTTCATCGTCCTCACCTCGCAGCTATTATACCATAGAAGTTTCCGGCTCACCACGCTTTATCCGAAGAAGCGCCGCAACCACTGTGCCTCGCTCAGCACACGGGAGCCTTCCCGGATGTAATTGGTCCGCATGCGGTAAAGATCCTGGTGAGCATGGATGCAGCTACGGCCGTAAAAGGGATGCGCCTGCCGATAGCGGTAAAACCGCAGCCGGTCGATCGACAGCTGCGTTTGCTGCCGAAGCGTTCGTACGCCCAGCACCAGCAGCGTCAGAGTGCCCGCGATCCCCGGCATCCAGCCAGCCAGTGCCACAAGCACGATGACACTTGCAGAGACCAGCAGGGACAGGCGCTGGGCCCTGGCATAGGGAACGCAAAGATGAACGAGAGAAGAGAGCAGCCGACCGCCATCCAGCGGCAGGATCGGCAGCAGGTTGAACAACAGGATCGAACGGTTCATCATGCCCAGATACTCGCAGAAAGAAACCGAGATCGCCCCTCCCGCCGCCAGCAGATGCAGGATCGCGGGATACAGCAGGTGCATCATGGGACCGACCGCCAGGATCACCATCTCCCGATAGACACTGCCATATCCCATCGTTTCCATACGTGCGCAGAAACCGAAGGGGTAAATGTCAAATCCGCTGACGGGACAGCCAAGGAGACACGCACACAGCGCATGGGCGACCTCATGCAGCGACATCATCGCAAAGACGGCCAGCAGCACCTTCCAGTAACCGCTTTGCCAGACAAAAAGAAGCATGATCGCCCAGCCGGCGAAAAACCGCAGCCGGATCATGCCTCCACGTCCTTGAGATCGAGCTCCGTACCGTCTAAAAAACAGCGGATCTCCACATATTCCTGATACGTCCCCAGCGTGCTGCCCTTCTGGATGCGCTCATCCTCCTGCACCGTCACCTCCTGGAGATGCGCGATGTTGACGATCGTCCCGTCATCGAGCTGCAGCGACACACAATACGTATCATTCTGCGCTTCGATGTGACAGATCGTAGCGGTAAACGGTGTCAGGGCCTCGTTGGAACCATTGTGATAGCGATGATCGCCCACCTCCTCATAGGAAGCGATCGCTGCCACGCTCTGTGTTTCTTCTGTCGCAAACCAGGTCTCAAACGGAAGAAACGAGCTCCACTGGATGCTCTGTATATGATCCCATGCATGCAGAGCGATGGGCAGCTGCAGGCGATCGGCGATCATCAGCGACAGCCCCAGCACACAGACGAGCATCAGCGCCAGGACCAGATGATGGAATGCGCTGACGAGCCGGTGCGGGCGTCTTGCTGAATGGGTCTTTCTGATCCGTCGACGGATGCGATCGATATCCTGCATACCTTCACCTCTTCATTTCATGTTATGCGCCGTCTCAGCATCATATGTCAGGAAGCGAAGATCTTTGAAAACAGTCGCCGTTCGCTCAGCTTTGGCAGGGCTGCCTTCTCTTTGAGAAAGCGGCGGGCCAGGATATCAAAACAGTGATAGACCTGTGAATCACGGGCAATGGCCAGCGGCAGCCCCCGATTGTTGCAGGACTGCACACGATTGTCCTCCACGATATAGCCCAGCAACGGGATCGCCAGCCATTTCTGCGCATCTTCCATACGCACACAGATACCTTTTTCGATGGCGCGGGCACTCACTTTGTTGAGCACCAGTTCCAGATGGCTGATCCCTTCTTTCAGCAGCAGACCGATCACCCGGTCTGCATCCTGCAGGGCGCTCACATCCAGGTTGGTCACGATCAGTGCCCGCTGGGCCACGATGCTCGCATAGTGAAAGCCGCTCTCCACCCCAGCCGGCGTATCGATGAACAAATAGTCAAACTGGTTCTGCAGCACCCGCATGACACGCACGAAATCCTCCTTGTGCACCCCGGAAAAGTTAACGCCCTTGCACACCGGCAGCAGATACAGATTTTTCTCCCGCTTGTCCTGCAGCAGCGCCCGCTCCAGCAGGCAGCGCTCCTCGATCACATCCTGCATGTCAAAAACGACCCGGTTGTCCAGTCCCATCATCAGATCCAGGTTCTTCAGCCCCAGGTCCGCATCGACCAGACATGTCTTATACCCTCTGGAAGCGAGCATCATGCCCAGATGGATGCAGACGCTGCTCTTGCCTACACCGCCCTTACCGCTGGTGACCGCAATGATTTCTCCCATGAACTTCCCTCCTGTTACTCTTTCCACAGTCCTATCTTACTGAGGAGGGAACGCAGATCTTGTCGAAATTACAGCGCTTCGATACATTTCAGCGACTGTTCCTCATAGACGACCTTGCAGGGATGCGCACTGCTCAGTTCGACAAAGGGAGAATCGGCGATGCGGATCCGGGCATGATCCAGCGCGGCCGCATACAGCACACAGTCCGCATGCAAAAGATCGATGACGCCGCTCACCTCACCGAAGACGCTGAGCGAACCGTCCGCGCGCACCTGCGCACTGGAACGGATACAGCCAAACAGCTGCAGCGCTCCCTTCACACACAAACGCTCTCCGTTGCGCACGGTCCCCTCCCGATAACGGATCAGCGGTGCCTCGGGCGGCAGGGGATCGATGCCCAGCAATGTCAGCTTCAGCTGTCGGCACAGACGCAGAAAGGAAAGCGCCTGCGCGTCGCTGAGCGCAGGAAGATAAAAAAAGGCTGACAGTCCCCTGTTCACGGTATAGGGCGCCAGCCGTTGGGCAAGCTGCACGGGCAGCTCATCAAAAGAATCAAATTTCACATGGATATGCAACTGTTTCTTCACTTCTTTGATCGTAAGGTATACCATCTGACTTTCTCCTCCTGGCGGATCTTACGAGCCTTCATGCGCTGATAATCGTTTTTGATCCGCTGCAGAAGCACGACCGCAAACACCAGAACTCCATTGCCGATGATGGAGAGAAACTCATAGCTGACGATCCATCCGGCAAAGCTCAGCTCGCTGATACCGCTCATCCTCATATAGAAGAATATCAGCAGATCCTTGACGAAGATCGTCGCAATACAGAGAATGACCGATTCCAGTACCGAATCCCCCATATGACGGGACCACAGCTGCAGCAGCAGCGCGATCAGCAGATAGGTACACGCATACAGCAGGAACGTGTTCATGATGAACAGATCGACGATCAGCCCGTAGAGAAATGCCATCAGACAGCGGTCGAGCAGGTCATACTCGCGGATGACCAGCACCAGGGAACAAAACCCCAGCGAAGAGATGAACACCAGATCATTCATGCGATAGCTACCGGGAAACAGCACGCTGATGACCAGATCCAGCAGCGTACACACCGTAAAAAAGATGCCGTTTGCCATTCTAGTTCACCTCGATGACCGAGACATAATCGAAATACTGAAAGTTGCTGAGCGGCTCGACATAGATGACCTGCCCCAGCTGATTCTCCAGCGATTCCACCTTCTTGACCGTACCGACGAACAGGCCGCTGGGATAGACACCGCCCTTACCGCTGGTAACGACGCGCATGCCCTCTTTTACCTCCTGCTCATCCAGCAGCGAAACCACATACGCCCCCTCATCGGCATCATACGATTCCAGGATGCCCTCCACCGATTCTGCACGGGAAGCGCTGTCCGTTTCTTCGCTCTGTGCATCCTCGCCCGTATCTTCATTCTGGAAATTGATGCGGACGGCGACCTTGTTGCTTTTGTCTTCACAGGTCAGCAGCTTGACGATGCAGGTGGAATCCTGTACCTTGTGAACCTTGCCGACGACCCCCTGGGAGTTGACGACGATCATGTCTTCCTGGATGCCGTCATTCGAGCCGACATTCAGCGTGATCTGATCATTCCAATAAGAAACGTCCCGTCCGATCACCGTTGCGGAGATGATGTTGAAATCGCTGAGGCTCTCATTCATATTCAGCAGCTCCTGCAGCTCCCGCTTCTCCCGCTGCGCGTTTTCATACAGCGCCTGGTAGTTTTCGGTCATGCTCAGCTGTTCTTTCAGATAGTCGTTTTCCTCCTGCACCTTCCACAGGTTGGAGAAGTCGCTGGCAAAATTTTTGATGGATGTCAGCGGATAATCGATCAGCCCATATTTCAGATAGCTGAGCACACTGTATCCGATATCACCGATGCTCGCCTGCCGCATGCCCTGAAACAACAGTCCCAGCGCCAGAAAAAAGCCGATCAGACACATCAGAATTTTTTGTGTTCGCGTAAATCTTGACATTTCCTCACCTTGTTTCATTCATTCTTTTTTCTATTATAAAGGCTAAAGGAAAATGTTGCAATCGATCATTCTTTAATCTTCGCCAAATTCAGAGAAAACTCAGAAAATGCCGCACGCCAGCGATATCGCTCCTTCTCTCCTGTCGCCGTCTTTTCCTGATCACAGGCCGCCTGTAAAGGAAGCTCCCCTTCGCTTTACAGCAGATCGTGCTGACGGAAGCTGAACCAGCTGTCTCTTCCGATGATGAGATGATCCAGCAGTGGGATCCCGACGATCTCTCCGCTCTGGACGATCTGTTTCGTCACATGAAGGTCTGCCTGTGAAGGCATCACCTCACCGCCTGGATGGTTATGGGCACAGATGATGCTGCAGGCGCTGCAGCGCAGCGCTTCTTTGTAGATCTCTCTGGGATGTACCATCGATGCGTTGAGCGTCCCCAGAAAAAGCGTCCGGTGATGCAGGATGTGGTTGTGGACATCCAGAAAGACGACGATGAAATGCTCCTGCTGTTCATGACCGTAACGAAGTTGCAGCCATGAAACAAGATCGGCCGGCGTATGGACGGCTTCCTGCTGCACGCTTGTTTCCGCAATGCGTTTGGAAAGCTCGATGCCGGCGAAGAGCTGCATGGCACGCACTTCCTTGATGCCGGTGATGTCCATCAGATCCTTTGGCTGCATCTGCATGAGCTTCGCCAGGCTGCCACAGCGGAACAGCACCTCATCCGCCAGCTCCAGTGCGCTTTTTCCCTTTGTTCCGCTCTGCAGCAGCACCGCGAGCAGTTCCCGGTCGCTCAATGCGGCGATCCCATGACGCAGCGCTTTCTCCCGCGGACGCAGCTGCGGCTCAATCTCCTGTATCTTCATCATCCACCGCCTGCAGCACACGCACATAATCCCCGTCATCCACCGCCTGTACCAGCTCACTACCTTCAACGGTGATCTTTTTCGTCAGATAGTTCATGCCCATCTCCTCGATCGTTTCCCCCTCCTGCTCGGTCTTCTCCTCTTCTGCATAAATGCTCGTCACGACGGTGATCCTCCCCTCCTTCTCAACCTGATATGCACTCAGCTGATGCTCCTGCAGCTGATCACAGATCTTTTGCGCATTGCCCGATTCTTCAAAGATGCCGACCTGATTGAGATACAGTGTCCGCTGCGTTTCCGTTCCCTCCACGTCCAGCATGTGAAACATCGCATAGTAAAACAGTGAAAATACCGCCGCAAACACAAGTGCAAATGTAATGATGAGCCTTCGATTTCCCATTTGACCGCCTCCTAACTCACTATATGAACGTGTTGTTGTGAACATGTTCAAATCGCATATACGGACAAATTCCAAAAAAGCACTAAAAAAGCTGCCGATCTTCGACAGCTTCTCTGATCTGATCAGTAATGCAGGCGGCGGATTCGGCCAAAGCCGATCGTCCCTTCCCCAGTATGCGACATGATGACAGACCTGAACACCCGTTTATCCACCGGACGTCCGGTCGCCTCCTGCAGTTGTGTACGCAGTTCATCGCAGAGCTTCTCATTATCCGCATGGATGATCATCCAGTCATAGTCCTGCGGGTCGATATCGCGGGTGACACAGTCGATGCCGATCTTATATGCACGCTGCGCCGTACGCACCTTGTCCTGCACATCGATGCCGCCGCGTTCCACCTTGAGCAGCGGATGGATCTTCAGCATGCCGGCCAGCGCTGCCGCCGCCGGCGAGATGCGTCCCCCGTTTTTCAGCGTGGTCAGATTTTCCGGGATCAGGATCGCATACAGATCGCCTTCCTTTTCGATTTTTTCCTTGACCTGTTCACATGTATATCCCTTCTCCAGCATGTCCCGGGCCGCTTTCAGCATATAGATGACCGGGTAACAGACAAAGGTGGAATCCACGACGATGACCTTTCCCGCATACTGCTCCTTCGCCAGGTTGATCGAGCTGGCGCAGGTACCGCTGAGCTCTCTGGAAAGCGGAAGATAGAACACCTGATCATGATCCTTCAGCAGTTCATCCCATTTCCGTGCAATCTCACCGATGCTCGGCTGCGTCGTCGTGATCTTTTTCTGTGCACGCAAAGCCGCCAGGATATCCTCATCAAAGATGCTGATGCCTTCCAGATATTCCTTACCGTCCACGATGACCGGCATCCGCAGGACGTAGATTCCCAGTTCCCTTGCTTCTTCTTCGCTGATGTCCGCACTGGAATCACAAAGCAGTGCTACTTTCTTTTCCATACCTTCACTCCTAATCTGTCCGCTCATTTCTCACATCATTAACAGCCTGACCGACACTTTGCACACCATGTTAGCCACACTGTGACAGCACCCGCAGCGCGAATGCTTCCGCCTGTTTTTCATCCGCTTCATCGGGATGGGTACGTGCCTGCTCATAATTACGGATCATCTGCTTCGCCACCGCCTGCGTCTCTTCCTTCTCCAGCATGGCCTCATAACGATGCAGGACGCCCTGCGGCAGCTTTCCCTGACAGACGAAGCTGGCAACGACCGTATTGTCCTTTGGCAGCTGTTCGCCCAGATGATCCGCGATCTTGCGAAAATACGCCGCATCCATGCCAAAGCCACAGGTTGCAAACAGTGCGACCCGCTGCTGGTGCACCTGCGCAACGATCATCTGCATCGTTTCACTGAAGCCGCCCTTATCGCACCAGCTTCCCAGAAACAAGACATCGACCTCTTCTTTGGGAAGCTCCTGGCCGAAGGCAACGCAGCGATGCTGCTTGAGCGTATCACGGATGATCCCCGCGATGTGTGCGGTATTCCCGGTCTTTGAATCAAATACGATCGCATATTTCATCGTTCATCCCCGCTTTCTTCCAATGGCTGTGTTTCCTGTAAGCTAGTCAGTATTATACCATGCTTTCCTTAAAAAACAGCGTCGTTTTTCTCAAAAGCTACACTTTAGCAACATTGTCTAGCGTTTAACAGCCGATCATGATATCGATGATCTCCCGATCGGTTTCCTGCATTCCTTTTCGGGCCAGCAGAGCGATGTTGTGGATGGTATTCTCCACACCTTTGGAGACGATGCCTTCCCCATCGCGAAACTGCTGTCCGTGCCGGTACATCTCATATCCCAGAAGGCCGGCCTCGACCGCACTGGCGATCTTTGCGGCACAGCTTGGTTTCGCACCGTCACAGACCGTCCCGGAGATCATGGCGATCGCATTGACCAGGGTATGTGAAACAGCGCACAGATTTCCGCCATCCTGATAGCAGATGCCGCAGGCAGCACCACATCCGGCACTGACGACCCCACAGTAGGCACTCAGCTTGCCGATGCCGCTCTTCAGATGGATCGTGATCAGGTTCGAGACCAGCAATGAACGATACAGCCGTTCTTTCTGTGCCTGATGGGCCCTTCCCCACACGACGACCGGGATCGAAGCCGTCATCCCCTGGTTTCCGCTTCCGGAATTGATGATGACCGCAAGCTCACAGCCGCTCATGCGGGCATCGCTGCCGGCAGCCGCGTAAGCCTTGCACTGGTTGTACACGCTCTGTGCATCCATCGCCAGCAAAACGCTGCCGATGTTTGCCCCGTAATCGCCGCGCAGCCCTTCATTGGCGATGGCCATGTTACAGGCGATCTGCCGCTGCAGCAGTGCCTCTACCTCGGACAGCTCCACCGTATCGGCAAATTCCAGGATGTCCGCAACGTTCAGGAAACTGCGATCGCTTTGTGTGACATCGGCATCCGCGCATGCGGCATCCGTGATCTCCAGTGTCTTTCCGTCTTTTTCGATCGCTGTGATGTTATCATGTGCCCGGGTGATGCGCACCGCGGCAGTATGCTCCTGATGATATACACGGACGATCAGATCAAGGGCCTGCGCCGAATCCAGGCGGCGGACCGTGATCGGTGTGTGTACGAGAAACGCTTCCAGCTGTTTCTGCTGCTGTTCACTGACCTGCGCGATGACCTGCAGCGCACGACAGGCATCCCCGGCGACGATGCCGATGGCGGCGGCCGCCTCGATTCCCTTGCGTCCTCCGGTATTGGGAACGATGACGCTCTTCACATTCTTGATGATATTTCCGCTGGCGCTGACTTCGACTCGATCGACCTCTGCCCCCAGAACCTCTCTTGCCTTGGCGGCACAATAAGCGATTGCGATCGGTTCCGTACAGCCCATCGCCGGCACCAGTTCCTCCTTCAGCACCTGCACATATCGCTCATAGTTCTCTTTGTTCATCCCCATTCCATGTCCCTCTTTCTTTTACGTTCTTCTTTATTATATCGTTTCCCTTCACACTTCTCAAACAAAAAAGTTTACTGCCTGACGGCCCGGATGCGCCGGGATACGCTCCAAACGCTTCCCAGCGGCCATCGATCATCCGCTATGGTCCGCCGTGCACATTTTTCGCGACAAAAGAGAAAAAACTATTTACAAACAAATTCCTATCATGTATAATACATCATGCGCATGGCGATTGTGGTGAAGTGGTTAACACAGCGGATTGTGGCTCCGTCACTCGTGGGTTCGAAT
>DWYK01000156.1 GCA_019118705.1 Candidatus Merdibacter merdigallinarum | reverse complement strand
CAGGCGGGTCTGCAAGCGGGTGCTCTGAGTGGCCTTATCGCTCTCAGCGTCCCGCAGGAAAAAGACCAGATTGCCGGCATCTGCCTGGTAAAGGGGGAACAACCGGCGCAAAATACTGAGCTTGGCGGCGGTGCTGGTGTTCTTTTCCAGATACAGGTGTTCGTCTATCTGCAGGGCACTGCGCAATTCTTCCGGTTTGGCAGAAACATAGTGGGAAAGCTCCGCCGTGCTGCCGCTGTCCGCCAGGCCGTACAGAACCGACTTATCCTGCCGGTGGAGGAAGCGGACCATGTTTTCAAACATCTCGGTCCAGCTGGTGGCAGGCTGCTCCGCACCGAGATAGCTGTACTTCTGGATATCCCGCCCTGTCAGATCTACGTCCTCGTCATCCAACGTGCAAGATTCCATCGGCCGCTGCACCGGCTGGAAGGAAGTTGTGGGATAGGCCCAGATCTCGCTGGCACGTTTCACCATCTCGTCACTGCGTTTTTGCAGTTCCGCCACGCCCCAGCAGGTTTCATTGGCCAACCGCTGGTTCATCCGCAGACCGCTGTCCCGATATCCGCCGGGGATGGTATCCCGCTTTTCTGCAAAGGTGTTGTTGCTCAGGTTCGGGTTATAGCCGCTCAAGGTCAGGTTGGCCAACCGATGCTTCCACTCCGCATGGATCTTTTCGTAATTCGGTCCCAGGTCCCGGATCCATTCCGGCGTCAGATGCTGCGGCATGATGTGCTCGATGGTGTAGGTGTTGTTGTCCAGACTTCGGAAAACATCCTTCACCTCGACAGTACCATAGTTTTCAAAGCGTTCAAACAGATAGGCCTTGTATTTGCCGCGCATCAGGTAGACCTGTTTGCTGGAAAGCGCGGCGCTGAATTCTTCATCGTCGGGGAAACGGCCGCTGTCCCGCTTGGAAAGAAGGGCGTAGGCCATCTTGTCCAGATATTGGTTAGCGGTACCGTCATAGCGGAGGATTTCCCGGTTCAGATTCAGGAAAATCTTGTTCAGTGCGTTGGTGGGAACCTCGCAGATGTTGCGGCGGAACAGATAGTTTTCCGTCATGAGGAAAACGCGGAGCACCTCGTCGGTGGTCAGCTTTCCGTCCTGGTTCAGGCGCAGTACTTCCATGAGGAAAGGCCGTGTGACCGCGATCTCCAGCCGCTTCATCCGATAGAGGCAATCATCCAGCTTTTGATTGTTCAGCCCGCTTTTGCAGGTGAGCAGCCTCTCATACAGGCGGGCATAGTCCAGCATATCTTTGAGGAAGGATTCTACGTCCTGCCCGGTTTCCGCTGCATACCCTTTGAATGCGCGGTATACGGTGTTGATCGTTGGGGTGACCTGCTGTTTGATGCTCAGATAATCCCGTACAAAGGCGCTGACTTCGTGGGACGTACAGCTTTCGATCTTTGTCCAGTAGGTCTCATACAGGTAATCCTGCATTCTGGGCGATTGTCCCATCAGGATATAGTTGCGGATCTTGTCCCCTTCGGAGAGCGCCAGCCCGGTGGAGTTCAGGCTTTCAAAGATCAGCTGGGCATTGTCGCCGGATTCCAGCGTGATGCTGATGACCTGCAAACGGCCAATCGCATCAAAAAGCTCATCCACCGAGATTTCTTGACGTAGTAGTATGTCCCGGAAGAATTCGTAATTGTGTGTCAGATTGGAAGTCGGAACAAAATCTTCCTCTGCACCGAACAATTTCCGGAAAGCTTCCCGGTCTCCTTTGACAGGCTTCAAACGGATTCGATCTTCCTCGGGCGCCCAGGGAGAGATCAGAAATCGCTGTTCGATCTCCTGACTCAGGTTCTGCCGGGAAGAGGTGAGAACCCCTTTGGCCACCAGATTGCGCATGGCCAACAGCAGGAGCGTCACTGTTGTAAGACGTTGCTGGCCGTCGATCACATGGTATTCGATCTTGCCTCCATTGCCCTCTACTGCGGAAACGATGCTGCCGAAAAAGTGGGAGGGACGGTTTTCCCGCAGCATCCGTTTGAGATCTTCATAGAGCTGCCGGCAGTTGTCGATTTTCCAATCGTATTTACGCTGGTAGACCGGAATGATAAAGTACTTCTGCGCCCCTTCCAAAAAGGGAAGCAGATATGTCTCGGAACCTTTCATGCCAAACATCCTTCCAGATTCTTAACTCATTATTGATACTATAACATATAGGAAGAATCTGTTCTAGAGGAACGTAAGGCGTCGTCACGTATTCTTGCCTATTTTTTCAAAAACATGGAGAAATCCCAACCATGGTACTTTGAATCTGGTATACTATACCGCTGATGAGAAGGCGGAAATGGAAAAGATCTGTGAGGAGAAGCTGGAGCAATACTTCTCCCGGCTGGCCCAATAAACCGGATAAAAAAGATGGCAGTTGTCCTCATTTTGAGGATAACTGCCATCTATTTTTTGGTGATTCGAGGGAGGGCCTGCGGCTGTTCATAGGAAATAATCTGCTTTCCCTTTTGCCTGGCGTACCGCAGGGTTGCGGCGGCTCCGCCCCAATCGTGGAGCACACAGGCCACCACCACGTCGGCGGCTTCGACCATCCACCGGTTTCTGCGGGGAATCGCAAAACGGCGGGGTGCTGTTCCCTGCGGTGATTTTTGGAATAATAAAAGTACGACAGTACGCAAAATTAGTATTTCAAATTCCTTGATTTCTCTCTGCAGATAACCTTTTATTTTCCAGCTGGTTGAGAATATCGCAATACTTATTTCGTATAACATCGCACCCTTTACTGTCAACCAACTTATTTGCTACCAACACACCGGACAAAAAAGACACGACATCTCTTAGATTCTCGATTTTTTCCAAAGAAGATGTGTCATGCATGATCCAATATTGCACAAGCCACTCAAAATATAACAATGCAATATCTGCTCCGTGCAGCTGGTTTACTATTAAAATACCCTGAAACATTTTTGCTTTATCATACGTCAGCTCAATGGCTGCCCGATCATTTGCCCCATTGATTATGTATTGTATATAGTTTTCTGCATCCGTCTGACTTCCATATTTATCTACAATCGTCTCCAGGAACTCTTGTATGTGTCCTTTTATATCCTTTTTATTTTCTTCACTCGCACGAAAATCCTGCATCATGAAAGAAAATTCAATTTCATTTCCCCCGCAGTATTTTTCATACGGTGCAATTTCATCAAGCATAAGGATTATTTTTTTACAACAGGAAACATATTCTTGGGCATCCATCGGATATTTTGTTTTGCATTTTCGAAATTTATTAAAAGCATCTTGTATCTCTTTGTATTGCCTTTGATCTAAGTTACGCTTAGCATCCGGCAAATTAACGATTAAATTTGCAACTTGGCTTATAGAAAGTTTACCAACTCCGCCAGCCTTTATTTTTTTCACTTCGGATACTGCATTCAAATCATCAAAAAAGCTCATGCCCGTTTACAGCTCCTTCGCCTATTTTTATTCTTACTATATTTTCCTCGCTTCTTTTCTTCAGCGCCCGCCCAGCACCGCCCGCAGTCTCTCTTCGGTGGCGGCGGGAAAATGGGCCTGGATCTGGCGGAACACCTTTGCCCGGGACTGGGCCGGGTCGGTGGCGTAGGCTTCCGCGATGCATTCCGCACTCCAGAGCGCTTCCGGTGTCGTATACTCTGCCCGGGGCCAGCCGTAGGGCTGGCCTTTTTTGTTGAGCTTTTGCCGGAACTCCCGGATGATCAGATAGCTGCTCATCTGCAGGTCGGTCACGGTGCCCTCGAAGTTCTTCTCCCCGCCCTTGCCGAATCCGGCCCGCTCCTTCAGTTCATAGGAGAGCAGGGCGTCCGCTTCGGTGAACTGGTCCATGATCTTCTTCTGGCGGGCGGTGGCAAGGCCATCGTCCCACCGGCTGTCAAAGTCGTAGCCGTCCCGCCGCCAGTTGGCAAAATCCGGGAACCAGGCTTTGGAGATGAAGCCCGCTTTCTTGCCGAAGAATTTGCCGTAGGCCACCCGGCCGCTGCGGGCAATCAGCTGCCGCCACTCCCACGGGTCACGGGCGGCATCGCCGCTCCACCAGTCGGTGGGACAGGTGCGCTCCTCCGCCGAAAAGCCGTCGATACCGTTGCGGAACAGGGGTAGGAATCCCACCTCGTCGATCCAGTCCACCAGTTTCTGCCAGCTGTGGATACAGGCCGGATCTTCCCAAGCCGGACCCCGCATGATCCACTCCCCGTTTTCCACTGCCATCCTGCCGTCCCCCTTTCTGTCTCCGGTAAGAACAGTATAACACAAAATTCCCCGGGCGATGGCCGGGGCCTGGATATTGCCCCATCTTTTGATCCGCGCGGCTTTATGCTACAATCAAATCAGAATGAGACACCAGCGAACTCGCATTTTCAGAGGAGGCGTGATTGTATGTTTCTTGTACTGGGTATCCTGGCCATCGTGACCGCGATTGGCACAGTGTTTTTGGGAATGAACAGTAAAAATGCGGAGGTTATCCGCTTTATCAGCGTTTCCCTGACAGCCCTCACGGTCTGCGCCTTTTACCAGCTGGATGCACAGTATGTTGCAAGAGAGGATTGGTCTGCGCTGATGGATGTGACGCCCACTGGTGTTACCCTGTGTTGGATCGGAACCGTGGCTTCCATTTTGATCAACAGCATCAGTTTCTTTATCCAGAAGAAAAAGCAGTAGGATACAGTTTGCCACATTGTTCATCTTCATCAAAGCAGCTCCCATAGAAATATCTCTTTGCCTTGATACAAACTGATATCAATTTGTATCAGAATGTACCATGGTATCTGAACGCTTTACCTTGTTTGAGTCAAGCGCCTGTTTTATAATAAAGCCGGAATACATTCCATTTCAAATAGATCGCCCCACTGTTCTAAAGCTATTGCTGTCTGGAGGATGTTGCCATGAGCGCTGCAAGATTAATTCACATTCTTGGTATTCTGCAGCAGGAAACAAATGCCCACAAAGCGCTGACCTTGCATCAGATTCATGACAAATTGCTCTTGCTTCATCCCGAAGAGCGGTGTTCAGAACAACGGGTGCGTGAGGCTCTTTCGGTGCTGCAAGTACTTAGTGAAGAGGGAGCCCTGGCGGTGCGGGTGGAATCGTCGGCCGGGGCGCATAACCAACGCCGCTATAAGGCCTACCACCCGAACTTTGGATTGAACGAAGCCCGGATGGTATTTGACTCGATATCCATCAGCCGTTTTCTGAGTCCCCGGCAGAAGAGCGTCCTGATCTCTCAACTGGAGGGCTATCTTTCCGATCAGGAAGTACGTCAACTCCAGCAGCGGGTACAGACCAGAATTTGTCTTATGCAAAACGAGAAGCTGCCCCAGACCCTGCAGGTACTTTACCAGGCACTGGACAGCCACCGCTGTCTTGATTTTACCTATTGCAGATTTGATCTGGACGGACGACAGAAACCGCTGAAACAATACCACAAAATTCTGCCGCTGAAAGTTGTATGGGAAAAAGAGCACTACTATTTGATCGCGCTGAATCCGGCACACCCGGAGGGCCAACAGCAGCGGAACTACCGGGTGGACCGCATGGAGAATCTCTCGCTATCGGTTCCCTTCTGGTGCAAAATACCTGCCGTTCCGCTGCATTACGGTCAGTTTGATATGTTCCCCGCCCAGGAAAAAGCGCGGGTGACCTTCCGGCTGCAACGGGAGCTGCTGGACTTTGCCTTTGAAACCTTTGGTACCGATATCCGGCCGGTAGCCGATGAAGAAAAGGGCGGTTGGGTCCGTTTTACGGCGGAAGCCGAACTTTCTGTAGGATTTGCCCGATGGGTGTTGGGCCAGGCGGAAAAGATCGAGGTTCTGGGACCGCCTGCCGTTCGTGCCAGGCTGCGACAGTTGATTGATACCATATATACCTACTACCGCGATTGAGCGGTAGTTTTTTTCTGCTTTTTTATATAGATTTTTATTTTATGAAAAGCTGGTTCGCTATACTGGAAGTATACTAACCGCATTCCATCTCGATACACTTGTAAAGGAGGATTTATGCAAAGTGAGTTGCTCGACTATTTTCAAAACGATCACGCCGGGCCGGGGCTGCTGCTGGCGGAAGCTCCTACCGGCTACGGTAAGACCTATCAGGCCGTACAGGCAATCTACCCGGCCGTCTTCTGGTCGGAATACAAGGTACTGTTGCTCTCGGTCAAAAAGCTGATGGCCCGCAACATAACCATCGTGGAGCCAAGTTTTGACTGTCTTTCCGACCGGATGCTGGAGGGGAGTATCCTATGTCTCGATGAATTTGATGCCACCCGTGCCGATATTTTGGATAGCCTGATCGAGCAATCCATGAACCTGCGGGCCGACTATCTGCAGCTTTTTGTTCAGGTATACACGGGCATCCGGATGCACCAAGCCAGCCAGGAACTGACGGTTCTGCGAAAGAAATACGAAACCGGGCATACCACCACCTGGCAGGACCTGCTGGATCAGGCTGAGGCGATCTATCAGGACGGCGCCCTGCAGTACAGCATGAAAACCGTGGGCGACACTCCGGCGCAGGGACGGAACTTCTTGTTTCATGACATCTCCTACCTGACAGTTCTGGATGCCGGACGGACCCACATTCGCGCGGTGCGCAACGATGACCAGGCCCAGGTGCAGGTGTACTTCGACACCGCAGAGGAGTACCAGGCCCACAAAGACGAACCGCGGTTGGTTCTACAGACGATCTTGCGGCACATTCATGGGTTTCTGCTGCGGTTCCAGCGCTATGTCTACGGTTGGGCCGATGCGTATGCCCGTCAGATCAATGCCGGCAAATGCCGGGAAGAGGACCTCTATCCAGTGACCGCCGCGGCGGAGAGCATCTTCCGGGAATACCGCCTGACCCCCGAGCAGATACGTCTGATGACTGCCGAGCTGAAAGAGGGGACCGGCACGCCGCATACCCTGACGGCACCGGATCTTTCCTTCTACGAAACGGGATTCCGGCTGTTTGAATTTATCGACGATGACCGTCACCGCACCCAGACCCACCTGAACTATTTACAGTTGCAGAACACCCCCGAGAAAGTTCTTTTGTATCTCTGCCGCCGTGCCAAGGTCGTGGGCCTGTCAGCAACCGGCGGTCTGCCCACCGTGCTGGGGAACTACGATCTGCGCTATCTGAGAGAACAGCTGGGAGACCGGTTCAAGGTTCTGTCCACGGATACCCAGGAAAAGATCCGCCGGGAAATGGAAAACCTCTGGACACCGTACCGGGATGGCCGGGTCCAGGTCGACCTGACCGTCGTAGACCGGCAAGCCTTGCCATGGCAGCAGCGATTGCAGGAGATCTTTGGAGCGGGAGCCGATGCGCGACTGTATGAGCAGCGGTTTATCGTGATGGGGCTTCCGGAATACCAGAGCCAGCGTTATTGCAACCTGTTCGCTGCCATGAAGGCGTTCTGGCTGCACCGTGATATTCGGGCGTTTCTCTGCCTCAATCAACTGCTGCCATCCCCCGGCAAGCGGGATCTGGACGAAAAATTGCTGCGCGATGCATTGGAGACACTGCGCGTGCTTTTTGCGCCGGAAAATCAGGGAGAACTGGTCGTGCTACGCAGCGGGGAACATTTTGACGAGGCCAAAGGTGCGCTGATGCAAGGCCTTGCGGCCGGAGAGCGGCGGTTCATCTTCTCCAGTTATCAGACCCTCGGTGCCGGGCAGAATCTGCAATACCCCGTGGACAAGCGCACCGATCTCCTTTGCCTGAAGGAAGATGCCGATCCATCCGACAGCCGCATGACCCACAAGGATGTGGACGCCCTGTACCTGGGCGATATCACCCATGTGACAGTCAATCTTCAGGAGGCCGACCATTGGCAGGGCACGGATCTGATGCGGTACTGTTTCCAGATGGAGTGCCTGTACCAGAATGACGAAATTTCCCGCCAGACCATGCAGACACTGTTGAAAAATGGCATCGGGCATTTTTCTGGAAAGCGAGAGATCGATGCGGCCGCCCAGGCACAGCTGAAGCGGTGCCCGAGCTTCTCCGGCCGTATCACCCGGGATGTCGTCCAGGCCGTGGGACGGATGGGCCGCACCTTCCTCAAACGACCGGTTGTGTACCTCTTTACCACAACGCAGGTGCTGCAGAATCTGGACCTTGACTGCCTGCATCAGCGGCTTCTCGCCTCGGAGATGGAGGCACTGGTCCGTGCAGGACGCGCGCTGCAGGCAGCGGGCCATCCCGCCGACCGGCGCCATCTGGAAGCGGAACGGATCGCCACCTGCGGCAACGCCTACCTGATGCGGATGCTCAGTGCCTCCTGGACAGCGGAAAGTATCGCCCTGTGGAAACAGCTGCGCCAGACGGTGCTCTGCCACCCCCGGGCTGATGAAACACTGCACGGGACCGATCCGGTGATCCGCAGCTACTATCTGCCCATCTCCCCTGCCCAACCCGGCTATTTTTACGCACAGAAGGGGGATTTTTCCGAGGTGCGGCTGGCCCCCAGTGCCAACAAGGCCGCTTTTGCAGCAGTTTTACGCAAAGAGCACTTTTCCGGTGAACCCTCCGAGGTGAGTCTGGCGGAGTCCCGTTTGCCGATCCTGCTGCGCTATCCCGGTTTACAAGAGCATTTTGAGGAACAGGGGTGGGCCACCGATTTTGGCGATGGGCCCTACATGATGAGTCCTGTTCTTTTCCAGAACATCTATAAAGGTGCTCTGGGGGAAGTGGCCGGCGCCTATATCCTGCGCAAAGAACTGGGTCTGGAATTGCAGGAGATTGACGACCCTGCCAGCTTTGAACAGTTTGACTTTACTGGTCCGGACGGGCTCTGGTTCGATTTCAAACACTGGAAAAGCGGAACCCGGCAGTACGAGGACGCTGTGCGCCGTAAAACACTGGACAAGCTGGATGGTGTGGGCGGCCGCCGGGCCTTTCTGATCAATCTGATTGCAGAACCAACATTCCAGCCATCCTGCACCAGGGACGAACGGCTGGTGGAAATTCCGGGGTTGCTCCTGCCGGACGGCACGGTAAACCGGCAGGCGATGCAATATCTGGGGAGGTACCTGTGATGATTCCTACGAACCAACTGCAAATCACCTTTGACCGCGCCGCCATTGAAAAGAAATTCGTGATTCTGGAAGTCAAGCGGGACAGTGGGAACTACCAGCACAGCCTGATCCCGGATCAGGCCTTGCAGGCGGCGCGCGCGCTGGCCGTGGTGTACGAATACGGTGCCCTCTGCTATATCCTGTACGCCCGGCAAAATCTGGACTATAAAAATCTGAAAAAGGTACTGGAAAGCGAATCGGAGGATATTTCTCTGCGGGAGATTTCCTCCACCGAACTGAAAGACCATCTGCTGGCCCAGCTCCTGTGTAACGCCATGCCGGCATTGGGGGCCGACGGACGGATGTACCACAACCTCACCGGCAAACTGTACTACCAACAGGCCGCATGGCGTCAGGGACGGGGCGAAGTTCCCCGCAGTTTTTGGACACTACGCATTCAGCTGGCATGGGACCGCTGCGTGAAACTTTCGGTGGTGACCTTTTGCCAGGCGGAACGCAAACGAGGTGCACCAGCCGAGGCGCAATATCTGTTTGACACAAAAAGCGGGTTCCTGCGCCGCCTGGTGCAGGAAGACCCGGACAGGACCTCTCCCCGGTTTGTGATCGGCAGCCTGGACCCCGCCCATAAACACACCGTTTCTTTTCTGGAATTCGGTTCCTGGGAAGATTTCCAGCGTTGCCGGGTGGGCGTGCTGCATCGGTTTCTGCAGGATGTGGAGGATTTGCTGGCGCCCTATCTGACCTTACATGTTTTGTCCCTGCCGGAGGATCTGCGTCTGGGAGATAAGGAACTGGATCCCCGCTTGGAGAACATCAAGGCCCGGCTTCGGGAGGTTCCCCTGTACCTGGAAGATACAGTTGGCAACGCCGCTTCCGCCATCCTGGCAGATCTGCTGCGCCGGGAACTGGAACAATACAGCGGGATTACACTTCAGGATGGGGCCCCAAAACCCGGGGAGGCCTTGTTCCGCATCGTACACAATAAGGAAACCTACGCGGACTGTCCCGAACGGGATCCCTACCGAAAAGCACCCAAGCACTGCGCGGTACAGCACCTGACGGTGGAAGATTTCCAGCTCAGCGGTCTGGACCACACCGGGGCCAAACCAAAGGAGGATGCCCCCCTGCGCAAGGTTTTGCAGGAGATGGCGGTCAAGCTGGATGTCTTGCACGGACAGATCACCTGCTACGACTGGGCGGCACTGGGATATGAGGCAGCTGTCAACTTTGTGATCCCCGATGAGGAAAACTGTGGGCGGGACAAGCCTCTTTCTTATCGCCGGCTGCAGGTGTTCCCGGATGGCAGGTTACAGTTCAGCCGGTGGCAGGATCAAATATTGTGGGAGGATGCTGAACAGGAAAAAATTGCGGCTGCCTTTCATAACAAATTTGGCAGCCGGGATTCCGATGTGGAAGGGATTGTCTATGAAAACCCGGATGACATCCATATCATCCGCCGGACCGAGCGGTTCACCTTGCCGCGGGCGGATCAGTTGAATGAGCTGCTCGCTTCCACCCGGGACGAGGAATGGCTGGATATTGCCCCTTTGTTGTCCGTGGTACAGAGCCTTGTGCCAGACGCCGAAGAGAAAGATCGTCATAACCTGGAAATTCTTTGCAGCGATTTGACCGAATTGGCACCCCAGGCCCCCCGCCGCCAGCTGCGTGCCTGTCTCAAGCTTCGAACCGCACTGGGAAAGTATGTCAACAGGGAAATCTATGCCCGTACGGGGGTGCGTATAGGCAGCGGAATCAAAGGAAAGGATGTGCTGGAAGAACTGATGGGCGGCGCACTGGGAATCCGCCAGTTTACCCAGGGAAACGCCCAGTACTATTATGGTGGGCGGCGCCCCAAATCTTTGCAGCATTCATTACCCCATGCCTGCCGTATCCGCAAGGTCACTTCTACCGGTAGAGCGCCGCATTTTGAGCGGTATCTGCCTCTATTAGAAGTGGAATTTGTACGCACCGGAGCCTGGACCGTACTGCCATTTCCCTTCAAGTATCTGCGGGAATGGAAACCCGAATAAAGCGTACAACAAAAGGAAGGACGCGTATCCGAGAACAGATTCTCCGGTATGCGTCCTTTTTTGGTATACTTGGTTTATTCATTTGTGTTTTCTGTATCCATTTTCAAGGTGAAAGGTAACAGTTTAATGTTGTAACTGATTCCATGAAAGGCTATACTAAAAATATACCGTGTGACATTGTTGAAAAGCGGCAGATTCCAAAAAGCGCTTTTGCAGTCACCTCGTCCTGCTCCTTCGTTCGTTTGGCCGGCCCTTTCGGGTGCTAGCCGACACGAAGGAGCCTTTTGTTTCTTGCTGCAGTGTGGGAAAAAGCGGTATAATATACTCGATTTTATCTTCACGCGAAAAAAGCAATTTCTTTTTTGATCGTATAAAAAGAAAGGATGAATTCATTTTGAAGAACAGTACTTCTAACGGAAAAGCACATCGGAAAATCGATGGCAAACAGATTGCGCATTCCCTTGGTGAAGCGGCTTCGGCCGCCGCTGACAATGTGGGAAAGGCTGCGGTATCTGTGGCCGGCAAAACCAAAGAACTGGCTTCCAAATCTCAGGAAGCCGTCTATGGAGCTCTGGACCAGAACGGCGATGGTGAAGTCAACATCGAGGATGTCATTTTGATGGGGCTCCGGGTGCCGGGGATTCGGGTCAACCGGGAGCAGTTCCTTCGCAAGGAGCTGCAAATCAAATGCACGCCCGAAGTGATCGAAAACGCGGTATCCTCCACACCTCTTCGCGCCGGGATTCCGCAGGAACTGATCAACCGCATTGCCGATGAAGTCATTCAGTATGAGCGCGTTTGCGTGTCCGGCATCTCTGCCGCCCTGGGTATGCCGGGCGGTGTTTCCATGGCGGCCACGATTCCCGCCGACATTGCCCAGTACTACGGGTATATGCTCCGTGCCACCCAGAAACTGATGTATCTCTATGGCTTCCCCCAAATTGATGTGGAGGAAAACGGCCAGGTTTTTGATTCCGAAACGATGAATCTTCTGATTCTCTGCATGGGTGTCATGTACGGCGTCGTTGGGGCAAACAACGCTCTGAAGGCGGTGGCCAAGGCGCTGGGAACCGGCGTGGAAAAGCAACTGCTCCGCCGGGCCTTGACCAAAGGCACCATCTTCCCCATTGTAAGAAATGTGTCCAAGTGGTTTGGCGTGCGAATGACCAAACAGATCTTCGCCGGGTTCTTTAAAAAGGCGATTCCAGTGGTCGGCGGTGTGCTGGGCGGCGGAATCACCTATCTGTCTTTCAAGCCCTGCTGTGATAAGCTGAAGGCCTCCTTACAAAACACGATTCTGAGCAATCCGGATTATCAGAACTCCGAAGCAGAAGATGCCATTCTGGCCGAGTTTGCCGATGTGACTGCCAGCGGGTGTGGAGCTGTCCCGGGAACGGTATAGTTCCGGAGCTCGCCGGCACTTTGTGGATGGAGAGGAGTGATTTTTGCCTTGTGCATAAGAGCTCAAGAATCCGCCAGAATTCGTAAAGCACGTAAACAATTGGAACGAAAAACCGCGCAGTGGCTCTTAAAGGAAGATGCCGCTTCCGACCAGGCATTCGATAAAGCCGCCCATGCCTATCTGGGAAAGCTGCATTACAAATTATACAAACATCAGGGAATCCCAGATTGCAAGGCCAAAGGCGAAGACTATCTGCGCTTGAAAAGGCACCTGCAAAATCATGAGATGAGCCTTTCCAGTCCAAGTACATTCAACGATCCATTCGATTGCCACATGGCATTTCCCGGCGCTCCCAGGCAGGACCTTGCTACGCGTTCCCGAGACATCGTAGATACCATCTGGCGCATGGGAAGCCTGGCGGAAAGTCCCTGTAACCGACTGATGTGGTCACATTATGCTGACAATCATCGAGGGCTTTGCATTGAATATGATTTTTCTGCCTTTGATCCTTTTTCTGCCGGAGTCATTTTTGCTCCTGTAATCTATTCACCAAAACGTCCGCAGGTCCCGGAAAAGCTGTTGAACGATGTTGCCACAGATCAACTTGACCGGCAAGATTATCGCTTTCTGACAAGTACACTCTTTACGAAAGATTCCGTTTGGCAATACGAATCGGAATGGCGAATTGTCAAGGGCGTTCATGTGGGTACTCAGGCATCTTCTCTCCACATTGAATTTGAGATGCCGCCCATCTCTGCTGTATACTTTGGTGCCGCCACAGACAACTCTTGCAAAGGACAGGTTGCCAAAAAGGAGTTGCAGGAACTTTGCAGCCAGGCCGGCATTCCAACCTTTTCCATGCGGTTGGATGAAGTGGGCTATGCCCTTCATCCGATCCCAGAATAATACCAAGCCCCCCCGCAGCGGCTGCTGCGGGGGGCTGTTTTGTTTGTTTCTTTTGCCATTACTCTTGCAACAGATTCTCCAGTGCTTTTTCAAACGCCCCATCCTGCTCCCTCGTGCGTTTGGCTGGCCCTTTCGGGTGCTTGCCGGCACGGAGGAGCTTTTTGTTTTCATGCCGACGGGCCAGCAGACCGTCAATGTTCTGGGCCGTGTACTCCAGCCCGTTCTGGTTGAGCACTCTGGCCCGCCGAGCCAGGCACATACTGGCAAGCCCATAATCCTGGGTGATGACAATATCTCCCGGCTGCACCCGGTTGACCAGGGCAAAGTCCACGCTGTCAGCTCCCTTGTCAAAGACCAGCGTCTCAGCACCCTCCCGCTCGATGCGATGGGCCGTATCACAGAGGATTCTCACCGGCACGCCATGGACCCGGCCAATTCGCACCGTCAGGTCCACCACCGGGCAGCCGTCTGCGTCAATCAAAATCGTTGGCATCCTGATTCCCTTTCGGTCCCGTTACTGCAAGAGCGACAAAACACCAAGAAGGATCACAATGATCATGAACAGTCCTCCCAGTTCGGCCAGGCTCTGCAGCAAGCTTCCCTCTTCCTTGGAAGGTACATAGCGCGGCCTCGGCTTTGCCAGTTTCATTCTGGACTGCCTGGAACTTTTCGGGAAATTTCGATGAAATGCCTGCATATAGTGGACGTACCCGTCAATTCCCTTGCCAAAATAGCCGAAATCCCAGTTTTTCATGGCAGCCATCCTCCTGACCATCTACTTTTCTATACATACATTGTAGCACAACGCCAGTCCCATAATGGGTATCGCAAGTCTATGCCGCCGTTGATCGGCGGCTTTTTGTTTGTATTGTAGCAGTTTTATCTTTCTTTTCCTCCTTTTTTCAAAAAAATGAGATAAATATCGCAAAAGTTGCGAGGTTTGCCTGCTATGATGGCAGCGCAAAAGGAGATAATGCAAAAAAACTTTTTTAATGTAACAAAAGTTGTTAGGTTTTTCTGTTATGCTCCCAACAAAGCAGCTTTTCTATTATGAATTTTCTGAGAACATTTTTTAAATATGCCAGGATATGGCATATTTAGCTGATAGGCTGATTATGGGTGGCTGCAAAACAGAGTGTTTGTCATGCCATCTGTAAATTCTTTATGAATCCTTGTTTAAATCGTAAGGTTTATTTCCTATTTGCGCATTAAGCTGGTAAACAAGGGGGCAGTGAATCTTATTAAGATTCACTGTCTGATTGAACCAGGCAGGTGTGAATCTTAATAAGATTCACAAGGACAGCTGCTTTTCAGAAAAAGTGAATCATAGCATGATTCACTTTTTTCACATGACGAGGGAAAGCCCAGGAAAGTGAATCATAGCATGATTCACTTTCTCACCGGCTTTTTCCCACCGACTGGGAAGGAAAAGGGGCTCAAAGGCCCCCAACCTGCTGGCAGACGGTTTTGCTAGCATAGCGTTTGGATATCCAAACGCAAATTTGGGGGCTCTCCCCAAACCCCTGTCTTCTGTTTCCAAACACATCGCCACAGCAATCGTATCTTGCAGCCCTCCCAGGCTGAGTCCTTACGGATAACATTTACTACTGTAACGGCGAAGGCAACGTTATAAACCTTTATTTTTGCAAATCAGTTGACTGACGGTCGGTGTACCGATATACTGGATGACAGAAGGAGGAAAACCGTATGGATCTGCAAGGCTATCTGGATAGCAAAAACATTACCAAATATCGCTTGTCAAAGATCAGTGGTGTTCCCAAAACAACCATTATA
>DWYK01000155.1 GCA_019118705.1 Candidatus Merdibacter merdigallinarum | reverse complement strand
CCACATTTCTTTCGAGATCTGCGAGGACGGTCTCACAGACGCCGCCTATCTGGACAAGGTCTACAACGAGGCGGTGGATCTCTGCGTGTATCTCTGCGAACTCTATGGCTTGACAGAGCAGGACATCATCTGCCACTGCGAAGGCCACAACCTGGGCATCGCGTCCAACCACGCGGATGTGCTGCACTGGTGGCCGAAGCACGGGAAGAACATGGACACCTTCCGGGCGGCGGTCAAGGACAAGCTGGGCGGCTCTGCGCCGGATACGCCTGTGGAGCCGGAGCAGCCTGGCGGAAAAATCAAGGCCGGCGATCTGGTGACCATCACCGGGACGAAGTACTACAGCGGCCAGACCATCCCCGCCTGGGTGCGGAAGCAGAAATGGTATGTCCACGAGGTTTCCGGCGACCGTGCGGTCATCAACAAGAACGAGAGCGGCACCAACGCCATCATGTCCCCGGTGCAGGTCTCCGACCTGGCGCCGGCGGGTAGTACGGCGGTGACCTACCGCGTACACACCGTGGTCAAGGGCGACACCCTCTGGGGCATTGCCGAGAAGTACCTGGGCAGCGGCGTCCGCTACAAGGAGATCAAGACCCTTAATGGCCTTGACAGCGACACCATCTACAGCGGTCAGAAGCTGAAGATCCCCAGCTGAATATCCGCCCAGCCGAAGGGGTGCAGTCATTTTTCGTGGCTGCACCCCTTTATTTTTTTGTCATCCTCATATTTGCCCGTTTCCGTGGCCGTAAGGTGAGAAGTGCCTTATGCCTCTCGGAAAGGGGCTTGTTATGACAGAAGCCGAAAAGCTCAAAATCAGTAAACTCAGACGAGACGGGCTGGGGTACAAGAAAATCGCTGCGGCCCTCGACCTGCCGGTAAATAGCGTCAAAACCTATCTCCGCCGCCATCCCGCCAATGAGGAGGCCGCTGCTATTCCAGACTTCTGCGAGATGTGCGGGAAGCCTATCGTCCAAGCACCGCACCGTAAACATAAGCGGTTCTGTTCCGACTCGTGCCGTATCTCCTGGTGGAACGCCCACCCGGACAAGGGCGGGAAGCGGACGCTCCACAATTTCACCTGCGCCTATTGTGGGCGTACATTCCAAAGCGGCGCAAGAGATCGCCGTTACTGCTCCCGCGCCTGTTATGCCGCGGCGCGGAAAAAGGCGGTGGCTGAGAATGGATGATATTTGCGAGAGACTGACCGCCTACCAGACCGCCATGAGTCTTGCCAGGAATATGCTCCGTCAGGGCATCATCAGCGAGGATGACTACCGCAAAATTGATACAATTATCGCCAAAAAGCACGAGGTATCTTCGTGTAGTATATTCCGCTTTGAATCGCCGAAATCGCTGGATAATAAGCCCTTTTAGAGGTAATATGCACTGGACAAGGAGGTAACGGAATGGCAAGAACCATTCAACAAATTTCATTCCCTGCACCCATGCGGCCCAGCCTGAAGCGGGTCGCGGCCTATGCCAGAGTTTCCTCCGGGAAGGATGCCATGCTGCATTCTTTGTCCGCACAGGTGAGCTACTACAGTGCGCTGATCCAGAAGCAAACTGGCTGGCTTTACTGCGGGGTCTATGCCGATGAAGCGTTCACCGGCACCAAGGACAGCCGGGACGGGTTTCAAAGCCTGCTGGCTGAGTGCCGCGCCGGAAACATCGACATGGTCATCACGAAATCCATCTCCCGCTTTGCGCGGAACACGGTGACCCTGCTGGAAACCGTCCGGGAGCTGAAAGCCCTGGGGGTTGACGTCTATTTCGAGGAGCAGAGCATCCACACCATGAGCGCGGACGGAGAGCTGATGATGACCATCCTGGCTTCCTACGCACAGGAAGAGAGCCGCTCCGCCAGCGAGAATCAGAAGTGGCGGATTCGCCGGGGCTTCGAGCGTGGCGAGCTGGTCAACCTGCGCTTCCTGTTCGGCTACAAAATCAAGAAGGGCCGCGTGGCCGTTGACCCGGAAAAGGCGGAAGTGGTGCGGGAGGTATTCCGCAGAGCTTTGGAAGGAGAGTCCCTATCCAGTCTGGCTGCTGACTTGAACCGGCGAGGGGTCACTGGTGTTCTGGGTGGCAAGTGGAACGCCATGCGCATCCGGGAGATGCTGTCCAACGAAAAGTACCTGGGCAATGCGCTTCTGCAAAAGCAGTACCGCAATAACCACTTGGAGAAAAAGGAAATCCCGAACCGGGGCGAACTGCCCCAATACTATGCGGAGGGCACCCACAAAGCCATCATTGACCAGTCTACCTTTGATGCGGCTCAGCGGCTGCTGGTCAAGCTCAGGGAAAGCACGCCAGTTCGGTCACCCTGGAAAAAATCCGCATTTACCAGCATGATCACCTGCACGGTGTGCGGTCGCAACTACAAGAGATGCACAGGCGGGAAGCGACATTTCTGGAACTGCCCAACTGCGGTGCGGACAGATCTGCCTTCCTGCGGCACATCCCAGATCCCGGAGAAGCTGCTCTACGACCTTGCCGCCCAGGTGCTCGGCCTTGCCCAGTTTGATGAGGGCGTCTTTCTGGAAAGAATCAAGGGCATCGATGCCCTCCCGGACAAGACCCTGGTGTTCCATTTTTATGACGGCTCCACGGTAGCGCGGCATTGGGAGTACACATCCAGAGCCAAGAGCTGGACGCCGGAGATGAAAGAGAAGGCCCGGCAGCGGGCGCTGGCGCAAAGGAGGGGTGAGAAATGGCAAGAGCTGTAACGGTCATCCCGCCCACCATTCAGCCCATCACACACCTGGCGCGTAACGCTGTGGTGCGCCGGCGGGTAGCGGCCTATGCCCGCGTCTCCACCTCCAGCGAGGAACAGCTCACCAGCTACGAAGCCCAGGTGGACTACTACACCCGCTTCATACAGTCCAAGCCGGAATGGGAGTTCGTAAGGGTCTACACCGATGAAGGCATTTCAGCGGTGAACACCAAAAAGCGCGAGGGTTTCAACCAGATGGTGCGGGATGCCCTGGACGGAAAAATCGACCTCATCGTTACCAAGTCGGTCAGTCGGTTTGCCCGGAACACCGTAGACAGCCTGGTGACCGTCCGCAAGCTGAAAGAGAAGGGTGTGGAGGTCTACTTCGAAAAGGAAAACATCTACACCCTAGACAGTAAAGGCGAGCTGCTGATCACCATCATGTCCTCTCTGGCGCAGGAGGAGAGCCGCTCCATTTCGGAGAACGTCACGTGGGGCCAGAGAAAGCGATTCGCCGATGGGAAGGTCAGCCTGCCGTATAGCCACTTTCTGGGCTACCGGAAAGGGGCTGACGGGCTGCCGGAAATCGTGCCGGAGGAAGCGGAAACCGTCCGCTGGATTTACAGCCTATTCCTCAGCGGTAAGACCACCAGTTCCATTGCAAGTTTTCTCACCAGGGAGGGGATACCCACCCCCGCTGGGAAGAAACGCTGGGCGGCGAGCACGGTGGAGAGCATTCTGAAAAACGAGAAGTATA
>DWYK01000154.1 GCA_019118705.1 Candidatus Merdibacter merdigallinarum | reverse complement strand
GGTTCCCCACATCCGGCTTCCTTCAGATTCCACCTCACGATGGACACCCTTGCCTTCGGCTATATCCTTCCCACTACCGGGCGGATTCGGGACTTTCACCCGTTAGAAACGTGCGCCGCCAGGCGCACTGAAAGCGAGCCTTTGCATCGGATTCCCGATGTGGAGGCTCTTTTTATGTTTGCCGCAGCTGACAAAACTGTTCCGGTTTCTCTTTACATCCACATCGGATCTGTTATAATGTATTCAGTTAGTTAACGCTAACTAATTGAACGGAGGTATCTGTGTGCTCGATTCTGTATTCGCCTTCGCATCGCTGGCGCTTCTCATTTTGTGCATGGGCGCAGCGGTCCGCTCATCGGTCCTGCTGAACCGTTTTCCATTTTTGAAGACCGTGCGAAAGCATCATGTCCTCTTTGCCGTTCTCTGCTGCAGTTGTGCGTTTGCACACGGCATCCTGGCCGGCAGGGCACCGGCGGCGATCAGCGGCAAGATTGCCGCGATGCTGCTGGTTTTGCTGATCGTACTGGCACTGCCGCTGCGATCCTCAGCGAACCGTTATTGGCGACGGATCCATCGCACACTGTCCGTCATCGTAATCGTCCTGGTTTCTGTGCACATCCTGCATGCCGTTCTGACCTGACCATTCCTTTCAACTACAACCTTTGCATACAGCCTGACCGTCAGAACCTGCACAGGACCACCGCGCCCGGGTAACAGCCCGCTGTCGCGGTCCTTTCTGAAAAGCCCGCGCCTACCTGCTCTGCGGGCTTTTTGTCATGGTCCCTACGCTGCTTTTTCTTCATTTTTGGCGATCCTGTGCTACAATGATAGCAATGATCGAAACGATCGTTCAGGAGGTCATTCTATGCAGACGATTCAACGTGTCGGTATCATCGGCAGAGGCGCCATCGGCGCATTATACGGTTCCCTGCTGCAGCAGTGCGGTGTCAGCGAGCTCATCTTCATCGCTGATGAACAGCGCAGGGAACGCTATGCCCGCGAGCCCTTTCTCATCAACGGACAGCCGGCCCGCTTCACTTACTGCAGTGAGGGCGCACCGCTCGATCTGATCCTGATCGCCACGAAACAGTCCGGTCTGCGATCTGCCATCGAACAGATCCGCAGCTTTGTCGATGCACACACGCTCCTGCTCCCCTGCCTCAACGGCATCACCAGCGAAACGATCACCCGACGATCTTATGCCCGCGATCAGGTGATCCGCTGCATCGTACAGGGCATGGACGCGACCTGTCTCGGACAGGAACTGCACTATTCCCGCATCGGAGAGATCCTGATCGGGGCCGACCACGAAGAACAGCAGGAAAGCATACGCAGCCTGAAAGCATTCTTTGATGCGATGCACATCCCCTGCCGGGTGGCATCGGACATCTTACGGGAACAGTGGAACAAACTGATGTTGAACTGCGGCATCAATCAGGTGTGCGCCCTGCACCGCTGCGGCTATGTCGGCTGTCAGAGCGGCGCTCCCCACCAGGCCGAATTCATCGCTGCGATGAAAGAGGTCAAGGCCGTCGCCAACGCACAGGGCATCCCGCTAAACGATCAGGATCTCCGCAACTGGGTACAGCTGGTCGATCAGCTCGATCCACAGGCAATGCCCAGCATGGCACAGGATATGGTCAGCGGACGAAAGAGCGAGCTGGAACTGTTTTCCGGTACGGTCGTCCCGATCGCCAGAAAGTTGTCGATCGATGTGCCGGTGCTGACCTCCCTGCTGGAAAAGATCACAGCAATGGAACAGGAGCTTTAAGTTTGTAACAAAATAGAAATGCAGCGTCAAACCGGACCATCGAAGCGACGCTGCTTTTCTTCTCTGCGTCATTCAGGAATGATTATTTTGACAGTTGACAGTTTGCACTTTTACGGATATACTTAATACATCAAAATTATTTGATTTGAGGTGTTCGCATGAAGAATACATATACACAACAGGCGAAAATATTCAAGGCATTGTGTGATCCCAAACGGCTCGCCATCCTCGAACAGCTGCGCAGCGGCGAAAAATGTGCCTGTGTCCTGCAGGAGCCTTTAGATCTCACACAGTCCGGTCTTTCTTATCACATGAAGATTCTCTGTGACTCCGGTCTGGTCACCAGTCGTCAGGAGGGGAAATGGACCCACTATCGCCTGAACAGCAGCGGCAGAGATCATGCAATACGACTTTTAAATGAGCTGACGACACCCTGCCCAGATGAGAGAGCAAACGATTCTCACCACAATTAAGACTGCCATCTTGCTTCTGATGGCAGTTCTTATCACAAAACAGATCAAAAATTATTGATGTATCATCCGTAAATGAGGAAGAGAGGTTTCGATATGGATATATGGATCTTCATTCAATGTCAAGTACTGGGCATGCGCTGGCTCAGTGATCTGACTGCAACCGTGCTGACCGCACTGGGGCTGGACATCCACAGCAGGATCGGAAGCAGCATACATTTTTTCTTCTACGACGTATGGAAAATCACGATACTTCTCTGTGTTCTGATCTTTGCCATCTCGTATATTCAAAGCTATTTCCCTCCGGAACGTAGCAGACGGATTCTGGGACGATTTCATGGCATCCAAGCAAACATCATCTCTGCACTTCTAGGTACAGTGACTCCTTTCTGTTCCTGCTCCTCCATCCCATTGTTCATCGGCTTTACCAGCGCCGGCCTTCCATTGGGTGTCACCTTTTCCTTTCTGATCTCCTCTCCTATGGTGGATCTGGGCAGCCTGGTCCTGCTCATGAGTGTCTTTGGCACGAAGGTGGCTGTCATTTACGTCGCACTTGGGCTGACCATTGCGGTCGTTGGCGGAACCATCATCGAAAAGCTACACATGGAAAGGCATATCGAACGCTTCATCTTCTCTGCCAGCAATACAGAGGTCGAATCACCACAACTGACGAAAAAAGATCGGCTGATCTATGCCTGGGAACAAGTTTCAGGTACCTTCCGGAAGGTACTCCCTTACATTCTGATCGGTGTAGGCATCGGTGCCTTGATCCACAACTGGATCCCGGAGAGCTGGATCGAAACCATGCTTGGCAGCCACAATCTGTTTGGAGCCATTCTGGCGGTCATCGTCGGTATTCCCATGTATGCTGATATCTTTGGCACGATTCCTGTGGCAGAGGCACTGCTTGCCAAAGGCGCGCAACTGGGTACGATCCTGTCCTTCATGATGGCGGTCACTACGCTGTCACTGCCTTCGCTCATCCTGTTGCGCAAGGTCGTCAGACCCAGGCTGCTGGCTCTTTTTATCAGTGTCTGCACGATCGGCATCATCATCGTCGGCTATCTGTTCAACACATTTCAGTTCATATTATTTTCATAGGAGGTATTGATTCTAATGAAATGGTTTGGGAAAAAGAAAGAAACAAAAGGCTGCTGCAACACTGACAGTACCGCAGAAAAGAGCAGATCGGCAGAAGGAAGAAAGCCTGCCGCTTCCATCCAGATCCTGGGATCCGGCTGTGCCAAGTGCAGCGCACTGCAAAAAGCGACCCTTACGGCTCTCACAGAGCTCGGAATGGAAACGACGGTCGATCATGTCACCGATTTTGCTCAGATTGCCGCTTACGGAGTCATGACGACACCCGCCCTTGTAATAGAAGGAACAGTGGTATCCTGTGGAAAACAGTTGAGCGTGGATGAGATAAAGCGCCTCATTCAAAAGGCCAGAGGTCAGACATATGAATAAAAAGCCAAGAGTGGCATTCATCTGTGTCCACAACTCCTGTCGAAGCCAGATTGCCGAGGCACTTGGAAAGCATCTGGCCGCCGATGTGTTTGAAAGCTGCTCGGCCGGAACACAAACCGTGCCGCAGATCAACCAAGAGGCCGTAAGACTGATGAAACAGCTCTATGGCATCGACATGGAAGCAACACAGCGAAGCAAGCTCGTGTCTGAACTGCCGCCCGTGGATATCGTGGTAACGATGGGCTGCAACGTTCATTGTCCGCATCTGCCCTGCACCTATCGGGACGACTGGGGCCTGGAGGATCCGACGGGAAAAGAGGATGCTGCCTATTTGGAAACCATCACTGCCATCGAGCAGAACATCATGGCGCTCCGGCAGTTCATCCTCGATCATTTCTGAGGGTGAACGCCGATCCCGCTTATCGCTCATGCCGCTGTTTCGACAACACGGCCAGAGCACATCTCTCTGCGCCATCGTCTTCAGCCAACGTTCGTGCGGATGCGAACAAGTGGCCGGATGATCGGGCCACAACCGGACACGACCCTTCCAATCGAGTAGGAGAAAATTCCTCTAATTGAGGAATTTCCGACCTCTCACACCACCGCTCATGCGGTTCCGCAAGCGGCGGTTCAACCAACTTAACAAGTGACACGCCTTTCGGCGTAGTAGCTACTCATGGAGACTAGCCCAAATGCGGCTAGTCTTTCATTGTTTATCGCTTTATGCACCCAACCATTATGAGCAAGCCGCGCATATCGGTTTCCGCAGTAGGCGATTTTATATGCTGCCCAGCGGGGTACATCCAGCTTCATCAGATTCTTTGCCCTGTTCTGCGGTGTTTTCCAGTGTTTCCAAATACACATCCGCAGGCGGTAGCGTATATTACTGTCCAGACGCTCGCATAATCCCTTCATGCTCCCGATTTTGAAGTAGTTTATCCATCCCCGGATTAGCTGGTTCAGCTTCTGCACCTTGTAGCTGTTGCTCACTCCCCAGCTTCTGCATGTCAGTTTCTTCATCTGTGCTTTGAATTTCGCTACTGCTTTCGGGTGCGGTCTGGCTTTGTATACTTTGGAAAGTGTGTCAAAGTAAAATCCAAATCCGAGATACTTGATCCCTTTGGGCTCGTCCACCTTGCTCTTTTCAGCATTTACTTTCAGCCCCAGCTTTTCTTCAATAAATCGAGCAACACCTTTCATTACCCGCTCCGCCGCCTGCTTACTTCCTACCATGATAATTAG
>DWYK01000016.1 GCA_019118705.1 Candidatus Merdibacter merdigallinarum | reverse complement strand
AAGGAGCACGAGGCGAGATATCTTGCACTGCTCAAGAATGTCGAGGAAGGACTTGTGTTCTCGCGCGATGGCGATATGGTATGGCAGTGCGCGAACTGCGGACATATTGTAGTAGGGAAGAAAGCGCCGGAGGTATGTCCGGTGTGTTCGCACCCGAAGGCGTATTTCCAGATTAAGGCGGAAAATTATTAAGAGCCAAAGGTAAGCAAAACATAAAGTTTTCGCTCAAGCCTTTTTCAAAAGGCTTGCAGGGGGTGCAGGGGGACAGCGTCCCCCTGCGCATAAAGGAACGCGAAGCGTTCCACCCGAAATGGTGAGCAAACAGAGAGGGGGAACCATCCGGTGGATGGTTCCCCCTGAACGCTTTTGCGGACCCGGGAGGCGCCGTGTGTACACAATCCGGTATGCCCGCCCTTGCCCCGTCCGATCTCCCGGCGGCCGTAAGAACCATATATTAAAGACAGCACATTCTGTCTCTTGACAACTGGATTGGCAAAACAGTAAAATAAAATCCGGGAGGTGTTGAAAATGATTGTACAAACCTGTTACGGCCCGGTGGAGGGGGTCCCCTGTGACGGATACACCGTCTACCGTGGGATCCGGTACGCAAAAGCCCCGGTGGGGGAACTGCGTTTCCGGCCGCCGTGCAGACCGGAACCCTTTGAAAGCGTTTTTCATGCCGATCGCTTCGGCCCCATGTGCCCGCAGGACAGGCACGACACGGATTCCTTTTACGACAAGGAATTTTACGGTGCAAAGGAGTTCCAGCCCGGCGTGAGCGAGGATTGCCTTCACCTGAATATCTGGACGCCGCCCTGCCGCGGGGCTGAAAAATACCCTGTGGCCGTGTGGATTCACGGCGGAGCCTTCTTCAACGGCTACAACAGCGAGGTGGAATTTGACGGGGCGGAATTCGCGCGCAGGGGCGTGATTCTCGTCACGATCAACTACCGGATGGGGCTGTGGGGATTTTTGTGCCATCCGTGGCTGGCGCAGGAGGATCCGGACGGACGCTGCGGCAACTACGGGCTTCTGGATCAGATTTTCGCGCTGCAATATGTGCGGGAAAATATCGGGGCCTTTGGCGGCGATCCGGATCGCGTCACGATTTTCGGCCAGTCGGCGGGGGCGTTCAGCGTGCAGGCGCTGATGGTGTCCCCTCTGACAAAGGGGCTGTTCCGGCAGGCGATCTTGCACAGCGGCGGGATTGACGGGAATTTTGCCCGCGAAAGCACGGCACAGGCGGCCATGGGAAAAGGGGAGAACTTTATGCGCCGTTTTGGGATTGCTTCCTTAGAGCAGCTCCGGGAAACGCCGTGGCAGCTTTTGCAGACGGCTGCGAACGACTGCTTCCATCACCGGTCCGGGATGCGCCTGTATTCCCCCGTGGCGGACGGGTTCGTCCTGCCGGAAACGGAGGAGGAAATTCTGGATTCCGAAAAAGCGCACAGCATCCCGTGTATTCTGGGGGCGACTGCGAACGACATCCCCCGCGACGGCGATCCGGATGGGCTGATGAAAGGCTGCGTCGATTTTGCAGAAAGGACGGGCCGGATCGGAAGTGCTCCGAATTATCTGTATTCTTTCCGCCGGAGGCTTCCCGGTGATGAGGCGGGTGCGTTCCATTCTGCGGATCTGTGGTATCTGTTCGGCACGCTTGAGCGTTCATGGCGTCCGTTTGAGGAAAGGGACAGGGAACTTTCCCGCAGGATATGCGACTGCTGGTGTTCGTTTTTCCGCACCGGGGATCCGGGCTGGAAGCCTTACACGGCTGAGGAGAGGTTTATTGAGGTTTTTGAATAACGGCTGTGCGGTTTTTTGAGGTTGTCGGGCCGGGATTGGGCTGTTAGGTCGTTGGGCTGGGATTGGGCCGCGGACGCTCTGCCTCCGGGGATCGCAAAGGCGTTCCGGCCAACCATCCCCCGGATGGTTGCCTTCTCTGTTTGCTCACCTTTTTCGAGGGACGCTTTGCGTCCCTTTCCATGTGGGGGCTTCTCGCCCCCACACCCCGTCGCAGCCTTTTGAAAAAGGCTGGCGAAAACTTTATGTTTTGCTCACCTTTAGCTTAGTGCTATACTTTCCACCAGCAGCACCGCCAATAGTCCCACATTACATACTGTGAACCAGAATAAATATTTCCCTTTCTGTTCCGGATACTCCCTCACCGCAAATTTATATGAAATCAAACTCGCCATCGAAGCAATCAGCGTACCCAGTCCGCCCAGGTTACATCCAATGATCAGCTCCCGCCATTCATTGGTAAACCCGGACAACAGCAAAGCCGCCGGTACATTGCTGATGATCTGACTGATCACCACCGCCACCGGCAGGACTCTCCCCTCAAGCACCGGTGCCAGCAGGTTCTGGAATCCCTCCATGCTTCCCACGTTTCCGGTAAAGATGAAAAATCCCACAAAGGTCGCCAGTAAAGAATAATCCACCGATGCCAACAGCTTCCTGTCGCGGATCAGCAAAAATACAGCAGTCACAGCGGCGATCGCGATCGGCGGCAGGATCCCGAAAATCCCCAGCAGGCAGAGCGCGAACCCGGCTGTGTACAGGATCAGGGCTCGGGGATCCCCACTTCCCGATTCTACGGATACGCCCGAAACGGGGACAGGTCTGCGGATCAGGATCAGCGCGGCAAGGCAGATCCCTGAAAGGAGAACATAGGGCAGCATCACGCCGCACAGCTCCCCGAAGCTCATGCCGGACTGCGCGTAGAGGTAGAGGTTCTGCGGGTTGCCCATCGGCGTGAGCATACTGCCGAGGTTTGCGGCCGCCGTCTGGAGTACGACGGTGGGGATCATCAGCTGCTCCTGCCCCGCCATGCGCAGGACAGCCAGCGCGAACGGCACAAAGGTGATCAGGGAAACGTCGTTTGTCACGGCCATGCTGCATACGAATGGCAGGAAAACGAGCACAAGCATCATCCGCCGGGTGTTGGAGGCCATTTTGAGCAGCCGCCCGCCCAGAGAAACGAACAGTCCCGTTTTCTGGTAGCCCTTCATCACGGCCATCAGGCTGAACAGCAGGGCGAGGGTGTCCCAGTCAATATAGCCAAGATAGGCGGGGCTGGGCGGCACAAAAAAGGCGGAAACAACGGCCAGCAGGAGGGCCGCGCACAGCACGGTCTCACGGCGGAAAAACGAAAGACAGGATCGCAGGACAGGATTCATGGTTGCATCATCCTTATGATTATATTATATATAGGTATAGACGGACAGGGCGCGCGGAACGCCCGAGGTACAGTATAGCAAACGGATGGCCGCAGGGCAAGGCGGCCGCGCAGATTTTTTTGGTATAAAGCGGCAGTTTTCGGGGAACGCTATGAGCAGGAAATCTTCTGGAAAAACGGCGGGTAAAAATACACAAAAATAAAGATGAAAATTCTTGCAAAAAACAGATTTTTGCCCCTTGCGTTTCCAGGCGGGATATGGTATCATAATCAGGCAAGACTGCGACAGATATGCGTTGAAGCGGGAGGTTGCGGCCGATTATGGCCGGTTTTTCCGTGGAGTATGT
>DWYK01000153.1 GCA_019118705.1 Candidatus Merdibacter merdigallinarum | reverse complement strand
TTCAGCCCTTCGACAATGACCTTGCCCTCTTTCGGGGAGGTCTGCAGGACCTTGCCGGTCTTGCCTTTGTCTTTGCCGGAAATGATCATGACGTTGTCGCCGGTTTTAACATGAAGATTGTTCATTCTATTAAAACCTCCTTACAGCGATTCGGGCGCCAGGGACAGGATCTTGGTATAGCCGGCGTCGCGCAGCTCGCGGGCGACGGGTCCAAAGATACGGGTGCCCTTGGGGCTCTTGTCGGCCATGACGATGACGGCGGCGTTCTCATCAAAACGGATGTAGCTGCCGTCGTCACGGCGCAGGCCGTGCTTGGAACGGACGATAACGGCCTTGACCACATCGCCCTTCTTCACGGTGCCGCCGGGCGCAGCCTTCTTGACGCTGCAGACCACGACGTCGCCGATGTTGGCATATCTCTTGCGGGTACCGCCCAGTACACGGAAGCACATTAACTCCTTGGCACCGGTGTTGTCGGCAACTTTGAGATAAGTTTGCATCTGAACCATCTTTCAGGTCCTCCTTTCAAAGTACCAGGCTTGTTATTTCGCTTTCTCGATGATCTTGACCAGGCGCCAGTTGACATCCTTCGAAAGCTTGCGGGTCTCCATGATCTCGACGCGGTCACCGATGCCGGCCTCGCCGTTCTCATCATGGGCCTTAAACTTCTTGGTGCGCTTGATGATCTTCTTGTACAGAGGGTGCTGGACGCTGTCCTTGACGGCGACGACGATGGTCTTGTCCATCTTGTCGGAGACGACGACGCCCACACGGGTCTTTCTCAGATTACGTTCCATGTTTTACCCTCCCTCTTACGCGTTCTTCGCATTCTTTTCCGCCATGACGGTCATCACGCGGGCGATGTCCTTCTTGACGGTGTCGATGCGCAGCGGGTTTTCCAGCTGGTTGATGGCGTGCTGAAAGCGCAGGTTGAACAGTTCGGCTTTCAGATCCTTGAGCTGCTTGGCGAGCTCAACATCGGTCATTTCGCGCAGTTCAGTGGCTTTCATTCAGCGTCGCCCTCCTTCACAGTGTCGTTGTCTTCGCGCTTGACGAACTTGCAGCGCACCGGCAGCTTGTGAGAAGCCAGGCGCAGGGCCTCGCGGGCGGTCGCCTCGTCAACATCGGCGAGTTCGAACAGCACGCGGCCGGGCTTGACCACGGCCACCCAGTATTCCGGGCTGCCCTTACCGGAGCCCATGCGGGTGCCGGCCGGCTTCTCGGTGACAGGCTTGTCGGGGAAGATCTTGATCCAGACCTTGCCGCCGCGCTTGATATAACGGGTCATCGCGACACGGGAGGCTTCGATCTGGTTGGAAGTGATCCACGCCGGTTCCAGCGCGATCAGGCCGTACTGGCCCTGGTTCACCTTGTTGCCGCGGGTGGCTTTGCCGGTCATGCGGCCGCGCTGCACACGGCGGTATTTAACACGTTTCGGCAGTAACATTACTGTTTGCCTCCTTCCTTCTTGGCAGCGGTCTTGGCGCCCTTGAGGATCTCGCCTTTGTAGATCCAAACCTTGACGCCAACCTTGCCGTAGGTGGTGTTGGCTTCAGCAAACCCGTAGTCGATGTCGGCGCGCAGGGTCTGCAGGGGGATGGTACCTTCGTGGTAGCTTTCGACGCGGGCGATGTCGGCGCCGGCCAGACGGCCGGAGCAGGTGACCTTGATGCCCTTGGCCGGCACGCCGCCGCGCGGCTGCATGGCGTTGCGGATGGCCTGCTTCATCGCACGGCGGAAAGCGATGCGGCGCTCAAGCTGGGAAGCGACGTCCTCAGCGACGAGCTGGGCGTTGGTGGAGGTGCCCTTGACCTCGACAATGTTCAGATTGACCTGCTTGCCGGTCATCTTGGTGAGCTGCTTTTCAAGCTTGGTGCTTTCCGAGCCGCCCTTGCCGATGACCATACCGGGCTTCGCGCAGTAGATGTTGACCTTGACGCGGGGGTTGCCGGTCTGGCTGTCCACGGTGCGCTCGATCTCAATCTTGGGGATGCCGGCGCTGTAAAGCTGCTTTTTCAGGGTGGTGCGGATCTTGTGATCCTCCACGAGGGTGTCGCCGAAGGCCTGCTTCGAGGTAAACCAGCGGCTGTCCCAATCCTTGATAACACCCACGCGCATGCCGTGGGGATTGACTTTCTGGCCCATTTGTTTACCTCCTTCTTACTCTTTCTCTTTCAGGACGACAGTCATGTGGCTGGTCCGTTTGAGGATGCGGTACGCACGGCCGTGGTCGCGGGGCATAATCCGCTTCAGGGTCGGGCCGGGGCAGACATAGCACTCGGCGACATACAGGTTGTTGCGGTCCATGTTGAAGTTGTTTTCAGCATTGGCCGCGGCCGAGTTGACCAGCTTGAGAAGGGGCTCGCAGGCCGCCTTCGGGGTATACTGCAGAATTGCCAGCGCTTCATCCAGCGGCTTGTTGCGGATCAGATCCATCACGATCCCGACCTTCCGCGGGCTGATGCGGGCGTAACGGAGAATAGCCCGTGCTTCCATTGTTTGCTCCTCCTCTCTTACTTGCCGGTGGTCTTGCCGCCCGCATGGCCCGTGAACTTACGGGTGGGGGCGAACTCGCCGAGCTTGTGGCCAACCATGTCCTCGGTGACGTAGACCGGCACATGCTTGCGGCCGTCATGGACGGCGAAGGTGTGACCGACGAATTCCGGGAAGATGGTGGAGGCGCGGCTCCAGGTCTTGACGACGCTCTTCTTGCCGCTCTCGTTCATGGCTTCGACTTTCTTCATCAGAGAAGGCAGGACGTAAGGGCCTTTCTTGGTGCTGCGAGACATAAGTTCTTAACCTCCCTTAACCTTTGGCGCGCTTGACGATGAACTTGTCGGAGCGAGCATGATGTTTGCGGGTCTTCAGGCCGAGAGCCGGCTTGCCCCACGGGGTACGCGGGCTGGAATGACCAACCGGGGCGCGGCCTTCGCCGCCGCCGTGCGGGTGGTCGCAGGGGTTCATGACAGAACCGCGGCTGCCCGGGCGCACGCCCATGTGACGCTTGCGGCCGGCCTTGCCCAGGTTGACATTCTCATGGTCAAGGTTGGAAACGACGCCGATCGTCGCAATGCAGTTCAGCGGGATATTGCGCATCTCGCCCGAGGGCAGACGCACAAGCGCGTAGCCGTTTTCCTTTGCCATCAGCTGAGCCATAACGCCGGCCGAGCGAACAAGCTGGCCGCCCTTGCCCGGGTAAAGCTCAATGTTGTGGATCATGGTACCAACCGGGATGTTCTCGAACGGGAGAGCGTTGCCCGGCTTGATATCGGCGTGGGGGCCGGCCATGACCTTGTCGCCGACCTTGAGGCCGTCCGGCGCGAGGATGTAGCTCTTGGCGCCGTCCTCATACTGGATGAGGGCGATGAAGGCGGAACGGTTCGGGTCATACTCAAGGGTCAGGACGGTGGCGGGGACATCAAACTTGTTGCGCTTGAAGTCGATGACACGGTACTTGACGCGGTTGCCGCCGCCATGGTGGCGGACGGTGATCTTGCCGGTGTTGTTGCGGCCGGCATGCTTCTTTTTAGGCTGCAGCAGGCTGCGCTCGGGCTCGACGTTGGAAAGCACGCTGTAATCGGTGACAGTCATGCCGCGGCGGCCCGGGGTAGTCGGCTTATACTTTTTGATAGCCATGGCTATTTTCTCCTTTTGATCTTATGAATTATTATCGGGGTCA
>DWYK01000152.1 GCA_019118705.1 Candidatus Merdibacter merdigallinarum | reverse complement strand
AAATATGTGTAAACGCTACAATTTATTCTTTTCAAACCCTGCGCTTTCTTATATAATTACTGTCATGAAAGGAACGATGCCCATGTACCATGAATATTCCCGCCTGATCGTCTTTCGCGATTTTCCAAAGGACAGCATCCTGTGCGAGCTGTGCGCGATCATCCGTGACTTTGATGAAAAACGCTGCGGCAACAACGATCTGGTCAACCGCATCCACACACAGATCAAAGCGCTGCTGGATCTCTCGACCAGCCTGGGCTTTGACGGGAGCCTGTGGCACTGTTATCTCACCTGGCTGCTGCTGACGAATGAAAACTCCTTTACGCTGACAGCGGAGCGGCGCGCCGTGCAGAACGGTTCGATCCAGCAGTTCGTCCTCAATGACCTGCGCATCTTCCGTGAACTGTTCGACTATGATTTTCATCGTCTGCAGAAAGCCCTGCACATCCAGTGTTTCGATGCCGTCAATCATTACCAGGCGATCGAAAAGACCTCCCGTATGTGCGATCATCCGACGGCGGCGATCGTGCTGCACATCTGTCATGCGCTGGAGGAGGCAGGCGATGAATACGAAATGTACGATGTGCTCAGCGACTTCTATCAGCGCTATGGCGTCGGCAGCTTTGCGATGCACCGCGCCTTCCGCTTTGACCGTGACGCCAAAGGAGAACTGCGTCTGATCCCCATTCGCAATATGGACACGGTCGTGTTGGATGATCTGGTCGGCTATCAGATGCAGAAGGACCTGCTCGTGGACAACACACGGGCATTTGTCGAAGGGCGCAATGCCAACAACGTGCTGTTATACGGCGACAGCGGTACCGGCAAGTCCACCAGCATCAAAGCGATCGTCAATGCCTTTTACGATCAAGGTCTGCGCATGATCGAGATCTACAAGCATCAGCTGCGCGATCTCTCCGATCTGATCGCCCATCTGAAAAAGCGCAACTATCGCTTTATCATTTACATGGACGACCTCTCCTTTGAGGATTTTGAGACCGAATACAAGTTTTTGAAGGCCGTCATCGAAGGCGGAGTGGAAACGCGTCCGGATAACATCCTGATCTACGCCACCAGCAACCGCCGTCATCTCATCAAGGAGACCTGGAGCGATCGCAGTGACATGAGCGAAGATGAACTGCATCACAGCGATACCGTTCAGGAAAAGCTGAGCCTGGTCGCCCGCTTCGGTCTTTCCATCTGTTACGAACGTCCGAATCAGAAAAACTATTTCCATATCGTCTTACAGTTAGCCAAACGCTATCCGGAGATCACCCTCAGCGAAGAGGAGCTGATCGCAGAGGCCCGCAAATGGGAACTCAGCCACGGCGGCATGAGCGGTCGGGCGGCACAGCAGCTGATCTATGATCTCAGCGGCAAAGCGATGCTGGCAAAATGGAAGAGCGATCATTAAAGCGCGCCCAGCGCTTTTTTCATGCGCGATCCCCAGCAGGCATCCATACAACGATTCCCTATTTCTCTTTACGGCATCTATTGATTTTCTCTCTGGTTCGCATTATAATCCATATTGTTCACAAGTAAACTATTAGGAGGGACACATCGATGAAGCTGACAGTGGAAATGATCTTACGCTCGCTCAACCAGATTCGCAGGGTCTATGTCGACCGCCTGCAGGAACGCATGCCGGAAGAGAACCTCTCCCCCAACGAGATCTCCATCCTCATCCTGCTTTCCAACAATCCGCATATCACCACTGCGGCACAGCTGTGTGTCCTGCTGGGCGTATCCAAGAGCCTGATCAGCCGCAGCGTAGAACGGCTGACCCGACGGGGCATCCTCTGTGCCAGACAGGACACAAGGGACCATCGGCTCATCCACCTGACGCTCAGCGAGCGATCAAAGCCGCTGATCGATCGTCTGCAGGAGGAGATTGCCGTCATCAATCACAGCGTCCTCGCTGATATCAGCGAAGCAGAAATTACACAGATGGCCGCAACGATGCGCAAGATCACGGAACGTTTTCAAAGGGAGGAATCGAAATGAAGCTGCAAATGTCAAGAGAGGTCGATCTGGGCAAGGAGCCGGTCGGAAAGCTGCTGGTCATACTGGCGCTGCCCGCCATTACCTCACAGGTCGTCAATGCCTTATATAATATGGTCGACCGCATGTACATCGGCCACATTGAAGGAATCGGTGCAGATGCCCTGACCGGGGTCGGCGTCTGTTTCCCGATCATCATGATCATCTCTGCCTTCGCTTATCTGCTGGGCATGGGCGGTGCACCGAGGGCCAGCATCTACATGGGAAAAAAGAAGAACGATCATGCAGAGAAGATCCTGGGAAATTGCTTCACCGCACTGACCATCGTCGCGATCGCACTGACCGTCCTCGTATTGCTGTTTCGCGAACCGCTGCTGTATCTGTTTGGCGCCAGCGAGCGGACCATCGGCTATGCGATCGAATACATTGACATCTATGCCATCGGCACCATCTTTGTACAGCTGACGCTGGGCATGAATGCGTTTATCTCGGCCCAGGGTTTCTCCACCATCAGCATGCTGACGGTCATCATCGGTGCGCTCACCAACATCATCCTCGATCCGATCTTCATCTTTGTCTTTCACATGAACGTCAGCGGTGCCGCCTGGGCAACGATCCTCTCCCAGGCACTCAGCGCTCTGTGGGCCGTACGCTTTCTGATGGGCAAACAGACGATCCTGCGCTTGAAGAAGGAGAACCTGAAGATCCAATGGAAAGTGCTGGCTCCCTGCATCGCCCTGGGCGTCGCTCCCTTCGCCATGCAGGCGACCGAAAGCGTGCTCGTCTTATGCTTCAACTCTTCTCTCCTGAACTACGGCGGTGATCTGGCCGTCGGTGCCATGACGATCCTCTCCAGCATCATGCAGTTTGCGATGTTGCCGATGCAGGGGCTCACCCAGGGCGGACAGCCGATCATCAGCTATAATTACGGAGCCAACCACCCACAGCGCGTAAAGAAGGCGTTCCAGCTGCAGACGATCGCCTGCTTCACGTATTCCACCGTGATGTGGCTGGCGATCATGCTGGTACCTTCCCTGTTCATCTCCATCTTCACCAATGACCCGCAGCTGACACAGATCAGCGTATGGGCCCTTCGGATCTACATGGCCGGTGTCCTGCTGATGGGACTGCAGGTTTCCTGCCAGCAGACCTTCATCGCTTTCGGCAACTCCAAGATCAGCGCCTTCCTGGCCGTCTTCCGAAAGATCATCGTGCTGATCCCGCTCATCTACATCTTGCCGCATTTCTTCAGCGATCAGGTGTTCGCCGTCTTCCTCGCGGAACCGATCGCAGATACGATCGCCGTCCTGACCACGCTGACGCTGTTCATCATCAACTTTAAAAAACTGCTGAAACACATGGAAAGTGAGGAACCGAACAGCGAAGCCATCCGCTGAGCGTTCTCCTTCTCCCGCTTTTGGCAAAGACCCGGTGCACAGAAACAAATCGCTGCGCATCGGGTCTTTTTCATCTTTGATCCATCGTTCTTGCCCATCTTCGCTCCACCTTCGCATCGGATACAAAAAAGCAGCGCATCAGCGCCGCTTCAGCTCTACGATGGTTTCTACCTTGGCCGTGTTGGGGAACATGTCAAACGGCAGGATGCGCCCAACATCGTAACGATCCTGCAGGACCGCCAGATTTTTGGACAGGGTGGATGGGTTGCAGGAAACGTAGATCACCTTTTTGATCTTGCTGCGGAGGATCACCGCCAGCATCGCTTCGTCCAGCCCGCTGCGCGGCGGATCGACCACCAGGACATCGATCGAACGCTTCTTGGACAGATACAGCAGCTTGTCCGCCGCATCCGCACATAAGAACTGCACGTTGTCGATGCCATTGTCTCTGGCACACGCCCTGGCATTCAGTACGGCATCCTTGACGATCTCAATGCCGATGACCTCCTCTGCCTGTCGGCACAGTGCCATGGAAATGCCGCCGATGCCGCTGTACGCCTCTACGACGAGCGCATTGCGATCACCGACCAGTTCGGCAATGCAGGCATACATCGCAACGGCCTGCTGTGTATTGAGCTGGAAAAAGCTTCGCGGCGAGATCGGCAGGGTGATCTCCCCCATCTGCAGATGCAGATAGCGCTCACCGCCCAGCAGTTCCATCTTTGGCCCAAACAGCTCTGCACTCTTCTTCTGCGTCTGTACGCTCTGCCATAATGAATGCATGCCTTCCAGCGCCAGGAGCTCCTCGATCATCGCTGACGGAAATTCTTCCTCTCCGCTGACCAGCGTACACTGAAACTTCCCATGGAACCCGCGCAGGATCAAAAAGCGCAGCCCGCGCTTCTGGTGCCAGTCATACGCACGGATCTGGTAACGGTTGAGCACCTTGAGGATGCGCTTGCGCATGATCTCCAGATCCTTCTCATGAACGAAGCAGGTTTCCATTGGCACAAAAATGTTCGAATTCGGCATATACATGCCATTGACCAGCTCCCCCTCTGCCATCCCGCAGGGCAGCTTGCACTGATTGCGGTAAAACAGCGTCTTTTCGGATGGACGGATCGGTTCGATCTTTCTGGGATCGACATGCGCATACTTGATCAGAGACTGGCGCAGATCCTCCTGTTTGAACCGCAGCTGTTCCTCATAATCGCACACCATGTACGGACAGGCACCGCAACGACGCTGGATCGAGCAGATCGGCCGCACGCGTCTCGGGCTCCTGCGAAGGATCCGCACCAGCTTTCCTTTCGCAAAACGCCCGTTTTTTTCCGTGACGGTGATCTCCACCTCTTCGCCGCACAAGGCTCCCGGCACAAAGACCGGCATCCGGTCGATATACCCGATGCCCTCACCGTTGATTCCCATTTTCTTTATCGTAACTTTCATACCGTTTTCTCTTCCTTCCCACATGGAGCAGCTGCAGGAGCTGACGGATCTTCCCGTATTTCGGGCGACAGCCCTGCACATTCTCCGTGTCTTCGATCACCACATGAATGCAAAAACCAAGATATATAATACAGGCAATTATGTAGATTGACAACAACAAAGTCATAAAGGATGCCAGCGGACCATAGACCGTCGGGTAAGAAGTAAATGTCTCCAAGATCTTCGTCAGCAGCATGCCCAGCACGACAAAAGCGCTGACGCTGAACAGAGCGCCGGCCAGTCCGTATAACAGGGGCCTTTGGTAAAATGACAGAGCATGAAACATGCTCATGAATAAAACGATGGCCAACAGCGTGGCGACGATCAGCCAGAAGCGCTGAAAGAGCACCAGAAGAAAATATGATATCGCCAGGTACAGCGCAAAATAGACCGTCAGCAGGATCGCCCGCAGACGGATGTAGATCGACGAAGGCCGCACCTGCTCCACCTGTGCGCTGATCAGCAGAAAGGAGTATATGCTGCGGCTGGCAAGGTAAAATGAAAGCACCAGCGTGGAGATCGTCGCCACAAAACCGATCGGCTCTCCCTCCTTGGCAAACCATTCCACAAAAGGCAGGATGATGTCGCTGGGCAGATACTGAATGAGCACCTGTACCAGCAGCTGATAAGCGCCTTCATTGATGATGATAAAATATTTGAAGACCAGGATGACCGCGATCAGGATCGGTGCGATCGCCAGCAGCAGACTAAAAGCGAGCGCATAGCGAAACAGGCGCCCCTGAAACGAATCAAACAGCTGGTAGATCTTTTTGATGAGCTCCATGTCTATAACCCTTCCAGATATGTGCGCATCCACTGCGCATCTTCTCCGATCAGCACATATACATAGCTGCCACAGGTTCCCAGAAACGAAGGAACCCCCTGTTCCTTTGCCTGCGTGCAACGCACCTGTGCCTTCTCTTTTATTATACTCCAGTTTTCCTCATTGCAGTGAAAAATTGCCGCTTCCTGCCAGATGTCGCTGCGAATGGCATGCACGAGCGCATAATCACGTTCATCCAACGACAGCGCATAGGCCTCTTGCAGATAGGCGGCATCCGTACAGTTCTCATTCATGAACGCGCCGATCGTCTCCTCACGCATCTCTCTTGCCATCTGCAGCAGCGCGGCATCCATATCCAGATTTCCACGCTTCATCGATCCGATCCCACAGCCGCACAACAGCAGCAGGAACAACAGCGCTCCCACCAGTCGGATCATCCCAGCACCTCCTGTCCCAGTATATTTCACCATTGGCTGACAAAGACCTGAGATCGCTGTTTTCATTTCTCTCGCATCGACCCGATGCGCATATAACAAAATGCGATCAAAAAACAGGATCCGCGCAGCAGCAGACCCCCTGGTGACGGCTTTGGACGATGCCCCATTTTATTTCCGATCCGGTTCGCATAAAAAAAGACGCATCTGCGTCTTAATCATTGACCGCCCACTCCGGCACTTCTTTGCCGCGGCGGACGAGGATCGCTTTCTGAAATTCGGTCTGATTCAGAAATTCCAGGATCTTGCGTTCTTCTTCCTCGCTGCAGCCGACCAGCAGCTTGACTTCACAGTCTTTTTTCAGGATATCGGCACTGACGACCACTGCCTGGATCAGATTTGATTTTACGGAACCACGGAAGACATCGATCGGCGCCTGATCCGAACCGGTCGTATCATTGAGATAACCGTAATCCACCGGATAGACCAGATTGCTGTATTTATAATGACAGGTTCCCTTCGGGCGATCGACGATCAGCTTTGAAGAAAGATACAGCGTGTCCAGTTTCTGCCAAAAAAACGCATTGTTCTCTAATGTATTCATTGTATTCCTCCTAAAAATCACAGACTACCATGTCTCGTGTAATATCCTTGATGTTCTTACAGCCGGCAAGTGCCATCGTTTCCTTCAGCTCCAGCTGGATCTTGCGCAGATAGATCTCCACGCCCTGCGCCCCGTCACCGATCGCCGCATGAGAGATCGGCCGACCGATCAGCACGCCATCCGCACCAAGGGCAAGTGCCTTGAACACATCGCTTCCGCTGCGGAATCCGCCATCGACGAATACCTTCATCTGTGTACCGACCTGCGCGCAGATCTCTTCCAACACCTCGATGCCGGACTGTGCACCATCCAATACGCGCCCGCCGTGATTGGAGACGACAATGCCCTGCGCACCGGACTCCAGCGCTTTCTTTGCGCCGCGCACGCTCATGATTCCCTTTAAAATCAACGGAACCTGCACCGCTTTGGCGATCTCCTTCAGCTCTTCCACCGTCTTGAACCCCACCGGTGTCTCACTGTTGCGAAGATTGCTGAGACCGCTGGCATCGATATCCGACGCGATCGCCGGACATCCGCTTTCCTTTGCCAGAGCGATCCGCCAGTCCATATGCCCCTGTGCCCACGGCTTGATCGTCGGAATGCCCTTGCCATCATGCTGCTTCACGATCGCGCATGGTTCCCGAAACATCGCATCCTGTTTTCCGTCTCCGGTAAATGCCAGCGTACCGGCTGCGATGCTGCCGGCAACGACGGCCTCCGTGTATGCCTGATCGCTCATCTGTGCACCGTAATTCTGCAGGATGCCGCTGATCGGCGCCGCATAGACCGGAAGCTCAGTCGGAAGGCCAAAAAAATCAGAAGCCGTGCTGACCTCTTCATTGGAGACGATCGTATCCATGACGATCGTTACCGCATTCAGCTTCTCCACATTGCGCACAAACGCTGATCCGCTTCCTTTTCCGCCCGGTCCCGGTGTTTCACCTCGACAGGCGAGCCCGTTGCAGGAAGGGCAGCACCGGCATATCGTACACTTCTGACGGGCAGAAGCATACACCTCGTTCCATGATCTCATTTACAACCCTACTTCCCAATCGTTTCCCTTTCAGTACCATTCTATTATATCGGTTGTGAAACTATTTCGCAATCATTTTCAAAGAATTTTCATGAATTATTTCAGTCTGTGAAATGAAAAAGTAAATGCAACTCTAAAGGGGACAAAGTTGCATTTAGTCTCCACGAACTGCAAGTTGCATTTACTCTTCCTGCGTGTATCATTATCTTTGTCCAGATCTGGATGCCTCGCTTTGATC
>DWYK01000015.1 GCA_019118705.1 Candidatus Merdibacter merdigallinarum | reverse complement strand
CTGATTGACTGGGAGGCGAGCTGGGCGGAAAGCGGAACCGCGGTCGCGGCGGGAATTGTCGTTGCGGCAGTAGTGGCAGTTGTGGTGGTCAGCGTGATGAAAAAGAAAGCGGAAGCTGCAAAATAGCAGAGGTTTATCCGGTCAATATCAGTGAAACAGTAAGGAGTTGCAGGGTATGAATATTATTGAAATCAGCGATCTGACGTATACTTATCCGGGGGCATCCCGGCCTACGCTGAATCATCTGAATCTGAATGTGGAAAAAGGCGATTTTCTGGCGATTATCGGAAATAACGGATGCGGAAAATCCACGCTGTGTAAGACGATGAATGGCCTGATTCCGCATTTTATCATGGGAGACTACGAGGGAAGCGTTCTGGTGGACGGGAAAGACACCAGAACCATGAGCGTGGGAGAAATCGCCGGAAAGGTCGGATATGTCTACCAGGATTTTGAAAATCAGATTGTCCGTCCCACGGTTCTCGATGATGCATCCTATGCATGTATGAATTATGCGATGCCGGATTATCTGGAACGGGGAAGAAAAGCCCTGCGTCAGTGCGGACTGGAGGGAAGAGAGCAGGAGTATATCTGGCAGCTTTCCGGCGGTCAGACGCATCTTCTGGCGCTGGCCGGAGCGGTTTCACTGGAACCGGATGTGCTGATTCTGGACGAACCGATCGCGCAGCTGGATCCGCGCCATGCGGACCTGATTTACGGCGTGCTGAAAAACCTCAATGAAACCTGGGGAAAGACGATTATTGTGATTGAACATCATACGGAATATATCGCAGATTACTGCCGCCATGTGGCTCTTCTGAAGGACGGACATACCGAATGGGTGCTTCCCTCGGAGGAAGCGTTGCGCAGGGTGGATGAGCTGCAGGCGTGCAATATTTACCCGCCGCAGGTGACCATCGCCGCTCACCAGATGAAACAGGCGGGACTGCTGACGGAGGATACTGTGCTTCCCACAACGATCGAGGCGGGGAAAAAGGTGTTCGGTCATCTGTTCTATCGCCCGGAGGTCTGTCCGGAGAACCTGGAGGCGCCGGGGGAGGAAAAGAAGGAAAGACAGGCGGTTTCATTCAGAAACGTGTCCGTGTCCTACCGGGCAGTAAAAGGGGAGGCAAAACAGATTTTCCGCGGGCTGAACCTGGAGATCCGGAAGGGAGAGAAAATTGCGCTGATCGGTTCCAACGGAGCGGGAAAGTCGACGCTGATGAAACTGATGACCGGACTGATCAAACCCTCGGAGGGCGAGGTACTGCTGAAAGGAAAGAGTATCCGTGATACCAAGCCGGAAGCTCTGTCCAGAACCATTTCTCTCGTCTATCAGAACCCGGAGGAGATGTTTATCAAGGATTCCATTGAGAGTGATATCGCCTTTGCCATGCAGGCGAGGCATACGGAACACTGGAAGGAGCGGACGGAAAATCTGCTGAAGCAGTTCCGGCTGACAGAGCTGAAGGACCGGGACGGCAGGCTTCTCTCCGGCGGTCAGATGCGCAGAGCCAGTCTGGCCATAGGAATCGCGCTGAATCCGGAGATTCTTCTGCTGGATGAACCGACAGCAAATCTGGACATCGCCACAAGAAAAGAGATTATGCGGACGCTCAATGAAATGAAGGATATTACGGATACCGTGATGATTGCGACCCATGACATGCAGCTGGTCTGCGAGTGGGCGGAGCGGATTCTTGTACTCTGCGAAGGAAAAGTGGTGGCGGACGGAAGCCGCAACGAGATTTTCGGAGACAAAGAGGTGACGGATCTGACGGGAATCCGTCCGCCGGAAATCTTCGATATGGGAAAGGTGCTGAATCCTGCGGCATTCTGCTACACGATTCAGGAATTCCGCCAGCAGTTTGGCTGCGGATGTATGTAGGGATGACGCAGCAGCTACGTCAGGAAGGAGAACATGATGGAAAAAATTATGCAGAAGCTGTCCGATAATATTCTGGACAAGCTGTCGATGGATTTCCTGAGAAATCAGGTGCTGAAAAATGCTTATGGCAACGATGACACATTTATTGCGAAGCTGGATCCCAGAGTACTGCTGGTTTGGTACGTATTCTTCGCGCTGGTGCCGTGGTTTGTGGATCAGGTGCCGTTTCTTCTGGGCGCCTTTCTGCTGGTGGCGGCGACAACTGTGATGGCGAGGGTTGCAGGACTTGTGCTGCTTCTGTTTGTGGTCGGCGTATTTTCTCAGACGGGATACCTGTTTCTTGTATCTCTTCTGTTTGGGGGAAACTCGGAGACGATTCTTCCGCTGCTGATCCTGACGCTGAAGGTGGCGACAGTATCCCTTGCGTCTGTCACAGTATTTTCCGGCCTGGATCCGGACCGGCTGTCCAACGGGCTGATGTGGTTCGGCTGCCCGGAGCGGCTGTCCTTTTCTATCTCCTATGCATACCGGATGCTGCCGATGCTGATGGAAGAATTCCAGAATGTGCTTCTCTCTTACCGGTTAAGGGGAAATGCGCCGGACAGCAGTACATTCATCGGAAAAATCCGTTATCTGATTTATCAGATCAAAGTGATCATCCACGCCTTCTATCCGCTGATGCTGAACACGGCGAAACGTTCGCGGACGACTGTGGAGGCGCTGGAGATTAAGGGATACCGGAATGCGGCTGTCAGCCCGGAGGTGAAAAAGCTGAAGCTGTCCTCCCTGAAGGTGGGGTATGACGATCTGCTGTTTGTCGCGGTATCCTTTCTGTGGATGGCACTGACGATGCTCGCAGCCTCGATGATAGGATAAAGCGTCTTCACGCTGTCCGGCAGGAAAAGTCGTCTGACAAGTAAATGCATTGGAGCAGGAGGAACAAAGATTGTATTTTGATTTTCACACCCATGGGAAACTGGCAAAGAAGCTTCCATTTTCTACGGACTATACGGACTGGCTGTTTGATCAGGCGAAGAGAAGCGGACTGGATGCCCTTTGCCTGACGGAGCATTTCAATACCCTTCAGTTTGACGAGATCTACGGCTATCTGAACCGGATCAGTGAGAGAGAGGGGGACAGTCTGGTGCTGGAAAACGGACTGCGGATTTTCCCGGGAATGGAGACGGATATTGTCGAGGGCGGGCATATCCTGTCCATCGGAAAGATGGAGGAGATTCTGGAGCTGAACCGACGGCTGGAGCCCAACAAGGAGAAGGGACATTTTCTTCCATTTCATGATCTGATGAAAC
>DWYK01000151.1 GCA_019118705.1 Candidatus Merdibacter merdigallinarum | reverse complement strand
ACGCAAAGGCTTTTATGATTTAGCCGATGCATACCAGCAAATGCACGTCAACTATTGAAACCGCCGTATACGAGAACCGTACGTACGGTGGTGTGAGAGGACGGCGGTTAGTCACCGCCTCCTACTCGATTCGCTGACATTCGATGAGATGTGGCTGCTTCGCCGCTCAGGAGACGTCGAAACCGGCGCAAGCCAATGATTTCGGTCATCAAAGTGAACAAAAAAGCCGTATAATACAGATAACAGGGAAATGGGGAGAAACGAAAAAGATCTCTTAGAAAAAGGGGGAGTACGGTGTGAAGGTCCTATTGCATCGGTTGCATCGGATCAATGGTTTGCTGAGCATCTTGTTGGTGGTCGCCGGTATCGCCATGCTCGTCAGCGGGGACTGGACCCTGACGGATGAGTCGGGGATCCTTTTTATCCTGGCGCTCTTTCAGATCGTCATGGCGGCGGTCGCGGGCGTTGTCGGTCTGCTGTTTCCGAAGGAGGGGACAAAGTTGTCCGAACGGGCAAAAAAGGTGCTTCGTATTGTGCTGGTGCTGCATACCGTGCTGAATAAAAAAGCGATCGGAGCGTATTCGGTGGAAGATGCGTCTGTCCCACGGCGTACGTGGGAGCCGATCATCCCGTTTGTCTGGCTGATCTTTCAGGCGATGCTGTCGATCGTTGCCTATTCCGGAACATCTCGGCAGCAGGCGCTGGTCCTTCTTTCACTGGCGCTGCTGATCGTGTTCTTTGTCACCTCGCTTGCGTGGAAGGTATTGGATGAAAAGGAACGCGGGACGTATCGTCTGCATATGGTGCTGCTGCCGATGCTGGTTGTCTGTGTGCTGATCGGCGGTGCTCTGCTTTTTGTGATGATACGGGATGGCGGTCGTGAGGATGGGCTGCAGGAAACAAAACAGCAGCTGGCGGCCTTGCAGGATACCGATCCGCGGCCGGATGAGACGGTCGAAGCCGATGAGGGCGATGTGCTGACACCGGAGGAGCTGACGGCGCTGTTGCGGCAGGACTTCCCTTCGGAGGATGTCTTTTATCGCCTGCTGGAGCAGGAGGAGGATGGACTGTATCTGGTCGCGTGGAGCGAAAACAGTGCCGATGTCTATGTCTATCAGCTGGAAAAGCGGGAGGATGCGTTCGTGTTGCAGGCTGCGTTTGCCTCTTCGTCGATTACGAAGGAGGATGTGCTTGGCCGCGAGGACGGCGTTTTGTCAAATGATTCATGAGAATCCGCCGACAGCGGCTGTATCCTTGCCGGCGAGTATGGTAAAATAAATGCAGAGGAAATACGGGATGAAAAAATATGTGATCGATGAAGAAAAGATGAAGGGACCTCCGCTGACGCGGGAGGAGTTTCTAAAAGAATTGCGGATGCTCGGCTTATCGCGGGGAATGGTGCTGCTGGTGGAAGCGGACAGTGAATGTCTTCCGTATGTGGTCGGCGGGGAGCAGGCGCTGATCGAGGCGCTGATGGAACTGGTAGGGTATGAAGGGACCCTGATCGTTCCTTCGTTTACGCCGGAACTGCTGGATCCGGCCTGTGTGGAGCACTGTCCGTTCCCTTATGACAGCTGGGAGGATATCCGCCGCAACAGTCTGCCGTATCAGCCAAAGCTCTCCATGCCGGTACATGCAGATCCGTTCGTCCGGCAGTTTTTGCGCAATGACGGTGTCGTGCGTTCCAATCATCCGCTGTACAGCTTTGCGGCGTGGGGAAAATACGCCAAGGTGATCTGTCGGCGGCATCCGCTGCATTTCGCTTTGAATGAGGATTCGCCTCTGGGGCGGATCGAAGATCTGGGCGGATATGTGCTGTTGCTGGGGAATTCGTTTGAAACGGCGGCCATCCACGCGCTGGCCAAGTATCGCACCCGGCAGCTGCCGGTCTGCATCCGCCGGCTGCCGTTAGAAAAAAGCACATCCCTCTACTGGAAGGATGTGCTGGATTATCGGATGGATCCTTCCGACCTCTCCTGCGTGCAGGAGAGGATGGAAGAGCGCCGGACGATTTCATATACGTATCTGGGCAATGCCCGGATCACGTTGTTTTCTGCCCATGAAGCAGATACGGTCGCAACGGCCTGTTATCATTCACAGCCGGACGAGTAGCTCTTTGCAGAACTGCTGCAGTCCTTTGGCATCTGCCTCATCAAAGCGTGCAAGGCTGGTGGAATCGAGATCGAGCACGCCCAGCAGCTGATCGTTCTTGATCAGCGGCAGTACGATCTCTGCGTTGCTGGCGCTGTCGCAGGCGATATGGCCGGGGAAGCGGTGGACATCATCCACGCGCTGGATCTGGCGTGTGGCGGCACAGGTGCCGCAGACTCCTTTTCCCATCGGGATGTGCATGCAGGCCGTCTTCCCCTGGAAAGGCCCCAGGTAGAGCTCATCGCATGTTGGATCATAAAGGTAAAAGCCGGCCCAGCTGACATCCGGCAGTTGATGGTAGAGGAGCGCAGCGGCATTGGCATAAATGGTGATCGGTCGCGTCTCCTGCGCCAGGAGCGCAGAGAGCTGTGCGCAAAGCAGTTCGTAAAAAGAGGTCTTATCGTTCATCGGTTTCTTCTGCAGTGCGAATGATGCGCACTGCTTTTCCTTTCTGTCATGGGATCGGCTTACCTGCATAGTGTAACATAATTTGGAATCGGCTGTATCAAAGGAAAGAAAAATGATATAATGTTTTGCACACGGAATGGAGGATGTGCGAATGGAGCTGAACGAAAAAGACAGCGTCTACATACAGAGCTTTAAACATGATGGCTCACTGCACCGCACATGGGCGACGGGCTTTGTGATCGAGGCGAATGAGCGGCGGATCGTCGTCGTCACCGATCGGGCACTGGTTTCAGAAGCGGATGGGAGAAAGTGGATCACCAAGGAGCCGGCCGTCTGCTTTTTTTATCCGGATCGCTGGTATAATGTGATCTGCATGATCCGCAAAGGCGGCGTACACTATTATTGCAATATCGCTTCCCCTTCTCTGGTCGATGAAGAGGCGATCAAGAACATCGATTATGATCTGGATGTCAAGATCTTCCCAAACGGGAAGTTCATCGTCCTGGATGAGGATGAGTATCTGCAGCACAGCCGCCAGATGCATTATGGGCACCGACTGGATGTCGTCGTCCGTCAGGGCCTGCAGAGCGTGCTCAATGACATTGCGCTACAGAAATCACCGTTTGACCGACAGGAGATCGGCCGGTTGTACGAGAAATATCTGCGTCTGTCAGCGGAAAAGGCACAGGAAACAGGGCGGAAAGAGCACAGGGAAGAAAAAAAGCCGAATAAAAAAATGAAGAGAAAATAAAAAAGGTGTTGACACAAAGAGGGAGGGAATGGTAATATGAACGAGCGCTTGCGGAAAGGCAAGCCCGATCTTTGAAAACCAAACAGGAAACGTCAATTCAAGAAGGACCGATCAAGGTCCGGATAAAGAAAGAAAAGACGCTGGAAACGACAGCGTAAGA
>DWYK01000150.1 GCA_019118705.1 Candidatus Merdibacter merdigallinarum | reverse complement strand
GTTGAAAATGGAGATTAAGGCTCAATGAGTGAAGCCGTGGACAATTATCACAAAGGATTCGGATTTCTGCAGCGAACCTCAAAATATCCTGAACGAGAGATTTTTAATCCTGATCGCCCCAATGTTGTTTGGCGCAGCAATTTGCTAATCAGCGGTTGATCGATTACAAATTAAAGCTTGCGAACTAAGTCTCAAATTTATCCAAATATTTCACGGACAATATCCTCAATGCGTGGCTCAATCGCGTAGATATTCTGCGGATTATAGACGCGGATAAGCTCGATCATTGCGTCGCGCGAGCTCCCCCGCTCCGTGCAGAGCATCAACATGTGCTTATCACGCTCCGCAACGGTAAACCCTGCGGGCGGCTGGATATCAGGCACGTTCCCCTCGAATTCGAGCTTCACGGTAACATCCTTTTTGTAGCGTGTCTTGAAGTTATCGAGCGTACCATCGAAAAGTTTTGTGCCCTTGTCGATTAAGATCAGACGGCTGCACACGGCCTCGATATCATCCATATCGTGCGTTGTCAGCATGATTGTCGTGCCTTTTTCATGGTTAATTGTCTTGATCGCCTCACGCAGCACCGTCTTGCTCGTGACGTCGAGACCAATGGTCGGCTCATCGAGGTAAAGCACTGACGGGTCGTGCAAGAGCGCAATCGCAATGTTCGCCTTCATCTTCTGGCCAAGGCTGAGCTGGCGCACCGGCTGGTTCAGAAAGTCACCCATGCCGAGCAGCTCGGTAAAAAAATCGCAGTTTTTTCTGAACGTCTCCTTCGGCACATCATAAAGACTCTCATACAGGTCGAATGTATCGGAAATCGGCAGATCCCAATAGAGCTGCGAGCGCTGTCCAAAGACAACGCCAATGCGTTCTGCATTCTTTCTCCGGCTCTCATACGGAACGATTCCATCAACCGTGACCGTGCCGCTCGTCGGAATCAGCACGCCCGAAAGCATCTTGATCGTCGTCGACTTACCCGCGCCGTTCGGGCCGATATAGCCGACAATCTCGCCGCGTTCGATGTCAAAGCTGACGTTTTTAACGGCGTTTTTCACCGTATATTCGCGGTGAAACAGCGACTTCACTGCACCCGTAAGCCCTTTGCCTGATTTCGCAATGCGGTAATCCTTGCATAAATCCTTCACTTCTATAAAGCTCATGGTCAATCTCCTTCCGTTAAGAACCCGTACTCTTGTAGTGCTTCAAGCCCCAGTTCCATAGAGCAACGCTCAGTGCAAAGCAGACAACCCCGACAAGTGGCGTCAGGTACGGCAACACCGCCGGAAAGCCCGATGGAACACCCTTCCCCAGCAGAAGCGATGCCGGGTAGAAATTGATGAACGCAAACGGCAGGATGAACGTCAGAATAAACTGGATGCCGCGCGGATAGACCGTAATCGGATAATTGATGAACTGCTTCGTGTTGAACAGCAGAAAATCGAGGATCGGATTTTCGTTGATCGTGAAGAAGCTCATCACAGAGCTCGCAATCAGCGAAGCCGCCTGAATCAGCGCCGCGCCGAGCACCATCAACACAAGATGTATGAGGCTGACAAACGTCACCTCAAAGCGGAGATTTACAAGCGCAATGATGATGACTGCGACCGAAAGCGTAAAGTGGCTGATATAGCCCACATTGAAGCCGGAGAGCATTTCGTGGACGAATGGGTGAAGCGGCTTTGTGAGCGAGGCGTCGAACTCACCCGTACGGATCTTGCCGCTGAGGTTCACCGACGGAGTAAAGAAAAACGCCGCGCCAACGGAATAGGACAGCACCGAAAAGCCATAAAGCAGGAGTACCTCGTTTCCGTTCCAGCCACTCAGCGTGTCAAAGCTCGAGACCATGATAAAAAGCGTCGCAAATGTCGCACCGTAGCCGAGCCACTGACCAACGATACCGGCGAAATACGTACTCCTGTACGCCATCTGGATACGGAATGCAACGCGCACGAAAATTCCATACAGCTTAAAATATTTTTTCATGGGTCATCCTCCGTTCACTGTCAGACCGCGCACGGCGCTGTGCCACATCAGGCGATCGAGCAGGCACAGCACAGCGATCCAAACGCCGGCACAAAGCAGCGGGAACCAGGCGCTTTCGATCGGCGTACGTCCGAGCAGGATGTTAATGGGCTCAAACGTGATGTACCGAAACGGAAGTATGCTGCTCACCGTCTGAAGCGCCTCCGGGTAAAACCAGAGCGGGACGGCCGTACCGCCGAAAAACGTCGTCAGTGCACTTTGATACCAGCTGATGAACCAGCACCGCTGAATTCGAAAGGCAAGCAGACCGAAGATATAGGTCAGCTCAAAGTTCAGAAACACGCCGAGCACCGCCGAAAGGCAGAACAGAAGCACAGAAGCGCCTGCCGGAACTGCCGCACCAATAAGGAAGAATGCACCGATTACGGCAATCGGCAGAACATTGGTCACAACGCTGAATACATTTCTCCCTAAAATATTGGACAGGAGATAGTATTTGTACGAAATCGGCCGGATGATCTCCATCGCGATTGTGCCGTCCACGACGGCTGTCTCGATCGTCGTAGATATATTCGAGCGCGTCAGCGTGGAGACGAGCGCGTTGACGATTACGAAAATTACCATATCCGTAAAGCTCGTACCGTTATGTACACTCGTGCCCAAAAGGACATACCACAGACAGAGCTGA
>DWYK01000149.1 GCA_019118705.1 Candidatus Merdibacter merdigallinarum | reverse complement strand
ATAAAAATTAAATATGGAGAATTCCTTGTAAAAGCTGGAAAATATAGAGCCATACATTTGCTTTGTATTTCTGGCTTTTTTTCTCTTGTAGGAGTATAATAGAGTTATAGTATCAGTATAATATACCCCTGCTTGAAAGGAGGAAGCTCATGGAAAACAAAACCGTATATCCGGAATGGGTACAAAACTATCGTATGAAGGGAACTACAGTAAAGAAAATCGGTAACTCTTACTACCTTTACAAACGGACTTCCCGCCGTGTTCCCGGTAAGAAATATCCCCAGCCAGTCGATACGTATATTGGGGTGATTACCCCGGAAGGCGTCTTAAAAAGCACCCGCAAAAAAATAGACCTAACGGGAATTGAAGTGAAAGAATACGGCTTTTCCAGGACACTGCAGACTCTGTGCCCCAAGAGCTGGAAGGAACCGCTGGGAGAGCTATGGGAAGAAGTGTTTTTATTGGTCGTAAAGGTGTGGTCCCCGGAATCCTATCTGTTGAAAGACCGGGAATTAAAAAGTGAAGAGGAACTGCGGTGCCAGACAGCGGCACAGGCAGGCATGCTGAAGCAAAAACTCAGCAGGGAACATGGTGTAAAACTGAAAGAACTGGAAAGCCTGAAAAACATTTATATTCTGTATATGGAAAAAGGGCGGGCAGTGTCGCGGATCCGTGATGACCAGAAAGAACTGCTCAGGAAAATCGGGGTTGACTTGAGCATGTGCTGACAAGAGCAGTTACCACACAAAACAGCTTCTTGCATATATGAAAGCAATTCCAGACCCAAGATGCGGGAGAAGGCCAAAACACGACCATGCAGAAGTGCTGGCATGCCTGGTGGCCGGGTTCCTGGCCGGCCGTCTTACCATCCGCAGGAGCCTGAAATGGTGCAGGAAACACTTGGAATGGCTCCGGCAGTACCTTCCGCTGAAAAATGGAGTGGCATCACCCTCAACTGCATGCAGGATCCTTGCAGGGATTGACGAGGAGCTGTTTGCCCTCCAGTTTACCGCATGGATTGGGGAGATTGTGGAGACAAGAGGGATCCATCTTATCATCGATGGGAAAGCCCTGCGGGCAGCAATGGAAAAAGTGAAAAATTTCCGGGCACCGATGGTCATGAATGCGATCGATGCTGCAACAGGTCTGGTTCTGGCCCAGCTTCCGATCCAAAACAAAGAGTGCGAGATCACCGCAATCCCGGAACTTCTAAAAGTGTTGGATATCAGGGGTAGCACAGTGACAATCGATGCAATCGGCACCCAGACAGAGATCATGGGACAGATCATCCGGCAGGGAGGACATTTTGTCCTTACCGTAAAAAGGAACCAGCCACAGAGTTATGGGGAAATCGAGAAATATTTCCGGGAACTGTCCGAGGACTACGGGAGGATGTCGTGGGATCCCTGTTTTCGGCCAAGATATCCGGAAATGATGAAAATGTATGAGGAGATCTGCCTGAAAGAAAAAAACAGGGACCGGTATGAGATCCGACGGTACCGGGTATGCCGGTATCCGGGACTGTTGACAAAAACCCAGGAAGAATGGCCGTTTATCCGTACGGTAGGGGAGGCAGAACAGACCAGGATCCCGATCGAGCGGGATGAGAAAGGGAATGATATCACACCGGACGAAGAAACATTTCGTAAGGAAGGGTCGAGGAGAAAACCGAAACCCCAAAAGGGAGATGGGGGAGACAGTGATATCCAGATCACAGGGATGATATCAGACCAGGAATTAACAGCAGAAGAAATGGGGAACTATAAGAGGGCACATTGGGCAATCGAGAATAAGGTACATCATGTGCTAGACGATACATTCCGCGAAGACAGGTCACCAGCAAAGAAATCGAAAAATAATCTGGCTCTGCTGCGGAAGATCAGCTACAACCTTCTCCGGATCGCCATGATACGAGAAAAACGGTGTGAGCTGATGACCGAAATGATGGACGAATTCTGTGATGACCATGCCCTCATTGAAAAATATGTTTTCCGTGGAATAGAAAGCTTTTATTAAACTGAGTATAAAGCTAAAAAAAGTATGTAAATGCTCAAAGGGGATATTTTGCGCATTTTTACAAAAACCGGATAATAAATGCGCGTAACAGTCGAGAAGGAATGGGATCATATTTCCCAAAGGAGATATAGGTGTATTCATGAAACAACCCTGGATAAGGAAGATTAAGGGCTTGCGACCTGCTCCCAGATGTGCTATATTTGAGATAGAAAAAGGGAAAGCCACAGAAGCGGCCTACCCTCACACACTTTATAACTTACATCAATACGATGTTAGCCGTCAGCTAGTGCTAGTAGTTGGCGGCTATTTCCTTTTGTCCTTGATAATCTCGTAAACAAGACCGACAAGGGCAACAATGAGTATACCTATCTGACTTAAATCTGAATATAAATCCCCCTCGCCCGACACGCCGCCGGAAAAGGGGGATAAATTTTTGCTCATTTGTGTTATAAAGATATAAAGGCATCCTTTTTAAAGGCAATTTAGCTCAATAGAAAAAGGCTCTTAATACAGCTTCGCTCCTGCCGGAATCCGGTCATCCACCATCAGCAGATTTAAGCCTTCCCGGCCGTCATACTCGTGCACCGCGGAGATCAGCATGCCGCAGGAATCGATGCCCATCATCTTCCGGGGCGGAAGATTTACAATGGCGATGCAGGTCTTTCCCACCAGCTCTTCCGGCTCGTAATAC
>DWYK01000148.1 GCA_019118705.1 Candidatus Merdibacter merdigallinarum | reverse complement strand
GGTGCGCTCTAACCACCTGAGCTACAGGCCCATGTCCATCGAATTGCTTAATTATAATATCATCGCACTTCCCTCCTGTCAACAAAAAATTTACTTTTTTCTCCAAACCGGCATCATGCGATGAAACTGTTCTCCTGCAACGAAACAAGGCTCGTTCCAAATGCCTTTTTCGATGGATCCGTAAATCGGTGGATCTGCCTGTACGGAGCTTTCTGAATGGAAAGCCGCATTCCCGTTTTCTCCTTCCTCCCGTTTCCCTCCATGCATCTTTATCCCGATCTCTCTGTACAAATACATATTGCATTGTTTTTTACAAAGCAGACCGTACCACTTTTCATTTCTATCGAATGTGCTATACTGATGATCAGACATCATAAGATCACACAGATCTTTCGGAGGAAATTTATGAAACGCCTGGAACTTTGTCACGTCAGCTTTTCTTATACGGAAGAGCCATTGATCGAGGATCTCAGCCTGACCATCGAAGAACAGGAAGGATGCATCCTTTTATGCGGAAGAAACGGTGCCGGAAAATCCACGCTGTTAAACCTGATCTGCGGCCTGTACCCACATGAAGGGGAGATCCGCAGAGATGACTTCCATATTGCGTATCTCCCTTATGAGAATCCCTTGATGGAAAATGAAACGGTTCTCTCAAACCTGCAGTTTTTCAGCCGTTCCTTTCGGCAGAAAAACTTTCATGCGGATGACGAAGACACCCGGTGGATCCTGGATGCGCTGTCCATTGACTTTTTGAAACAGCGGCTCAACACTTGTTCCAGCGGACAGAAGCAGAAAGCGGCACTGGCCTGCCTGCTGCTGAGCGATGCCGACATGATCATCCTGGATGAACCATTTCATGCAGTGGATTATTACAGTGTCCACGAACTGATCCATCTGATCCAGCGGTTGAAGCAGCGGTGTCTGTTTTTGATCACGACCCATACCGCACAGATTGCCGAGCAGCTGGCAGACCGTATCCTGTTGATCGAAAATGGCAAACTGACAAATGATATCCGCGAACGTGATGCGATCCGTGCATTTCTTAAGGAGCAGCAGCTATGAGACTGCAAATAAAAAAAACGTATCTGCTTGCGGCAAGCGCTCTTTTTCTGTGGGGCTGGAACCTGTTGTTGCCGGCAATGCTGTTCATCGACATGTTTCTGCTCGCTTTGGTGAGCGCACTGGCCGACCTTCTGCTGAAGCAGAGAGAAGAGACATGGATACCACTGCTCGCTTATCCGCTCTCCCCGCGGCCGCTGATCCTGCGCACCTGTCTGCGGCATTGCGGATGGTGGCTGCTGTTCAGTCTTCCTTTCTGCCTGTTTCGATCTGTCGATGCGATCATTCTGCTGCTGTGCGTATCGCTGGCCGGCTGCAGCGGTTCATTGCTGCACACCTTTCTGGTCCCGGATGGGTATCTCAGCGTTGGGATGCGGCGGGTCAACGTCGGACAGGCCGCCACGCTCCTGCTGCTGTATCAGCTGCCCTGTCAGCTGAATGAATGGGAACCGCTGGGAACGTCCGCATTCCTCTTGTTTTTGATCATCTGGCTGATTTCTCTGATCGCTGTCTTGGCATGGGGACCGCGCCGCATGCGAAAAAAAGTCAGCAACGCCCTGGCACTGCCGGTGTTTTTGAAGCAACAGCGGCTGCTGACCGAACTGAGCCTGGTTCGGCCGGCCGGTTCAAGGGATCTGTACGCTCGGCTGCTGCAGCGCCTCCTTCCCTCTCGCTCCCCACAGGCGTGGAAGATCGCGGCCATGCTGCCGACCCTAGTGCGAAGACTGTATCTGTATCTGCTGTTATTTCCTTTTTCTCTGTTGCTTCCTTATGCCACCGGACTGCTGATCCTCTTGTTTCTGGGACATCTGGTCCAAAGCTGGCGGGAGCTTCGCCAGCTGCCAAAACGCCTGCAGCCTGTACAGCGATACTGAGGTATTCCGGAGTTCTTTTCGCAGAGGACCCGACAGCACATACAGGAGCTTTCCTTTTGTTCCTGTGGATGACGCATAAAACAACTCGAACCTGTGATGTCTCGTTCGAGTTGTTTTTATCGTGCCAGTTTCTTTGTCTGAAAAAACGATCTTTTCTCCTCTGGAAGCTGATCTACGATCCGAATCATCGAAAAACGGTTCGGCTGAGAGAAAGAAAAGGCGATGAATCACCAATTTCATCGCCTTATTATATCGAATGGTGGAGCGTAGGAGGATCGAACTCCTGACCCCCTGCGTGCAAAGCAGGTGCTCTCCCAGCTGAGCTAACACCCCATTCGTATCTATAATGATACGGACAGGGAGCCGCTTTGTCAAGAACAATCGGTCATAAAACACCTGGATTGCGGGAATGCAGCCCAAGTCCGGCCGTTTTCACCCCGACCATCGTTGCAGCATCCTCCATCTGGCAGACAAACCAAAGCGCATCGTTTTCCCTGCAGTCATAACGGATCTCCGCATTCGGATATCGCTGCTGCAGCGGCCGTTTGATCGCCAGGATCTGTGCAGGAAGCAGATCATCCTCCAGAATGTGCAGATGCTCGGCGAAATCTTCGCTCGTGTGCACCTGCACACAAAGGATATCCGGCTGAAAGGAAGTTTCCTGTTCCTTCTCATTCAGCATCACCACAAAACGTTTCTGCGCATCATAATACAGCATCGGATGCGCATAGGTGCTGTCGCTGTGACAGCGCGGACAGTGAAAGCGAAAGTATTCCCCGCTGAACAGCTGTTCCTTTAAATGACCGTCAAAAGAAGCAACCACATATGTCTCCTTCTTCAACATGGTCGAGTAACCACAGACCGGACAGCGGACCGGCACCAGCCTGCTCTTCATCCTGGTTTAGATCGCTCTGGTCGCCTGCTTCAGCCACTCGTTCTCTTCTTTGCTCAGGTAAGGAGAGAGCTTCGCATAGACTTCCGCATGATAATCATTCAGCCACTTGCGCTCGTACTGTGTCATCAGCGATGCATCTACACCATCCAGATCAAATGGTACAAACGTGATCGTCTCCAGATACATGAACTGTCCGTATTCGTTCTTTTCTCCCTTGCGGACGATCGTCTCATTTTCATGACGGATGCCGTATCTGCCTTCGAGGTAAACACCCGGCTCATCGCTCTGGATCATGCCTTCCTCCAGCACACAGCTGTCATTGCGCTCAGGAACGACACGCCAGCGAAAACCGTTTGGCGATTCGTGTACATTCAGCACATGACCGATGCCATGGCCCGTACCGCACTTGTAATCCAGATCCAGATCCCACAGCGGTCCTCTGGCCAGGATATCGAGGTTCATGCCCCGGCAGCCGTACAGGAAGCGTGCCTTTGCCAGTGCGATCATCGAACGCAGCACCGTCGTAAAGTGGAAGCGGCACTCATCGCTGATCTCTCCCAGAACGAAGGTACGGGTGATGTCCGTCGTTCCTTCCAGATACTGTCCCCCGCTGTCGACCAGCAACATGCCTTCTGCAGACAGCTCGGCATCCGTTTCCGGCGTAGCGCTGTAGTGCATCATCGCCGCATGGTCTTTATAAGCTGCGATCGTCTGAAAGCTCGGCTCGATAAAATGATCCTGTTCCTTTCTCAGCTCCAGCAGCTTCTCTGCAGCAGAGATCTCCGTGATCTTGGTCTTTCCGATATTGGTCTTCAGCCAGTACATGAATTTCGTCACTGCGACACCATCGCGAATGTGGCAGCGGCGGGTGTTCTCCAGCTCGACCGGATTCTTCATCGCTTTCATCAATACGACTGGATTTGGCTGATTGATGACGCGTACGCCCTGCGGCAGGGAAGAGACGAGCTTGTAATTCGTATTCGCCTTGTCCAGCAGTACCGCCGCATCCGCCGGCAGTTCCTTCACATCCGTGTAGATGTCTTCATATCCTTTTACGGTCACATGGATATCTGCGAACGTCTTTTTCAGATCATCGCTCAGACGCTCTGCATTCATATACAGGAAGGCCGCATCCTCCCGGATCAATGCATAGCACAAGACGACAGGGAAACAAGGGATATCATCCCCGCGCATGTTGAACAGCCAGGCGATGTCATCCACCCGGGTGATGATGTGGATGTCAGCTCCCGCTTTTTTCATTTCTTCGCGCACTTCTGCCAGCTTGTCCGCTGCGCTCTTGCCGGTGTATTTCTCCGCAAGTTCAAAGGTCCTGCTGGCAGGCAGGGCCGGACGATCTTCCCAGATCGCACCCACCAGATCCATATCACATTGGAAGGTGATTGCCTTGTCCTTCAGCTTATCCTGTAAATTCTCGACCATGGCCGTATTCAGGACACGGCCGTCAAAGCCCACGACCGCATGGGAAGGGAGCGTTTCCAGCAAATACTCTTCGATCGTCGCTACCCCTTCATCTCCCATGCGCATCAGATCGATGCCGCTGCCTTCCAGCTGATTCTGCGCCTGGATGAAATAACGGCCATCGGTCCACAGCTTTCCTTCTGTCGCCGTAAAGACACAGGTGCCTGCCGAACCGGTAAATCCGCTCATAAATGCACGGGCCTTAAAATAATCACATACATACTCTGTTTCGTGAAAATCCGATGTCGGTACGATGTAGGCATCCACCTGATGTGCCTTCATCTGCTCACGAAGCAGTTCCACTCGTTTCGCTATCTCACTCACACTTTTTGCCTCTCTTTCTCTGATTTTATATTATACATCGAACGACACAAAATACAATCTCTATCCGGGGGTTCACTTAGATAAAGATACCACATCAATAATCCCACGCTGACTTTTGCTCAACCGATACAGCCAGAGGGCTGGATAA
>DWYK01000147.1 GCA_019118705.1 Candidatus Merdibacter merdigallinarum | reverse complement strand
TCCAGCTACATCAAGCCCTTTGTGAACACCCTGACCCACCGGGTCATGTTTGCGGAAAAGAGCTGGGGCAGCTTCCGGGTGCTGGACGTCGAAGAGGGGAGCATGACCATCAAGGTCACCCTGATGCCCGGCCACCGGATGAATTACCACAGCCACCAGCACCGGGACGAGGTCTGGACGGTGATCGTCGGTGAGGGCCGCACCATCGTGGACGGGATGGAGCAGAAAGTAAAGGTGGGCGACGTGGTAACCATGTCGGCGGGCTGCCGCCACACCGTCATCGCAGATACCGAGCTGCAACTCATCGAAGTGCAGCTGGGCAAGGAGATCAGTGTCCATGACAAACAGAAGTATGAGCTGGAACTTTGAGCCATTCCTGCTCAAACCGGCGGGCAAGGATTACTTATGGGGCGGTACCCGCCTCAACGACGAATTTGCCAAGGGAATCGACCTCAACCCTCTGGCCGAGACCTGGGAATGCTCCACCCATCCCGACGGTCCCAGCACGGTAGCCAGCGGTGCATTGGTGGGCCAGACCCTGGCCGCGGTGCTGGACGCCCATCCGGAGTTTCTGGGCAGCCGCCACCCGGACGGCAAGTTCCCGCTGCTGATCAAGTTCATCGACGCTAAAAAGGACTTGTCGGTACAGGTCCATCCCGACGACGATTACGCCCGCACCCATGAAAACGGCCAGAATGGCAAAAGCGAGATGTGGTATGTGCTGGACGCCCAAAAGGGGGCCAAGCTGGTCTACGGCCTGCAGCACGACTGCACTGAACAGGAGCTCCGGCAGGCCATCGCAGACGGCACCCTGATGAACCACCTGCAGCAGGTACCCATCCAAAAGGACGACCTGTTCTTCATTCAGGCCGGGACCATCCACGCCATCGGCGCGGGGGCGCTGGTGGCGGAGATCCAGGAAAACTCCAACCTGACCTACCGCCTTTACGATTACGACCGTGTGGTGAAGGACGGCAAAAAGCGGGAGCTCCACATCGACAAAGCCCTGCAGGTGGCCAACCTCCAGAGCAGCGCCGAGCCCCGGCAGCCCCTGCGGGTCCTCAAGTACCGGCAGGGCGTCGCCTCCGAGCTGCTGACCCGCTGCAAATACTTCGAGGTCTACCGGATGCTGGTGAACAGCGAGCGCCGCCAGCAGGTCCACTACCGGGCGGATGAGGTGTCCTTCCGGGTGCTGCTCTGCGTGGACGGCTGCGGCACCATCCGCTTCGACGGTGGAGAAATCACCTTTTACAAAGGCGACTGCATTTTTGTGCCGGCAAATTCAGCGGTGCTGACCATCCACGGCCAGGCCCAATTTTTGGATGTGAGAGGATAAAACAATGGATTATAGAAAAGAATACGAGCGCTGGTGTGTCCAGGCCACGGCAGACGCGGACGTGGCCGCCGAACTGCAAACCATGGACGACGCCAAGGTGGAGGATGCCTTTTACCGCGACTTGGCCTTTGGCACCGGCGGCCTGCGGGGCGTCATCGGCGCGGGCACCAACCGGATGAACATCTACACGGTGGCTAAAGCCTCCCAGGGCCTGGCGGACTATCTGCAAAAACATTTTGATAAGCCCTCAGTTTCCATCGGCTATGACAGCCGGATCAAGTCGGATGTCTTTGCCAGGGCAGCGGCAGGTGTCTTTGCCGCCAATGGCGTGGAGGTCTACATCTGGCCCACCCTGATGCCGGTGCCTACCGTCTCCTTTGCCACCCGTTACCTGGGCACTTCGGCGGGCGTCATGGTGACCGCCTCCCACAACCCTTCCAAGTACAACGGCTATAAGGTCTACGGCGCGGACGGCTGCCAGATCACCACCGAGGCCGCCGCCGAGATCCTGGCCGAGATCGAGAAGCTGGACATTTTTGCGGATGTCAAGAGTATCTCCTTTGAGGAAGGCGTGGAAAAGAGGCTCATCCGCTACATCCCGGAAGAAGTCTACACCGCTTTTGTGGAAGCGGTCAAGAAACAGTCGGTCCTCTTTGGCGAAACCGTCAACAAGGATGTGGCGATCGTCTACAGCCCGCTGAATGGCACCGGCCTCAAGCCGGTGACCCGCACCCTGCGGGAGATGGGTTACGGCAACATCACGGTGGTCAAGGAACAGGAGCAGCCGGACGGCAATTTCCCCACCTGCCCCTACCCAAACCCTGAGATCAAAGAGGCCATGGCCCTGGGCATGGAGTATGCCAGGCGCTGCCATGCCGACCTGCTGCTGGCCACCGATCCCGACTGCGACCGGGTGGGCATTGCGGTCAAGGACAAAAACGGGGAGTACGTCCTGCTTTCCGGCAACGAGACCGGCATCCTGCTGCTGGATTACGTCTGCTCTCAGCGGGTCAAACACGGCAAAATGCCTGCCGGCCCGGTGATGGTGAAAACCATCGTTACCACCGACATGGGCCAGCAGATCGCCGACCACTATGGCGTGCGGACGGTCAACGTCCTGACGGGTTTCAAGTTCATCGGCGAGCAGATCGGCCTGCTGGAAAAGCAGGGCAAAGCCGACAGCTATATTTTTGGCTTCGAGGAGAGCTATGGCTACCTGTCCGGCAGCTATGTCCGGGACAAGGATGGAGTCAATGGCGCGTACCTGATCTGCGAGATGTTCAGCTACTACGCCACCCGTGGCATCAGCCTGCTGGACAAGCTCAGCGAGCTGTATCAGACCTACGGCTACTGCCTCAACACCCTCCACAGCTACGAGTTTGACGGCAGTGCCGGTTTTGCCAAAATGCAGGGCATCATGAAGACTTTCCGCGAGGAAGTTGGCCCCGGCAAGCGGGTAAACTCCTTCACCGGCAAAAAGATTGAAAAGGTGCTGGACTACAGCCAGGGCCTGGACGGCCTGCCCAAGTCGGATGTGCTCAAGTACCTGCTGGAGGGTAACTGCTCCATCGTGGTGCGTCCGTCCGGCACCGAGCCCAAGCTGAAGGTGTATCTTTCGGTGAGCGCGGAGAGTCAAACCGCTGCTGAAGAGGAGGAAGTAAAAGTAATATGTACTATGAAAACTTTTTTGGTGTGAGATAATATCCGCATAAATTTGTACGAAAGTAAAGCTTTTATAGAAAGGAAAGATAACATGAGAAATGAAAATATTTTAAGGGCACCAAGAGAATTGATTTCGCGAATGGAAAAAGCGTCGGAAAGTGCGGAGTATCGGAATGATTTTATGAGAGATCGAGATCGTATCATGTACTGTAGCGCGTTTCGTCGTTTGGATGGTAAAACGCAAATCTACTTGACAGGAAAAAACGATCATCGAAGAAATAGGTTAACACATACTTTAGAAGTTGCTCAGATTGCACGTACAATATCGCAAGCACTTGATTTAGATGTTGATTTGACAGAGGCTATAGCACTAGGACATGATTTGGGGCACACACCTTTTGGGCATGCGGGAGAACAGATTTTGAATGAAATTATGCAACCAGA
>DWYK01000146.1 GCA_019118705.1 Candidatus Merdibacter merdigallinarum | reverse complement strand
CTGCGCTGCCTTTGCGGTATATGCTTTTTCATTTTCTGATCAAGCCGGCAGAAAACCCGGTTTCACATCTTTTTGTTTCCTATCTGTCCATATCTGCAGGATCTGCTTCCACTGCAAAAAAAAAATCATCTTTGCTGTTTTGCAAAGACGATTCTGTTCGATCATGGACGTCCTTTGAGATCTTCCTTTGTCGTGATCTTGATGTTGTCATAGCTTCCTTTTACACACAGCACCGGCATGTCACAGGTGAGCTCCACCACCTGCGCATCATCGGTCGCCTGGATGCCCAGATCCATTGCCCGCTTATAACAGGAGATGATCAGCCGTGTATCAAATGCCTGCGGTGTTTGTGCCAGCCACAGCCGTTCTCGTTGCAACGTCTCCTTGATGACGCCTTTTTCCACGACCTTGACCGTATCTTTCGCCGGTACCATCAGGATGCAGGCAGGATGTTCTGCCAGTTTTTCCAGCAATGCATCCACATTTTTCTTGGAGATCCACGGCCGTGCCCCATCATGGATGAGCACATTTTCCTCATGGACCGCCTTCAGCCCGTTATACACAGATTCTTGTCTGGTCGCCCCGCCTAAAACAACGACGACCTTTCCACTGACATATTGTGAAGAGATCCGAACGATATCATTCGTACTGCAGACCAGAACGATCTGTTTGCATCGGTCATCCTCTTTGAAAACCGATAATGCCTGATCTAAGACCGTCTTCCCGTTCTCCAGTTCATAAAACACCTTATTATAACCAAGTTTCATTCGCTGTCCGCTGCCAGCTGCCAATACCAAAGCCGAATATCGCATACTTCCACTTCCTTTTCCATAGTGTATCACACTATGGTCATTTTGCGTGAAAAATCTTACAATTTATCTCAAAAAATATTGATACACCTATATGAATGAGAAAATGGATGAAGATCATGAAAAATTTATGTTCCTGTCTCATTTTTTTCATCCCCCTCTTGATGAATCATTTGCATCCACACGAAGCAGGGGTACCACCAAAAACAGCACAGAGGACAAAAAAAGCGATGTCATTCGGATGACAACCAGCACCATTCGCTGTTCCAAACGAAGAAGCTTCTCATCTTTCGACATCGCCAGTTTTCATTTATTTCACTTCAAGCGGTTCGATGTGCCAGATTTCCTCCGCATACTGCTTGATCGTGCGATCGCTGGAGAAGAATCCGGATTTTGCAATGTTGACCAGACACATCCGTGCCCATCCGGCCTTGTCCTGATAACGCTGCTGTACGCGCTCCTGCGCATCTTTGTACGCGTTGAAATCCGCCAACACATAGAACTCGTCATTCTTGAACATCAGTTCATTGTAGATCACACGGAAGTCGTTTGGATCGCTGGAGAACGTTCCATCCGTCAGCGTATCGACCACACGCTTGATCTCATAGTGGTTGTTGTAGTAATCCCAGACGTTGTAGGCATTTTCCTGCTTGAGGTGATCGACATCTTCCACACGAAGACCGAAGATCTCCGCATTCTCAAAACCGACACGCTCGACGATCTCCACATTGGCGCCATCCATCGTGCCCAGGGTCAGCGCACCGTTCATCATGTACTTCATGTTGCCGGTACCGCTGGCCTCCTTACCAGCCGTAGAGATCTGTTCCGAGACATCAGCTGCATTCATCAGGATCTCCGCGATGCTGACGTTGTAGTTCGGAATGAAGACGACCTTCATATACCTGGAGATCTCCGGATCGTTGTTGACCTTATCGGCCACACAGTGGATCAGCTTGATGACCTCCTTGGCAAACGTATAGCTGGCCGCCGCCTTTGCCGAGAAGATAAACGTACGCGGATAGATGCGGAAGCCCGGATCCTCTTTCATCCGCAGGTACAGATAGATGACATGCAGGATGTTGAGCAGCTGGCGCTTATACGCATGCAGACGTTTGGCCTGTGCGTCGAAGATCGAGTGAACATCCACTTCAATGCCCAGGGTCCGCCGGATATAATCCGCCAGGATCTGCTTGCGCTCCAGCTTCACTTCCATAAAACGCTGCTGCAGCTGCGGATCGTCGACGTGACGCATCAGATCTTCCAGCCGCTGCGGCTGTTTGATGAAGTCCGCTCCGATCGTCTCCTTCAGCAGTGAAGTCAGCTGCGGGTTGGAATACAGCAGCCAGCGGCGATGCGTGATACCGTTGGTCTTGTTGTTGAAATACTCCGGATACAGCATATAGAAATCCTTCAGCACATCGTTCTTGAGGATCTCCGTATGCAGCGTTGCCACACCGTTGACGCTGTGAGAGCCGACGATGGCCAGATGTGCCATGTAGACCTGTCCGTCACGGATGATCGCCACATTGTTGATGATGTCGCCATGTCCGCTGTGCAGCACCTCAAAGCGGAACCGCCGGTCGATCTCTTCGATGATCATGTAGACGCGCGGCAGCAGATCCTTCACATACTGCACCGGCCACTTCTCCAGCGCCTCTGCCATGACCGTATGGTTCGTATAGGCAATCGTATTCTTGACGATATACCATGCGTGATCCCAGTCATAGCCGAAATCATCAAGCAATACGCGCATCAGCTCCGGCACGCACAATACCGGATGCGTATCGTTGAGCTGGATGGCGATCTTCTCATGCAGATTATCCAGATTCGGATAGTTGCGCAGGTGTCGGCGAATGATCTGGTTGATGCCGGCGCTGACAAAGAAATATTCCTGTTTCAGACGCAGCAGCTTTCCATGCTCCGTGGAATCATCCGGGTAAACGTTCTGCGTGATCTCATCCACTTCAGCCACATATTTGATCAGTTTGTCAGAAGTGACAAAATCCGGTGCGATCTCCGCATTCCATAAGCGCAATGTATTGGTCACACGCGTATCATAGCCGACGACCGGTACATCATAAGGCACCGCGCGCACGACAAAGCTCGGAATATGGTTGACGACCGTCTTACCGTTCTCATCAAACCACATGTCGACATGTCCGCCAAATTTGATATCACAGGCGTGCTTTGGCTTGCGTACCTCCCATACATTTCCATACTGCAGCCAGACATCCGGTACTTCCACCTGCTCGTTGTTTTCGATCTTCTGCTTGAAAAGACCATACTGATAACGAATGCAGTTTCCGTGCCCGGCAAGGTTCAAGGATGCGAGGGAATCCAGAAAGCAGGCAGCCAGACGGCCGAGACCGCCGTTGCCAAGACCGGCGTCCGCCTCCATTTCCTCGATCGCATTGATGTCGATGCCAAGATCGGCCAGTCCGTCCTTGACAATGTCGTAGATACCAAGATTCATCAGATTGTTCGTCAGCAGTCGTCCGATCAGGAATTCCATGGAAAAGTAATACATTTCCTTTTTTTGCTGTTTTTTGATGACCTGTTTGGTGTCCATCCAGTTGACACTGGCATAGTCACGCACCATCTCTCCCAGCACCATGTATTTCTCCGTGATGTGCGCCTCTTCGATCGAACGGCCGTAGCGTTCGATGATACGACGCTTAAACTCTTCTACGAATTCCTTCTTGTTTTTGAATTTATTGAATTTGCTATCCATCGTCAGGCTCCTTTCACCTTTGCTAAAGCCTTTATATTTTACCCTTATTTAAGGGATTTTGCAAATTTATTAACAGTTTTTGCCCAGATGTTTTCCATTGCGGACGACGCTGCTTTTCTTTTGTGATCGTTGTGTCATCGCTTCCGCCTCGTGAAAGCGGTTAACTGCTTTTGAAACTTTTTACGTTGTGAGATCAGTCTTTCAGGCGCTGGATCATTGCCCACAATGCCTGTGCAGAATTGAAGTTTTCCGGAATGATCTCCGGTGCACTCACCTCTACATCAAAAGCATCATTGATCTCAGCGACGATCTCCAAGATCGCAAAGGAATCCAGCAAGCCATCGTCGATCAGGGTCGTGCAGTTTTCAAAATCGATATCCGGGTTAATTTCTTCTAAAATTTCTAATAAGCGTTCCATTGTTTCCTCCTGTTATTCATAATTCAATGCATTGGTTTCAAAACGGTCACGCATCAGATGAAGACCGTTTCCATCGTCGTAGAGATAGATCTTTGGAAGATCCCGACTGAGAAAAAGCGCCGCCCCTTCTATCATGGAATATGCCCCGACATTGGAGAATTCCAGGATATCGCCTATTTCCACGCAGCGCAGCGGCAGATTTTTCACCAGATTGTCATTGACCGTACAAAGAGAGCCGCAGATATTGACCGGATGCAGCATCCCCTGACGTTTTTGACAGGAGAGATGCCGGTAATATGGGATCTTCATTGCCATCATCTGCCCAAAGTAATTCAACTGGTGGATACCGCCATCCACGATGCAGAAATCCGTTCCGCCGTTCTTTTTCTGATCGACGATCTTTGTGTAATACGTGCCGCACGTCGCACTCAAGTAACGGCCAAGCTCCAGCGTGATCGTCCCCTGAAAGTGCAGAGAATCCAACAACTGCCGAAATCCGGTCAGCAGCGCTTCGTCGTCATAGGGCTTCGCCTGCTGGAAGTATTCCACGTAGAAGCCCGGTCCAAACTCCAGTTCCTTGGCCACATAGCCATGATCTGCTTCCAGCGAAGCGATCAGATCATCGACATAGCGCAGTTCTTCCTCATATCTGGAAAGACGTCTTCGCTGGGTTCCGGAAAAATGCTGAAGTCCGATGATCTCTACACCGGGATAACGCTCTCGTTCAGCGATGATCTGTCGCAGCAACGCCTCATCCAGCCCAAACTGATTCCCGCTCGTCACACGCAACAGGACGCGAAGCCGTGTCTGTGCTGCGATCGCCTGTTCATTGAGCAGATATAACTGTTGCAGAGATTCCACGGTATATGTGATCGTATCTCCATATGCTGAAACGACATAGGCGATATCCGCAGGAGCTTTGTAGACCCCGGAGAGCACGACCTTGCCCATATCGATTCCGGCACGTTCACAGATCTTCTGTTCACCGGGCGAGCACACTTCAAACCGATCGATCACATCCTGTATCGCACCGATGACGAACGCATTGGCCTTCATCGCATAACACAGATGAACGCGCGGTCCCAGCAATTCCCGGGTCCGACGGATCCGTCTCTTCATCTCATCGATATCAAATACATATGCCGGCGTCGTGATCTGCTCACTGACTGTCTGATAGTCCGGTCTCATCCTTTGTTCACCTCCCAATATTCCTTTAGCGCCATTCGGTCGACCTTGCCATTCTTGGTGAGCGGAAAGCGCTCCATTTGCAGGAACTGATCCGGCAACATGAACGCCGGCAGCGTCTTCTTCAGCTCCCGCAGCAATTCTCTGCGCTCGCCTTCTCCTTCATAAAAAGCGAGGATGTGTTCTTGTTCATACAGGCAGCAACTGCGGGCAACACCATCGATTGCCGTCAGAGCACATTCAATATCGCTCAGTTCGATGCGATGTCCCATATGTTTGATCTGAAAATCCCGGCGGCCACTGAAAAACAGCAGGCCTTCTTCATCCAAATAGCCGATGTCACCGGTGCGGTAGATCCTCTCCTGCCAGCGAGAATTGAGCGGATTCTGTACAAAGACACGGTCGCTCTGTTCCTGATTGTTGAGGTATCCCAATCCCACGGCGGTTCCGCTGACGCAGATCTCGCCTTTGACGTCTGGCTCGACGATCTCCCGATCGTCTTCATCCAGCAGCAGGATGCGCTCGTTTGGAAACGGACGGCCGATCGGCAGCATCCCCCGCTGCAGATCCTGCTCACATACGATGTGATACGTGCAGTTGCAGGTGATCTCCGTCGGTCCGTACAGATTGACATAAGTGACCTCAGGCAATACCGAATGCCAGATCTGCAACTGTTTCATCGGCATGATCTCCCCGCTGAACATCACTTTCTTCAGGTGGGTCGGCACACGGTAGTCAAAGCCTTTGAGCGTGGACAGGATGCACAGTGCGCTGACTGCCCAGATCAGCGTCGTCACTTCCCGCTCACACAGGAAGTCCAGCAGCTTTGTCGGCATGGAGAAATACGCCTTGGGAATGATCTGCATCGTCGCACCGCTGCAGATCGTCGAATAGATGTCCTTGACGGAAACATCAAAGTCCCACGGTGCCTGATTGCCGATGACCGCCTGCTCATCGATCGCAAAGGTCTCGGTGAACACATCGATAAAATCGATGACACTGCGATGTGCGATCAGTACGCCTTTCGGCTTTCCGGTCGAACCGGAGGTGAAGATGCCATACAGCGGATCGATGTCCAGATGAGCGGCACGGATCTGTGCCAGCCGTTCTTCATCCACCGCAGCGTCCAGCTCTTCCACATCCAGCAGGGTCACATCCAGTTCCATCCGGGACAGCCGGGACGCCTGCCGGGCATCGGTGATCACCACATCGGTCTCCAGCGTCGCCAGGATCTGCTCGATGCGGGCCTTGGGATGACGCAGATCCAGCATCACATAATAACAGCCGGCATAGACCGCACCAAACACCAGACAGATCGTGTCCACGCTCTTCTCCCGATAGATGGGGATCGGGGTACGAACCGGAAACCGCTTTGCCAGCGCGCTCCCGATCTCTTTGGCGCGCTGTAGCAGCTGTGCATATGTGATCTCTTCATTTACGTCAGCAAACGCAACCTTATCCGGATAACGTGCTGCGCTTCTCTCTAAATATTCCAGAACATTTTTCATTTGCTGTCTTCCTCACTTTTACTTAACACTCGATCGATGACCTCAGCGGTAATTTCCTCACGGATTCCTTTTTTCAGGTTTTCCTGATGATATGCGTACACTTTTTCATAAGCCTCGTATTCCTGATCCCAAAGATTTCGGATCGCTTCACTGTGTCCGCCATCGCTGAGATGATGATCCTGATTCAACCGCTTTGCGATGTATTTGGTCGCCTTACGCTGACCGTTCATATTCAGATGCCCGGAGTTATAATAATCCTTGTTAGGATCCAGATTCATGCGAGCGATCTCCCGATCAAAATCATAGACCTGAAAGCCCTCCGCTTCTGCCATTGCGATCGCCTGATTGAGCAGCTTTCGCTGCGGAAGCATCTTTTTGTCGTAATAGCGCGGCATGTTGAAGAAAGCCACATTGGTCATATCGTTTTCTTTCAGATAATCCAGCAATTCCCGGAACCGTTGCCCCGACAATGGATACAGTTCCTGCTTCTCTTGATACTGCGTCACATCGATCAGATTTTTCCGATCGCTCGTTCCGCTGATGCTTCGCATCGTAAACGAATAAGGCAGTCGGCTGCCGGTCCATAGCTTCCAATCATATCCCGTATAGCGAAGGCACACCTTGATCTTCTCCCAGTTCTGATGATAAGTAATCAGCGGAAACACCCAGGACAGTTTATCTTTTCCCAGTGTCAGTTCGTCGATGGTCTCCAGTTTATTTTCCGATAAAGGCATATTATCGACCCAAAGACGTGTCATCCCTTCTCGCTGCTCGGCTTCATCATCATAGAGCACTCCGTTGAGATCGATGAGGATCAGCTTCGGTTTCTGTGTCTTCACCACTTCCTTCAACATCGATTTGGCAATTCCCATCGGTGCACCGGATGTGGCTAACGTATAACTGGTAAAGCCTTCTTCCTTCCATGCAACCGTAGAAGAGAAGGTCGTATAAGCAGCACTGCTGCCGATCAGGACCATATCCAGACTGTTCTCAGGTTCCTTGTAAAAGGCACGTACCCGCAGCTCATCGGAAGAGAACTGATGATTCAATACATGTGAGCTGACAAACAGAGAAGCAATGATCGCCACACAGAGCGCGACCACTTCCAATGATCCTTTCCATCTTTTCATATGCATCCTCCTTTTCCTTTCGACGATCGATCAAAACTGCATATAGACAAAGGAACTTGAATCGATCCCAGCGCCATACATGCCCAGCACAAGGATCATCGCTGCACCTGCTCCATAGACCGCATAACGGATGACAAAGTTGCGCTTCTCCAGCCATGGACCCACCTCGAAGCGTTCCTGCATCAGATCGACGATGAGCAGGATGAGCAGCGACAGAGCCAGTGCGACCCAGTTCATCTTGTTGAGGCCAAAGCTGAGCAGTTCGCTGCGAAGATTCTCCGGAAAGGTAAACTGCAGACATTTGCCCAGCATGCCAGTGATCGCGGACAGGCTTTCCGCCCGGAAGATCACACAGCCGATACAGGTGATCCAGAAAGTGCGCAGGATCTGAAAGAGCTGAAACACCATGGACCGTGTCGGAATGTGCAGTCTGCGATTCAGCGTGTCAAACAATGGCTTCATCATGCCGCTGACCGCGATCAGAATGCCGTAAAACAGGCCCCAGACGATATAGTTCCAGCTGGCTCCATGCCATACACCGACCAGGAAGAAGACGAGCAGATTGCCCAGTGCGATCGGCAGTGTCCTCCCAAACTGCTTGCCAAAGCGATTTCTCGCTTTCTTGCCCAGCGTGCGTACGCCTTTCGTCAGTGAGAACGGGTAGAACACATAGTCTTTCATCCAGGTGCCCAGCGACATGTGCCAGCGCCGCCAGAATTCCGGAACCGTTCGGGAAAAGTAAGGACGTCGGAAGTTCTCCGCCATGTGGATCCCCATCGTCCGGGCACAGCCTCTGGCGATGTCGATACAGCCGGAAAAATCGGTATAATCCTGGATCGCGTAAAGGAAGATCCCGATCACCGTTCCCACACCGGAGATGCTGACATAATTGGCAAACACAAAGTCCGCCACCACCGCCACCCGGTCCGCGATCACCATCTTCTTGAAATAGCCCCACAACATCATGCGGATCCCCTGACGGACATCCTCGCTGCGCACCTTTCGCTGCGCAAACAGCTGCGGCGCCAGATCTCCATAACGGCCGATCGGTCCCTCGATGATCTGCGGGAAGAACGAGACGAACAGCGCGACCTTCGCCAGGTTGCGCTCCGCATCCACCTTGCCCCAGTAGACGTCGATCAGATACGACATCGTCTGAAAGGTGTAGAACGAAATACCCAGCGGGAGGATCAGGTTCAGCGTTGGTGCACGCCCCGCAAGCGAAAGCTGTTCCAGCAGGACGTTGAGGTTTTCCGCAAAGAAATTGAAATATTTCAGAAACAGCAGGACGCCGAAGTTCAGCACCAGAACTGCGATCAAGATGCGTTTTCGCTTCTTTTTCAGCGCCTGTTTTTTCAGCCGGCGCACGTCCGGATCACGGTCATCCTTCGTGACCATCTCCTCCTGCCGATGCAGCCGCTGGATCCACAAAGCCCCAAGCCAGGAGCTCACGGTGGTGATCAGGATAAATGCAAGAAACTTGACACTCGCATATAAGTAGAAAAAATAGCTGGCACATAATAAAAAGACCCATTTGTAACGTTTGGGGAATACTGCGTAACAAAGCAGCACGACAAGAAAAAATACGATAAATGCGAATGTGTTAAAAGCCATCCAATCCCTCATTTCTCAGCTGAAGAACAAGTGTAAACTTTTTTTCTTCGCCCTCCATTATATAGCGGATTTCCCTATTATTCTGTTACACTATTGTCCACTTACACTTACCTTTTTGTCACTTTTGGCAAAATGGGAAACAAGGTGTGTCCTTCCTCTGAATCAACAGAAGAAATCTCGCTGAGCGGCGGGAATATCCGTTCATTTCTTGTTGGGTAAGCTCTGGAAGGAATCAGATGTTTCTTCTTGTAAACCGTCATCTCTTTTTACCTCTGCGACAAAAAAAGAGATGCGTTCCGAAAACACATCTCCCGTTTGTCTTATCGTTCCGGCATCGGCTGATGCAGGATGGTGTCGATCAGCTGAAGGACCCTGTCCAGATTCTTTCCGTCCGCATGGTCCAGGAACCGGCTTCGCAGGATCTGCTCATTGCCTTTCTTTCCGCTTCGGATCAGATCGAACAGCTGATCCTCATCAAACGCCATACAGCCATCCATCAGCTGTCGATAATTCACGAAACAGCCGCGTTCATCCAGATACTGTTCCAGATCCGGCACATAGTAATAGATCGGCTTGTCCAGCAGCGAAAAATCAAAGATGATGGAAGAGAAGTCCGAAACGAGCACATCCGCAATGCAGAACAGCTCATGCAGATCATAGCGATTCATGTTATAGACCCGTCGATCGCTGCTGAGCTTCTCGTCCTTCAGCAGCGGATGCAGCTTGTAGAGCAGGGCATACTCACTGCCCAGCTCCTTGATGAAGCGCTTCGCATCGATGCTGACCTGTTCCACGCCCTGATAGATATCGCCGCGAAAGGTCGGTGCGTACAGCACGATCTTCTTGTATTTCAGCTCCGGATGCAGCTGGTACAGCCGTCTGCGGGCATACGCGATGAATTCCGGATCGCACAGATGATCCAGACGCGGCATTCCCGTCACGATCACCTGCTCCTGCGAAACGCCGAACGCCGCACTGTACGGCTCTTTCCAGTAGCTTGCGTTGCAAATGACGTAATCGTAATTGGCGATCGGGTATTCCCGTGGGATGACGTTGCCAAACTTTTTGATCGCACCGGCCGCATGCCAGACCTGCAAAACCTTTACGCCTTTTCGCTTGCACCGGCTGATGACATAGTTGTTGTCGTTGATGATGACCAGAGCAGAGGTATTGATGACAAATACCTGCTTGATCAGATTCAGGAAATACAGGAAGTTCGTCCACAGATTGTTTTTCTGAAAGCTCGTACTGACGATGACCAGATGGTAGTCTTTTGTCTCCAGAGCGTCATAAAGCAGTTTCAGGTCGCTTTCCAGCTGTCTGCTCTCCAGAGTGACAAATGCGATCTGATCCTTCTTGATCGGGCGCATCTTCACAAAAAAGTTGCAGATGGCAAGCATGATATTCACGATCCGCTTTTTGATCCCCATCTTCCTCACTCCTTAAAAACGATGTCGATTACGCGCTTCGATGCCTGTCCGTCTTCATGTTCATTGAAATATGCGTGGAATTCCTCCAGCCTTGCTTCATCGTATATACCGGCCGCGATATCCTTCAGCATCGCTTCTTCCTCTTCATAGATCTTGCCGGGCAGATCTTTATAGATGTCGATGTAGAATCCGCGCAGCTCCTCACGATAGCTCTCGATGTCATACATGTAGAAATAGATCGGACGTTTCAATACCGAATAATCGTAGAACACGCTGGAATAATCGGTCACCAGCACATCTGCGATCAGATAGAGCGAACTGATGTCCTGATCCGCACCGATCGAATACAGAAAGCCTTCGAGCTGCGGATCATCTGCCTGTTCGTTGATGATCAGATAGTGCGGCTTGAAGACGACGACGTGATCCTCGCCCAGCAGGCGTTTCCACTTGCGGAAATCCGCCTCCAGATGAAAGGTGTATCCTTTCGCAACATACTGATCGTCTCTCCAGGTCGGCGCATACAGCACGACCTTCTTGTCCTGCGGGATGCCCAGCTGCCTGCGGATCTGCGCCGCATCTTCTGCTGTCGCGTTGACCAGACGGTCGTTGCGCGGATATCCCGTCTCGATCAGACGGTCACGGTCGATCTGAAAGGCGCTCTGGAACACCTCTGTGCAAAAGCGGTTGGGAGAGATCATGTAGTTGTAGCGTGCCACATCCACATCATAGGAACGATACATCTCTTCCGCCGACATCCGGCTGCGGTAAAATGTCGTATCCTCAGCGACATGGATGTCATGGGCCAGCCGCTTCAGCGGCGTTCCATGCCATGTCTGCAGATAGATCTGTTCGTCTTTTTTACGGATATAGTCCGGCATCTTGCAGTTGAAGATCCAGTATTTGGCCCGGGACAGATAGAAAAAGTATGAAAAGCTGAAGTATTCGATGACCCTGGCGCCTTCGATGGTGATCCCTTTCTTTTTATGGTGTTTGATCGCCCACAGAAAGGTATGGTCCCGAAAGCGTTCGTCCTGGCGCATCGCTTCGTAGATGGCCCTGGGATTATCCGAATACCCTCTGCCATGGAAGGAGATGAACAGCACCATATTTGGATCCACCGGAATGATCCGATAGATACAGCGATAGCCGATGCGGATCAGCGATCCGACGATTTTTTTGATCAAGCGCATCATGATTCCTCACTCCTTCTTTTGGCGCGTCCGATGTGTCTATGCCTTTGCGGACATTGCCCGCCCCTTCAGCGGCGCAAAGATCCGCTTCGACAGAAATGCCGTCATGTGATGAAAACCGACCGCCAGCAACAGCGTGACGAGCAGCGAACCGACGAAATAGACCGACGTCGTAAGCGCACCGCCTCTCGCCAGTCCGGCATACTGCCCCAGGATCATCGGAATGCGCTGCAACAGATAAATGCCGAAGATGTGCTTGCCCAGCCAGGTCAGCACCGGACTGTTCACGGCAACGATCATCGACAGATGGTTGACCAGCAGCACGAACACCAGCGCATGAAGGATAAAGAAGACCGGCTGGCTGCGCTGTCCATGCAACAGCAGGAAAGCGGCAAGCAAAACGATGCCGGTCGCGATGTAACAGCCCTTGTGGCCAGACATCAGCCGTTCATAAGATTCCTTGCCAAACCCATAGAGGACACCCAGCCAGTAACACAGAAATGTATTGTACCATCTGCCGCCCTCCTGGAAGGTATACAGGAACACCATGGCGCCCAGCGAAAGCAACAGCAGCACCACGAGCGCATGCGCATGCTTCTTCGTCACCTTGAATGCGACATACGTCAATACATACAGCAGCAGGATATCGAACATGTACCAGTTGCTGTTGCCGACGCTCTTCCATCCGATCAGCGACAGAAGGATCCGGGAGAGATCGTAATCCTTTTGTGTGATCGCCCCGACAAGGGCAAACAGCAGGACCACGATGACAAAGCTGGTCAGCAGTTCCACGACCTTGATTGGCAGCTGGTCTACATAGTCATCGCCCTTTTTACGGATCGAGATGCAGACCCCGTATCCGGAATAAAACAAAAAGGTAGTGACGACCAGCTGTCCGAGAAAGCCCTGAAACGTCGTATACAGCTCGCTGTAAGAAATCGCAGAGTCAAAATAACCGGAAAAGTGACTGAGAAACACCAGAAACACGAAGATGCCGTTGATCTGCGTCGTCGTTGCATGGCTGATGTAATCCGGATTGAAGACCCGGATCCGCAGAGAAAACAAGATCATCAGCAGAAACGCCAAAAGTACGATCGTCATTTCAGGATACCATCCTTCTGCAGCATCCCGATCAGACGCTCCGTATTCTTCCCATCATGATAATCCACCAGCTTGCCATACTTTTCTCGATACGCTGCCGGCTGTTCATGAACATAATTTTTCTCCAGGACCGCCTTCAATTCCTCACTGTTGTAACAAATGTCGCCATATGCGTTTTCTTCATTCAGCATCAGCTTCGTCGACGGACCATAGTTCTCCATACACTCATCTTTTTCTTCCCAGTAGAAGATGACGTTGCAGCCGCGATAGAACGCATCGTATGCGATCGATGAATAATCCGTGATCAGGATCTTTGTCTCTTTTAA
>DWYK01000014.1 GCA_019118705.1 Candidatus Merdibacter merdigallinarum | reverse complement strand
TGATTCGTTGAAGATGTCATAAAGAAGAATGCTCTTTGTTATGGAATCGTGACAGGGATGAATGAAAGTGAGGGACTGTTTCTGCATTCGCAGACAGAACAACATATGCAAGAGAATGAAACGTGCATAATAAAAGAAATTGCTTTACTTCAAAGTGAAACGATGCTATAATCTTAAATCGAGCAGAAACATCTGTTCCTTGCTTCCGGAAGGAAGCCGTTAGACCAAGAGGAGGTGTGCAGAATGAAAAAATACGAGATCATGTACATCGTGAACGCATCCCTGGATGATGCAGGACGTCAGAACCTGATGGAGCGCCTGCATAAGATCATCACGGACCACGAGGGAAGCATCGACAAGGTCGATGAGTGGGGTGTCAAAGAGTTCGCGTATGAAATCAACCACATGAACAAGGGTTACTACGTAGTGATCAACGTAACTGCCAATAACGAGGGAATCGAGGAATTCCAGCGTATTGCGCGCATCAACAACAATGTTGTTCGTTACATGGTAGTCAAGACACAGGATGAGAAGTAAGAACAGGGAGGAAATGCAATGATTAACAGAGTGGTTTTGGTAGGCCGTCTGACGCGTGATCCGGAGCTTCGCAAAACAGCTTCCGGTGCATCCGTCGTTTCCTTCACGGTTGCCTGCGATCGCCGCTTCAAGTCACAGGGACAGCCGGATGCGGATTTCATCAGCTGTGTCGCCTGGAACAAGGTAGCGGATCTGATGGCGCAGTATCTGCATAAGGGATCGCTCGTGGGCGTGGAAGGACGCATCCAGACGCGCAACTACGATGATGCCAACGGCAGACGTGTGTATGTGACCGAGGTCGTTGCGGACAGCGTACAGTTCCTGGAACCGAAAGGTGCGGGAAACAACGCTTCCGGCAGTTATCAGCAGCCGGGCTACCAGCAGCCGAACATGCAGCAGCCTGCGTACAGCGCGCCAAGCGGCGGCTATATGGCTGGGAACGGCGGCTACTCCAATGAAGTCAACAATAATTCCTTCTCCAATGATTTTGATGCGGGGGATACCCTCGACATCGCAAGTGACGATTTACCGTTTTAAGAAAGGAGATTCCTATGGCATTCAAGAAACAGCGTATGGGACGCAGAAAAGTCTGCTACTTTACGAAGAATAAGATTGAATACATCGACTACAAGGACGTTGAGCTGCTGAAGCGCTTCATCAGCGCAAACGGCAAGATCATTCCGAGACGTGTGACCGGAACACGCGCGAAGTACCAGCGCATGCTGGCAACTGCGATCAAGCGTGCACGTCAGATGGCACTGCTGCCTTACGTAGCTGAGTAATCAAAGTCCCCTTGCGGGGACTTTTGTTTTAGGAGGGAGGGATGAACGTGCATTCGACACGATCGATGAGCGAAGGAGCCATGATGTGTGCTTTGACCGTCGTGCTTGCGCTCCTCAACCGGTTCAGCGGGTTTCTGCTGGAGAGCGCATTCCCCTGGATCTATGCGTTTCCCATGCTGATCTACGCTGCCCGCTATGGGTTTCGCATCGCACTGCTGCCGGCGTTCTGCGCGTGTCTGTGCGCCCTGTTCTTCTCTTCCTGGACCTCGCTGTTCTATCTGGTGAGCGCACTTTTGCTGGGCGTGCTCTATGGCGGGCTGCTCCATCGGGGAGCGCCGCATGCACTGCTGTTTGCGGTGACGTTTCTGACGGCGGCCGTGTGCAATCTGATCACGATGGTCCTCTATGCGGCACTGTTCGGACAGGATGTGTCCGCCGATCTGGCGATGATCGATCAGCTGCTGGCATCGATGGGGCCAACAGGGGCACGATGGTTCGATGCGCGAAGCATCCTGCTGTCGTTTCTGCTGCTGCTCTCATTTTTGCAGGCGATCTGTGTGCATGTGGGGGCCCAGGTGCTGCTCGTGCGCCTGAAACGGAACGTGCACCGGATGAAAAATCTCCTGCAGCTGAATGCCCCGCGCTGGCTGGGATCGGCCTTCCTGTGGATTTGGCTTCTATATTTGCTGCAAAGTGTGATAGAATTACAGGTAGATATCCGATCGCTGCTGCAGACGCTCGCTTTCTGTGCGCTGTTTGTGTCGATCGTCTACGGGGCGCTCACCGCATTCGCATTTCTGACGCTGCGCAGGGCCGGGAAAGGAATGGTCCTGCTGCTCTATGTCCTGCTGTTCGTCCCGATCATAAATCTGCTTTTTGCACTGCTTGGAGAAGCGGACCTGCTGTTTGGTCTGCGCAGGAAGATGATACGAGGTGTAAATCATGGAACGTTTGGAAAACTTTAAACTGCAGCTGATCATCGTGATGGTGGCCCAGCTGCTGGCAGCCATCATTTTGTTCATGTGCGGTCTTCAGCAGATCGCGCTGATCGTTGCCGGTGTCGTCATCGTCAATATCCTGATCGTCATCTGGATCATGGCGCGGATGGAAAAGGAAAAAAAGACGACGGACCTGGATATCTCCCGCGTGCTGGGAAAGGATGCGAAGGAAGCGCTCGTCTTTGGAAAGATCGGCCTGATCACCTATGATGACCAGTATTGTGCGACCTGGGTCAACGACTTTCTGGAAGAACGCTACCCGGATCTGGTCGGCCGCAAGCTGACCGGCTGGATCGCTGCGATCAAGGAGCTGTTCAACGATGACGGTCGTGAGGTCGTCATCGGTTCCCTGGGGGATTATGTCTATGAGATCTCCCGCAAGGAAGATACGCAGGTGCTCTATGTGCGGGACATCACCGAGATCCGCAACCTGCAGGAGAAGTATCACAACAACGGCATCGTCGTGGGACTGCTGCAGCTGGATAACTATGCAGAGTATCAGCAGTATGAGGATGAGGCCATCCTCTCTAACATCAATACGCGCATCCGTCAGCCGCTGTCGGAGTGGGCGCGTGAGATGGGCATGTTCACCCGTCGTCTGCGCAGTGACCGCATCCTGGTGCTGCTGGATGAGCAGATCTATGAAAAAGTAAAGGAAAGCAAATTTTCCATCCTCAACACCGTGCGTGCCAATGCGGAGGAGATGGATGTATCGATCACGCTGAGCATGGCGTTTGCCCGGGGCACCAATGACTATGTGGTGCTGGATGGCATGATCAATGAGCTGATCGAACTGGCGCAGAGCCGCGGCGGCGATCAGGTGGCCGAACGGGCGTACGGGCACAGCGTGCATTATTACGGCGGAAAGTCCGAATCGAAGTCCAACCGTTCCAAGGTGCGCGTGCGCGTGATGTCGCAGACCATCCGGGAAGCGATCATCGACAGTGACCAGGTGTTCATCGTCGGTCATCAGATGATGGATTTTGACTGCATGGGAGCGGCGCTGTGCATGTCGCGCATCGCACAGCGCTGTGAGCGAAAGACCTTTGTCGTTTCACAGGACTGCGCGAAGGACAGCCAGCTGGAAGATGCGCTGGCCCTCTACCATGACGCGCTGGGCGTACGGCATGCCTTCATCAGTGAAGATGCGGCGCTGTCGCAGCTGCAGGAGAACGATCTGGTCATCATGGTCGATCACCATGTGCCTTCCCAGAGCACCGGGGCCAGACTGATCGAAAAGGCAGGCAAGGTCATCGTCATCGATCATCATCGCCGCAGTGCCGGCTTCGTGGCCGGTGCGCTGGTCACTTATCTGGAAAGCGGTGCCAGCTCTGCCTGTGAATTGATGACGGAGATGCTCTCCTATCAGCCAAGCCGTGTCGACATCAGCGCCGAAGAAGCGACGATCATGTATCTGGGCATCGTCGTCGATACCAATCGCTTCAAGATGCGCACCGGTTCGCGCACCTTTGAGGCCGCAGCGACCTTGAAGAAGCTGGGGGCCGATCCGATCACGACGGAAAACGTGCTGAGCGAGCGCTATGACCAGTTTGAAGAAAAGACACAGATCGCGAAGTATGCGAAGCTCTATCGGGAGAAGTATATGATCGCGGCCGTGACCGAAGAGATGTATCCACAGCGTCCGCTGATGGCGCAGGTGGCGGATACGCTGCTGACCATCCGCGGGGTGGAAGCGAGCTTTGTCATTGCCAAGACGTCGAAGGAAAACGACGTGGTCGCTGTGAGCAGCCGCAGCAGAGGCAATGTCAACGTGCAGACGATCATGGAGCGCATGCAGGGAGGCGGCCATTTTACGGCGGCGGCGCTGCAGCGCACACATGCGGACGTAATGGAAATCGAAAAAGAGCTGCAGGCAACACTGGATGCCATAGAGGAGGAAAACAAGGATGAAAGTAATACTGCTGAGTGATGTAAAAAATGTAGGAAAAAAAGATGAGGTCGTAGAGGTGGCAGACGGGTATGCCCGCAACTTCCTCATCAAGCGTAAGCTGGCGGTCGCTCAGACACAGGGCAGCATGCAGGTGCTGGGCAGACAGCAGGAGGAAGCGCGCCTGCGCGAGGAAGAACTGGAGAAAGAAGCGCAGAAGACCAAAGAGCGCTTAGAGAAGATCGTGCTGGAATGCCAGATCAAGACCGGCAACGGCGGACGTTCCTTCGGTTCGATCTCCACCAAGCAGATCGCAGAACAGCTGGCGAAAGAACATGATATCCACATCGATCGCCGTAAGATCCTGGGGCATGACTCCATCTCTTCGCTGGGAGACAGCGATCTGAAGGTCGACCTGTACCGCAACAAGGTCATCGGCGTCATTCACGTGCATGTCAGCGCAAAGTAGATAGGGGGTGCGTGCCATGGCAAGAGAATTGCCGCACAGCATAGAAGCAGAACAGTCGATCCTCGGCGCGATGCTGGTCTATCCTTCTCTGGTGCGCATGGCGATCGATCAGGATCTGCATGCGGAAGAGTTTTATGTGGAGGCCCATCAGCGGATCTATCGCTGCATGATGGATCTGGCCGACAGCGGACAGAGCGTGGACATCACGACGCTGATCACGCGCTTGAACGATACGGAGCAGCTGGCACTGGCCGGCGGTGCCGACTATGTCATCAAGCTCAGCGACAGCGCCGTTTCCAGTGCGAACGGGATCTTCTACATCGATATCATCAAAGAGCGTTATCATCTGCGCCGGCTGATCGAAACGGCCGAACAGATCGCGGAGGAAGGCTTCGATACCGGAAGCTCTCTGGATGAGGTGCTCGATCATGCCGAAAAGGAGATCCTGGAGGTGACCCGCAGCCGTCGGGCCAGTGAGTTCCAAAGCAGTAAAGAAGTCGTCAGCCGGGTCATCAAAGAGCTGGTGGCCCTGCGGGAAAGCGACAATCATATCACCGGCGTACGGACCGGCTATCAAGATCTCGACCGGATGACCAACGGCTTCCAGCGCGGGGATCTCATCATCCTGGCGGCCCGTCCGGCCATGGGAAAGACAGCCCTGGCGCTGAACCTGGGCATGTATACCGCCCTGCGCAATCCCGGCGCCGTGGCCTTTTTCTCCCTGGAGATGCCGGCGGATTCTCTGATGAAGCGACTGCTGAGCGCAAAGAGCCAGGTCGAGGGAAACAAGCTGCGCGGCGGCAACATCACCGACGAGGAGCTCAACCGCCTCAATGAGGCCGGCAATGAGCTGGGGGCGGCGAAGATCTTCATCGACGATTCCGCGAGCATCAAGGTATCACAGATCTTTTCCAAGTGTCGCAAGCTGATGAGCGAACATGGACTTTCGCTGATCGTCATCGACTACCTGCAGCTGATCAGCGGCAGCGGACGCAACAGCGGGGACAACCGCCAGCAGGAGGTCAGCGAGATCTCGCGAAACCTCAAGATCCTGGCCAAGGAGATGAACTGCCCGGTCATCGCCCTTTCTCAGCTTTCTCGAAGCGTCGAGCAGCGAAACGACAAGCAGCCGATGCTTTCGGATCTGCGTGAGTCCGGTGCCATCGAGCAGGATGCCGACATCGTCATGTTCCTCTATCGAGAGGACTATTATAAGAAGCCCGGTGAGCAGGAAGAGCGTGCCGATGTCAACGAGGTCGTCGACCTGAACCTGGCAAAGCACAGAAACGGCAGCGTCGGTCATATCTCCCTGGTGTTCAACAAGTCGATCTCCGCCTTCTATAATCATATCGAAGAGGGAGGCTACTAGGATGAAGGGCGCGTTGTTAGCCAGCGGATCGAAGGGAAACTGCTGCCTCATCAAGCATGGGGACACCAAGCTGGTCATCGACTGCGGCGGGACGAAGCGTTACCTCAATGAGTGCTTCTCCCGTCTGCGCTTTGATGTGAGCGATGCGGATGCACTGCTGGTGACCCATACCCACAAGGACCATGTGGCACAGCTGAACTCCTTTCGCCATCTCGATGCCTATGCATGGGCAGATCTGGGACGGGAACAGAAGGTCGTGGAGCCCTTTGAGACCTTCTGGGTCAAGGACATCAAGGTACAGGTGCTGCCGCTGAGCCATGACGCGGAACACACGATCGGCTTCGTGCTGGAGGCGGACGGCGAAAAGCTCGTCTATGTGACCGATACCGGTTATGTGCGAAACGATGTGAAGGAACGCATCTGCAATGCCGACTATTACGTCTTTGAAAGCAACCACGATGTGGAGATGCTGATGCAGACCAGCCGGCCCATTTACATCAAACAGCGCATCATCAACGATTACGGTCATCTCAACAATGAAGACTGCGCACAGATCCTGCAGGAGGTCATCGGGGATCGGACCAGGGAGATCGTGCTGGCGCACATCTCTCAGGAAGGCAACACTCGGGCCCAGGCCTATCAGGTGCTGGAACACGAGCTTTCCCGCCATGGCTTTCTCCGTGATGATCTGCGATTATATCCGGCCGAACAGTTCGGGATCCACATCTTCGGCAACCGGGAATCATGATATGGAACAGATGCGCAGGCCGCACCCCTGTCATCCGTTTGGAAGACGGGAGCGTTCCTGCAGAAATGGATCCGATCAAAAAAGAAAAGAGGACAACCAATGGTAAATGTGATAAAACACCCGCTGATCACCCATAAGCTGACACAGATGCGCAAAGCGGAGACCGGGACGAAGGATTTTCGTCAGAATCTCGATGAGATCGCCGGGCTCATGGCCTATGAGATCACCCGGGATCTGCCGCTGAAACCGGTGCGTGTGACGACACCGGTCGCCCCTTGCGATACGTATGAACTGGCGAAGCCGATCATCCTGGTGCCGATCCTGCGGGCCGGCCTTGGCATGGTCAACGGCATCTGCACGCTCATTCCGACCGCAAAGGTCGCGCACATCGGCCTGTATCGGGATGAACAGACGCTGCAGCCGCATACGTATTTTGAAAAATATCCAAAGAACATCAAGGATGCGACCGTCATCATCGTCGATCCGATGCTGGCGACCGGCGGCAGTGCGATCGCAGCGATCGACATGGTGAAAAAACAGGGGGCACAGGATATCCGTCTGGCCAACCTGGTGGCGGCACCGGAAGGCGTGCAGGCGGTGGAAGAGGCCCATCCGGATGTGGACATCTACCTGGCTGCACTGGATGATCATCTTGATGCGCACGGCTATATCGTGCCAGGGCTGGGAGACTGCGGCGATCGGATCTTCGGCACAAAATGACGACAGCTGTCGGCGGATGAGACATCCGCTTTTTTTTCGGTTTCCCGTTGAAGAAAGCGTGAGCGGAAACGGGGGAATGGGCGCGGTGAACGCAAGATTTCCATGGAAATCGCGCATTTCTGTTTTGCGAACACTGGGACTTGTGTTACAATATCACCGATAGTGCTTAATGCAAAATGACAGCCATGCCCCAATGAACAGCGGGCAGGGACGAAGGATCACATACAGGAATGGAGGATATCACATGGCAAGTTTTCTGGAACGCCTGGTCAGCAGCGATAAGCGCACATTGGCCAAGCTGGAAAAAAAGGCAGAGCAGGTCATGGCTTTGGAAGAGACGATGCGCAAGCTGAGTCAGGAAGAGATGGTCGCACAGACCAATGCGTTCAAGGAGCGCGTACAGAACGGCGAATCACTGGACGACCTGCTGCCGGAAGCATATGCGGCTGCGCGGGAAGCGGCACGCCGCGTGCTGGGGGAACACCCGTATAAGGTACAGATCATGGGTGCGATCGCCATGCATCAGGGCGATATCGCGGAGATGAAGACCGGAGAAGGTAAGACGCTGACCGCAACGATGTGCGTCTACCTCAACGCATTGGCCGGTAAGGGCGTACACGTCGTTACCGTCAACGAATATCTGGCAGAGCGTGATGCGCAGTGGATGGGAGAGATCTACCGTTATCTCGGCCTCACCGTCGGCGTCAACAAGCGGGAACTGCTGCCGGTCAACAAGCGGGAGGCCTATAACTGCGACATCACCTATACGACCAATTCAGAGCTGGGCTTTGATTATCTGCGCGACAACATGGTCACCAATGTGAAGGATCGCACGCAGCGTCCGTTGTGGATGGCAGTCATCGATGAGGTCGACTCGATCCTGATCGATGAGTCCCGTACACCGCTGATCATTTCCGGCGGAAAGAAAAAGACGGCAAACCTCTACATTCAGGCCGATCAGTTCGTCAAGCGCCTGAAGAAGCCGGTCTATGAAGAAGAGCCGCGCACCGGGGAGAAGAAACTGGTCAGCGGCGGATATGAGATCGATGAGAAGACTCGTCAGGTCATGCTGAGCGAGGAAGGCGTCAAGGCGGCCGAGCGGTTCTTCCGTGTGAAGAACCTCTATGACGTGGAGCACACGCAGCTGGTGCATCACATCACCCAGGCGCTGCGTGCCAACTACATCATGAAAAACGAAGTGGAATACGTCGTCAGCGAGGAACAGGAGATCGTGATCGTCGACCAGTTCACCGGTCGACTGATGAAAGGCCGTGAGTATTCCGACGGCCTGCATCAGGCGATCGAAGCGAAGGAAGGCGTGCCGATCAAAGAAGAGAGCAGCACCCTGGCAACGATCACCTATCAGAACTTCTTCCGTCTGTATACGAAGCTGGCCGGTATGACCGGTACGGCAAAGACCGAGGAGGAGGAATTCCTCTCCACTTACAACATGCGCGTGATCGAGATCCCGACCAACCGTCCGATCGCCCGCATCGATTATCCGGATGCGATCTTTGCGACGCAGCAGCTGAAGTTTGCAGCGCTCGTCAATGAGGTCAAAGAGCTGCATGCGAAGGGACAGCCGGTGCTGGTCGGTACGATCGCCGTGGAGACCAGTGAGCTCATCTCCAAGATGCTCAAGAAAGAGCGCATCCCGCATGAGGTGCTCAATGCGAAGAACCATGCCCGTGAGGCGGAGATCATCGCCAAGGCCGGACAGGTCGGATCGGTCACCATCGCGACCAACATGGCCGGCCGTGGTACCGATATCAAGCTGAGCGAGGAATCCCGTGCGCTGGGCGGTCTGGCCGTGCTGGGCAGCGAGCGTCACGAATCCCGTCGTATCGACAATCAGCTGCGCGGACGAAGCGGTCGTCAGGGCGATCCGGGCTTCTCTCGCTTCTATGTATCTATGGAAGATTCCCTGATGGTGCGCTTCGGCGGTGAAAAGCTCAACGGGCTGTTCAACCAGCTGGGCGATCAGCAGATCGAATCCAAGATGGTCACCAAGTCGATCACTCAGGCGCAGAAACGGGTCGAGGGCTATAACTTCGATGCCCGCAAGCAGCTGCTGGAATACGATGATGTCCTGCGCAAGCAGCGTGAGATCATGTATGAACAGCGCAACTACACGCTGGAACATGAAGATGTACATGACATCGTCAAGGGCATGTTCGAGCGTGTCATCAGCGATACGGTCGCTGCCAACCTGGATGTGAACCGCCACGAGGATCAGATCAACTATGCGGGCATCTGTGAAGGACTGTCCATGATGGGCATGCGCGAAGAAAACCGCATCAAGCCGGAAGAGATCCAGGGCAAGGATCGGGAAAATGTGATCGCATACTGCTTCGACAAGGTATACAACAGTTATGAAAAGGAGATCGAGCCGGTACACGACCAGTTCCTGCCATTTGAGAAGACGGCGGTGCTGCGCATCATGGACCGTAACTGGATCGAGCACATCGATACGATGAGCAAGCTGCGTGACGGCATCCATCTGCGTTCCTATGCGCAGAACAACCCGCTGCAGGCCTATGTCAGCGAAGGATATGAACTGTTTGAGGAGATGACACAGCGCATTGCCCGTGAGATCGTCGTCTTCCTGCTGCGCATGCGGATCGTCCGCAAGACGCCGGAACAGATCGCCGCAGAGAAGGCCGCGCGTGAGAAGGCTGCCAGAGAGGCAGAAAAGAAAGCAGAAAAAGGTGAATAACGATGGAACTATATGAAATCAGACAGGGGGTGAACACTCATCAGGAACGCCTGAAGGCGCTTGGTGAGTCACTTTGACCTCGATCAGAAACGTTTGAAGATCGAAGAGCTGACCGCCCGTACGATGGAGGAATCCTTCTGGAGCGATCCCGATCAGGCACAGACGGTGATCCGTCGCCTGAACGGCATCAAGGAGACGGTGGAAAGCTATGAAACACTGGAAAAGACCCTGCAGGAGCTCTCGGATACCTGCGATATGCTGAAGGATGAGATGGATGAAGAGCTCTTCGGACTGTGCGAAGAAGAGTACACGCAGATGAGCGCAGACTTTGAGCGCTTTGAGATCAGCATCCTGCTGTCGCATGAGTATGATCAGTCCAATGCGATCCTGGAACTGCATCCGGGCGCCGGCGGTACCGAGTCCTGCGACTGGTGCGGCATGCTGTATCGCATGTATGTCCGCTATTGTGAGCATAAGGGCTTCAAGGTAACGGAGCTGGACTATCTGCCGGGGGAAGAAGCCGGCATCAAGTCGGTGACCTTCCTGGTGGAAGGAGACAAGGCGTATGGCTATCTGAAGGCGGAAAAGGGCGTACACCGTCTGGTGCGCATCTCGCCGTTTGATTCCGGCGGACGTCGGCATACGTCGTTTGCCTCGCTGGATGTCATGCCACAGTTCAATGATGAGATCGAGATCGAGATCCGCCCGGAGGATCTGATCGTGGAGACCAAACGTGCCAGCGGCGCCGGCGGTCAGCACATCAACAAGACCGATTCGGCCGTCCGCATGGTGCATAAGCCGACCGGGCTGGTCGCGACCTGTCAAAATGGACGTTCCCAGCACGAAAACCGGGAAGAGGCCCTGCGCATCCTGAAAAGCCGCCTCTATCAGCGCATGATCGAGGAACAGGAAGCGAAGCTGGCAGCCATCAAAGGCGAACAGCAGGCCAATGAGTGGGGCTCACAGATCCGCTCGTATGTCATGCATCCATATTCGCTGGTCAAGGATCATCGCAGCGGCTATGAGACGAGCAACGTGCAGGCGGTCATGGACGGAGAACTGGATGACTTTGTCTTCGCTTATCTGAAGACCCAGATCCACACCGGTGAATAAAAGCGAAACGAACTCTTTTGAGGAAAGGCCACAGCCTTTCCTCTTTTTTCAAAGGGGCGTGGAGATCGTTGCGCTGCCCGGCATGCCAAGCTGGTATACTATAAGGGTACAGAAGGATGGAGGACCGTCGAAAGGAGGAGATCGTCTATGTGGAGCGATGAGGAACACATTCGTTCGTTTCGGATGCACGCCCATCATCTGGATCGGATGTTGCCGGCGGGATCGCTGAAGGAAGCCGCCTTCATCGGTTTTCAGAATTCGCCGCCGGGCATATGGGAGATCGCCGCTTTTCAGCGGGTGGAAGGGATCACGCGCACACAGTTGCAGCAGGCCCTGATCGAAGAGCGTTCGCTCTTGCAGGCCTGGAGCATCCGCGGGGTGCCGCTGGTCTTTCCCAGCGAGGATGTTGCCGTCTTTCTCACTTCGCTGATCCCGCAGGCGGATGAAAGGCCGTGGATCTACACGGACGGACTGCGGGCGGCACTGACGCAGCTGGAGCTCTCGTTTGAGGAACTGCTTTCCTGGCTTTCTGCGTGCATTTCAATGCTGGACACCACGGTCATCGTCCGCAAGGAAGCGTTGGATCAGCGGCTGGCTTCCTTGATGGAACCGCTGCTGCCGCCATCCAGGCGTGCGCTGTGGCGCTCGCCCTCACCGTATGATCCAAAGGGGAAACAGCTGCTGGGCGAAGCGGTCGTCTCGTTTCTGCTTCGGCCCTGTGCACACATGGGAAAGGTCGTTTTCGGAGCACGACAGGAGGAAGGAGGGTCCTTTCTTTCGCTGCGTGCCTGGCTGCCTGCGCTCGATCCGCTGCCTTCGGATGATCCCTCCCGGCTGGCACGACGGTTCTTGCATGCGTATGGACCGAGCGACCGTCACTGTTTTCAGAAGTGGCTGGGCGGTTCCACGCGGCAGGCTAGACGTCTGTGGACGGGCATCGAGGAGTCGCTGGTCGAGGTGGAAGTGATGGGGAAGAAGCGTTATCTTTTGCGCGAAGATCTCGAAGAATGGAAGCAGGCAGCACCATTGACGGGAAAGCTGCAACTGTTAGCTGCACATGATCCCTATCTGGAACTGCGTGATCGGGAGGTGCTGCTGGCCTCATCGTCCCTGCAGAAACAGGTGTGGCGCATTCAGGGCAACCCCGGTGCCCTGCTGCGGGATGGTGCGGTGATCGGCAGCTGGCGGATGCGCACACAGGCGGAGCGCATGCAGATGACCCTGACGCTGTTTGAAGCGATCAGTGCAAAGGAACGTCAGCGGCTTTGTGAGGAAGCAGAGAAGCTGGCAGCATTTCTGGGCAGATCATTGACGGATCTGCAGATCCACACATAAGAAAGGGGGGGGAATGTCCATGCGACGCTATCCGATCCATGACGATTTTAAACGCTATGCACGTCTGGTTCCGCCGATCACCCGGCAGACGCTGCCACTGCTGCGTGCAGCACAGCACCTGTTGCCGCTTCCATCACCAAAGAAGGCGGGCGTGTCCCTCCGCAGGGTCATGATCCGACAGGGCGTACATTCCATCGAAGCACAGCTGATCGAACCGATGAAGCACAGCGATCCGCTGCCGGCACTCGTCTATTTTCACGGCGGCGGGTTTGTCCTGGAGGCAGCGCCTTATCATTATGCGATGGCCATGACCTATGCAGCTCATACGCCATGCAAGGTCTTGTTCGTCCATTATCATCTGGCGCCGCAGCACCCGTTTCCATTGCCGGCGGAAGAGTGTTTCGCTGCCTATCTGTGGACATTGCGACATGTGAAGACACTGGAGATCAGGGAGGGAACGATCGCGGTCGGCGGTGACAGTGCCGGCGGAAATCTGGCGGTAGCGACCGCGCTGATGGCACGTGATCGTTCCATCCTCCCTCCATGTGCGCAGCTGCTCGTCTATCCGGTCATCGATCATCGGATGCAGAGCGCTTCCATGCGCCGGTTTACCGATACCCCGATGTGGAACAGCCTGCTTTCTCGAAAGATGTGGCAGTTCTATCTGCCTTCCTTGCCTGCGGAGCATCCGGAGTATGCGTCATTGTTGCTGGCGCCGTCTCTGCACGATCTTCCGCCGGCCTATGTGGAAAGCGCACAGTTTGACTGTCTGCACGATGAAGGGATCGCTTACGCGCAGGCGCTGCGCGCTGCCGGTGTCGCTGTCACCATGCATGAGACAAAAGGGACGATGCACGGCTACGACATCGTGCCGAACAGTTCGATCACACAGGACAGCATCCAGAAGCGGATCGCTTTCCTGAAAGAACATTTTGCGAATGGAAGGACATGCGCATCGCCGGCAGTTCTGTGATATAATGATAGGCGCCTAAAGTGAGGGATATCATGAAAAACAAGAAGATCAAGGAATGGATCATGGAAGCCGGCTTTGTGCTGGCCGGCAATCTGATCGTTGCGCTGGGCGTTACTTTTTTTATTTTGCCTTCCGACATCCTCTCCGGAGGGACGGCCGGCATCGCCGTCGCACTGGAGCCGATCCTGCATCTGCCGGAGACGCTCGTCATCAATGTACTGACGGTCGGCCTGTTTCTGCTGGGATCGATCTGTCTGGGAAAGGCATTCTTTTTGAAGACAGTGCTGAGCACCCTCGTCTACCCGGTCTACATCTCTGTGCTGAGCCTGTATTTTTCGGATATGGTCATCACCGACAATCAGCTGCTGGCATCGATCTATGCCGGTATCTGCATCGGTGTGGGCATCGGACTGGTCTATCGGGTGGACGGCAGCACCGGAGGAATGGACATTCCGCCGCTGATCGTACATAAATATACGCATCTGCCCCTTTCTGTGCTGGTCATGTGCTTTGACGGTGCAACGGTCCTGCTGGGAGCGGCCGTCTATGGCATCGAGGCCAGCATGATCGGTCTGGTATCGGTATTCATCAGCGGGCAGGTCATCAACAAGGTGCTGACGCTGGGCAGCGAAGCCAGCAAGACGCTGTTCATCATCTCACCCAAATGGGAGGAGATCCGCGATGCGATCAACCAGGAGCTGGACCGCGGCGTGACGCTGGTACCGGCACTGGGCGGTTATGCGAACGAACAGCGGATGATGGTGATGACGGTCGTCAAGCAGAAGCAGTTCGCCAACCTGCAGCGGCTGATCACACACATCGATCCGGAAGCCTTCTTTGTCGTCAACGACGCCAACGAAGTACAGGGCGCCGGCTTTACCTTTGGCAAACACTATCGAAGTGACCGAGTGCTGACACAGGCGCAGACGAAAGAAACGGCATAAAACATAAGATCATACAGAAGAGACAGGGATCATGACATCCCTGTCTTTTTCAGGTGCATCTGAGCGGCTGGACGATCTGCGCTCCTTACCTTCGAGTATCAACTGCATTCCGAAAAGAGACTGCTGTTTTTGTGCGGAGCGCTTATAATGAAACTGACAAGGACCGGAGGAAACGAATTGAAAGATTTTAGCCTGAGAAATGATACGAAGCTGCTGTTTCGCATCGATCCGAGCGATGATCTGGTAAAGCTCACCGCCGGCAAGCGGGTCCTGTTTGTTTACTGCGGTGGCTCGGTAAAAAGAAACGGCTGTTATGCGGATATCCGAAACGCCGTCCGGCAGGGCGGTGGAACGCTGTATGAAGCAGGGCATTCTTCCCGTGAGCGTGCCTCGATCAAAGCCGGGATCCGCATGACGGTGGAACATTAGATCGAGCTGGTCATCGGTGCGGGAGGAGCAAGCGTGATGGACTGCGCAAAGCTGATCGCATTCGGTGCCCGCCACGAAGCGGACTGGTGGGTGCATATCGAAGGAAAGATCCCTATGGTCTGGAGCGGCTGTCGCTCATCCTGCTGCCGACGTATCCGTCCAGCGGTTCGGAATACGGGCTGGGTGCGGTCGCAGTCGATCCGCAGAGCGGTGTGTTTGGCACGGCCTTTGGGATCGCGGTGGATCATGCGATCCTCGTGCCCGGCTATTCGCTGTCGCTGGGAAAGGAACTGACCGAATATACCGGTCTGGTGACGCTGGTCCAGCTGTCCGCATCGATGCTCGGAGATCAAAACCCGATTTCTTGCGATGCGGGCATCTCGGTCATCCGCAATGTGCAAAAAGCGGCCCGACGGCTGATGAACCATCCGGACGACCTGAATGCCAGAGGGAGTGATCCTGTATGGCGCCTTCATCGCCACCTCCGACCGGCTGGGATCGGCAAAGAAGAAAATTACAGCTATGACATCTATGAGGTCGAATTCATCCCGGAAGCGCTGTTTGGCGTCTCTTACCGCAAGAGTCTCACGACGCTGTTCCCCCGCTTTCTGAATGTGATGGCCGATGCCCACGGAGCGGACATCCGCCGTTATCTTGAAGGTGCCTTTGGATACACCGGTGATCTTGTGACATCAACGGATCGGCTGATCGACCTGTTTAGTGAGCTTGGGGCGGATATGTACTTCGATGGGGAAGTGAAGGAAGAACAGGTCCGTTCGCTTCCTGTGGAATCCCAGCTGTCCATGGATCAGCGCATCCGGATGATCCGTGCGTGCATGTGCAATCAGGGGGAGTATGCGCTAAGGAGCTGATCGAAGGCAAAACAGATGTATTCTGTGGGAAGAATCTATATCAGTAAAAATGGACATGCGGATCATGGTCGTCAATGTCATCCGTGCGATCATTTTGTTTCTGCTGGCGGCATCCTGCGTCGTTTTGTTCAATGAGAAGGTCAACCGTTAAGTTCAGAAGGAAAAGGCGACGGTAGAAATCTGTGATTTGCGGAAAGTGTGCACAGAAAAGGAATCATCGGTGAAACGCAGGCAGGACGGTGTGCCTGTGTTTTCTTCGGACGCCGCAAAGAAAAACGGGAGAACGCCGAGGGGGTGCGGGAATAGTTAAAAATTTCATATCGATTTCACCGTTTCCCATGGAAAACTATGCTATAATGGAAACGATTTATAGATACGAAAAAGCTTACATACGACAGAAAGGAAGGTGTTTCGCTGCATGAACCAGTTCTTTCGCAGTCTGCCGGGTCATTTTGCGACGGCATGGAAGAGCATCATCCGCCATGTCTCGCTGACGTTTTCTTCAGCGACGGCCGTCACGGTGACGTTGCTGATCGTCGGACTTCTGGTGCTGATAGCCGGAAACATCAACAGCTTTACGAACAATATCGAACAGGATTTTCAGATACAGGCGACGATCAGCCCCGGGGTCGGGGAAGAAGAACAGCGGGAAGCGCTGCGCACGCAGATCGAGGCGCTGGATGGCGTCAGAAGCTGTACCTTCTCCAGCAAGGAAGCGGAGCTGCAGCAGCTGATCGAACAAAACGGCGAAATGTTCAGCTATTATGAGGGAGAAGACCGCAATCCGCTCTATGATGTGTTCCTCATCGAGCTGGATGATCCACAGCAGATCGAATCGCTGTGCACGACGCTGGAGAACATGGACGGGATCGTCAGCGCCAGCTATGGCGGAGACGGTATCACGGTCATGGTGGATATCTTTGAAGGCCTGCGCCTGGGCGGCGGCATCTTTGTCGTGTTCCTGGGTCTGCTGGCGGTATTGCTCATCAAGAATACGATCAAGATAACGATCCAGACGAGACAGGAAGAAATTGCCATCATGCGCAATGTCGGTGCCAGCAACTGGTACATCCGCATGCCTTTCATCATCGAGGGGATGTACATCGGGATCCTGGGAGCGCTCGTGCCGATCGTATTGGTCTGCGGTGGTTATTATCTAGTCTATGAAGCGCTGGGCGGCATATTTCTGTCCTCCATGTTCGTCATGGTGGATGTCTGGCCGTTTGCGGTGCTGGTCGGTGTGCTGATCCTGTTGATCGGCATGGCTGTCGGCATGATCGGCAGCTCGTTAGCAGTAGGGAAGTATCTGAGGTGGAAGCGATGAAGATAAGAAGAGGAACGGCATTTTTGTGTGCGGGGGCGATGATCCTTTCGATGGTGCCTTCGACGATCTCGCTGCAGGCGTACGATTTTTCGGATGAGGCAGCCTGGGTCGCCAAATGTTCGGGCGTACAGGAATCCTCACAGGACAGTGCGGCCTGCAATGCATTTAAGGAATATTATCAGCAGCAGCAGTCAGATCTGCAGGAACAGATCGATGCATTCCAAAACGACATCAACGATCTGCAGGACAGTCTGGATGACCTGGAATCGCTGGTGGTGCAGCAGCAGACGCTGATCGAAGAGGTCAATGCACGCATCGATGAAAAAAATACGGCGATCGCCGAGATCCAGTCCAACATTGCGCAGCTGGAAGAGGATATCGCCGCCAAAGAGGAAGAGATCGCTCAGTGGGATGCGCAGATCAAGGAGCGCATGGTCAGTGAGCAGGCGACGATCGGAACGAACATGTACATCGACATGATCATGGGATCGAAGGATCTGCAGGAGATGATGCGGACGATGGAAGGTCTGCAGCGCATCACGGAAAGCGATGAACAGCAGATCAGTTCCCTGGCGGAAGAAAAGGCGGCGCTGGATCAGCAGAAGAGCGAACAGCAGCGCCTGGAACAGGATGCGATCGATCAGCGGGCCGCTCTGGAGGAAGAAAAACAGCAGGCCGAAGAACTGCGGGAGAGCAGCGAGCAGATGATCACGATGTATCATCAGCAGGAGGCGGAGCTGCAGTCGCAGATGCGCAGCGCGCAGGTGGATCTCTCCACGGTCAGCAGCAATCTGGTCTCGATGGATACGATCGGTGATTACACGCCGTCCAGCAGCGACGGCTGGTTGAACCCGGTCAGCGGACCGACTTCCGCCGGTACCTGGTATTACCCGGGCGGCGGTGTGCATCTGGGCGTCGACCGTGCGGTGCCGATCGGTACGCCGATCTATGCGCCGGCAGACGGGCTCATCGTCTGGACGGCCAACCCGGTGCCGAGCAACAGCGGCTATCTGGGCAACTGGAGCGGTTATCCGGCCGGTGCCGGCAACAACATCGCCATGCTGGTCAATGTCGGAGGAACGACCTACTTCGTCTCCTTCTCCCATATGTCGCAAAACGGCATGACCGTTTCTGCCGGACAGTCGGTATCGCAGGGACAACTGCTGGGACTGACCGGAAATGCGGGCAACTCCAGCGGACCGCACTGCCATATCGAGATCATCAACCTGGGCAGCATGTCCGTCAGTGAGGCGGCTTCTCAGTTTGCCCGCACTGCGGACTTTGCGTGGGGCTGCGGATGGAGCTCACCGGCGACCGGCTGTGACTCCAAGGGAAGCACCCCTTGCCGTGAGCGTCCGGAGACGCTGATCGGCTAGGAAGGAGCAGACAATGATTCAGTTGGAAAATGTATCAAAGTCATATAAAAACGGCGTGCATGCGCTGCGTAACATCAATCTGACGATCGAGGACGGGGAGTTCGTCTACATCATCGGTCCGACGGGGTCGGGAAAATCCACATTGATCAAACTGCTGGATGGCGAAGAGATCCCGGATGAGGGCGATGTGATCGTCAACGACGTGAACGTCGGCAAGCTCAAGCACAGCAAGGTGCCGTATTACCGGCGCAACATCGGTGTCGTCTTTCAGGATTTTCGCCTGTTGCCGGCGCTGACGATCTTTGAAAACATCTCGTTTGCCCTGGAGGTGATCGGGATGGATAAGCGGGACATCCGCCGTCGGGTACGGGAAGTGCTGGAGCTGGTATCGCTCAGCGATAAGGCGCGGGCGTTCCCGAACCAGCTCTCCGGCGGGCAGCAGCAGCGTGCGACGATCGGCCGTGCGATCGCCAATCACCCGAAGGTGCTCATCGCGGATGAGCCGACCGGAAACCTGGATCCGGAGATGTCCAAGGAGATCATGGAACTGCTGGAGAAGATCAATACGGTCGAGCAGACGACGGTGGTCATGGTGACGCATGACAGCACACTGGTCAATGATTTTAAGAAACGAACGATTTCCCTGGAGGAAGGCTATATCGTAGCGGATATGATGAAAGGCGGTTATCTGAAGTATGATTAAGGAGCTTCGGATGATCCCGTATCATCTTCGACAGGCTGCCCGCAGTTTTGTCCGTCATCTGGCGATGTCGCTTTCTGCGGCGACGGCGGTCAGTGTGACGCTGACGCTGCTGGCGCTCTTTCTGGTGCTGGCCGGTAACGTCTCCCTGTTTGCGGGAAACATCGAAAGCGGCCTGCAGATCCATGTCGTGCTGAACGCCGATGTGGACAGTGAAGAGGAGATCCGTGAGGCAGGAGAGACCCTGAAGGGGATCGACAATGTCGCGGTGGCGACGCTCTCCGACAAGGATGAGGAACTGGAGCTGATGATCCGTGAGAAGGGCGAGGCCTTTGCCATGTATCGGGGAGAAGAGAACCCTCTGAGCAATGCGTTCTTCATCACGGTGGAGGATCCGGATCGGATCGAGGAGACCACGCAGATGATCACAGAGCTGTCCTTTGTCAGTGATGCGGTATACGGGGGTACGAGCGTATCTTCGCTGATCAGCTTGCTGAATACGGTCCGTCAGGGCGGGATGATCTTCGTCATCCTGCTGTTCTTGCTGACCGGCTACCTGATCTCCAATACGATCAAGACGACGATCTACGCCCGCAGCGAAGAGATCGCGATCATGCGCAACGTCGGCGCCAGCAATCACTTCATCAAGGTGCCGTTCATGATGGAAGGTGTACTGATCGGTCTGGTCGGTGCGATCATTCCCTGCATCCTGACCGTGATAGGTTATGCGTGGTTTTATGATATGATCGGCGGTCGCCTGTTTACCGACCTGTTTTCCTTGCAGCCTGTCTGGCCGTTTACGCTGTTCGTCTGCCTGGGGCTGATCGCTGCCGGTGTCGTGATCGGCATGCTGGGCAGCTTCCTTTCCACGACGCGCTATCTGCGCTGGAAGCGATGAACGAAACAGACTGCTGGTTTCATTGAGAATGTGAAGAGATGTTTCTTCAAGAAGAGGCGTCTCTTTTTTGTTGAAATGGGTGGAGCGAAATCGTATGAATCGAAGGGCGCTCTTCACAGAAGAGAACAGCAGAAAAACCGGAAAAAGACCGTCTGCTCAGCTTGGGGGGGTGTAGAAAATATGCGAAA
>DWYK01000013.1 GCA_019118705.1 Candidatus Merdibacter merdigallinarum | reverse complement strand
ATTTCCTTTTTATCCACCTTATCCAATAGCGGCTTTTCCAGATTTACAAGGCGCATATAGCGGTAGACTGTCCGTTTGCCTTCGGAGCCGATCTTGGCAACTTCGTTGACCGCGCCGTTGCCTTCCAGGCGCAGCACTTCGGCCAGCGCCTTGTACCCGGCAGCCCGCTCAGAGGGCAGCAGCTCGCTGCGCTGTCCCATGTTGGTGGCATAAAAGACGGTTTTGGCCTCGGCGTCGGTCATGCCCATGTACACCTGGCACGGTACGGTTTCCATCCCGGCCCGCCGTGCGGCCTCTCTGCGCCGGTGACCGGCGATGATTTCAAAATCGCCTGGAATTGTCGGGTGTGCCCTGACGATCAGGGGCTGGAGGATGCCGGAGGACCGCACATTTTCGGTCAGTTGTTCCAGCTCGGCTTCGTCCATGCTGAATACTTTTTGCTCCGGGTACTCATGCAGTTTGGTGAGGGGAATATCCAATACCTGGAATTTCTTTGTCCAGCCGGAATCTTTGGCGGTCCGGCCCGCCAGCGTGCTGACAACGGAGGCTGCCTGGGTGTTCATTTGCTGCCCGAAATTGTTTCCGGCCAAACGACCCTTAAAATCAAAGTTCTTGCTCATGGTACTTACCCCTCTCTCGCAATCAGTTCGTCAGCCAGGGCGCGGTATTCTGCCCCCGTGTCACCACCGGCAGGTTTGCCCATCATGGAACTGTTGACGGCTTCCTGCTTTCTGGTGATTTCAATGGAAAAAACGGACTGCGGGTACTGCTCGCGCAGCGTCTCGGTTACAGCGGTGGCCACGCTGGTTTTGTCCTTGAATGTGAGCAGGATGTTCACGGTAGTCAGGTCAGCGTTCAGCGTCATGCGCACATTGCCGATGACGCCCTCCAACGATGACAACCCCTGGGTGGCAAAGTATTGTGTCTGCACCGGGATGATGACCTGGTTGCTGGCAACCAGCACATTGGTGAGCAGCAGCCCCAGGCTGGGGTTGCAGTCGATCAGGATGTAGTCATACGCCTGACGCACCGGCTCCAGCACGCGCCGCAGCACGGTTTCGCGGCTCATTGCCGTAGCAAGGTAAATGTCCGCTTCGCTGAGCCGCAGGTCCGAGGGGATGAAGTCGAACCCGAATCTCTCGGAATGATAAATGGTTTCGCGGATGTCAGCAGGTTGGAACAATACTGCTGCACGCATCACGCTGGCGATGGAGTTTTCCCTGGGTTCGCACCCGGCCACATAGTTGGTGAGATTCGCCTGGGGGTCAAAGTCAATACAGAGAACAGATTTACCTTTGCGGGCCAGAGCCGCGCCAAGGTTCACGACGGTGGTGGTTTTGCCCACGCCACCCTTTTGGTTTGCTACAGCAATAATGTTCATTTTGTTTTTCCTCACTTTCCGTCTCTTTTTGTGTTGTTTCTTGCAAAATCCACGATTCTACAAATGATCGGTTTGGGGTACAGCTGCATTACGCAGGGTTTCCATTCGGCGCAGCCTTCACAAAGGTATTCTTCCAGCCAGACTTGTTTTTCTTTGTAGTGGGTGCCGTTCATTCTGTTAAAACAATCCAAGCAAAACTCAGCCATTGTAATCACCACACGCATCATAGCTCTCGTCGAAAAATCCGCAGTCGCGCTTGTGGATGTTCTCTTGATAAAGTGCCTGGTACTTTTCTTCCAGCGCCATTTGATAGCAAAACGCTGTGGCTCGACAATCTGCCAGACTGTTGTGGGCAGTTTCTTCGCTCCAATCGTATCCGAAATAGTCGGCGCAGGTCGAAAGGTTTTTGAACTTGAAATCGCCATGCTTCGGTGAGAACTCCCCGTAGATGGCGGCGAAGATATTGCTCAGATCCTCAACGATGGTTTCATCGTTGAAACTGGCTCCGTAGCGGGTCAAGAAACCATTGTCAAACCCTGTGAAGTTGTAGCCGACAATGGTTTTTACCTGCGCCAACACCTGATTTAATCGGGGCAAAAGCTCGTAAATATAGGGAGCATTGCAAACCATTTCTTTTGTGATGTGGTTTACTCGCCGCGCTTCTGGCCAATCTTCTGTGAAGTACGGTTTCACATAGCTGTCCAGCAAAACTTCCCCGGTGTCAATATCCAGAATCGAAACTTGAAGTATTTCATCCTGGTTAAAATCCAGGCCCGTTGTTTCAATGTCAATGGACACCGTAAGGGTAGGGATGGTCCCTCGGTAGTTTTCTTCATCAAGTTGCCGCTGCTGGTCACACAGGGACAGCAGCTCTCCGTAGCGGATTGCTTGCTCCCGTTCTTTCTTCGCTTGAAGATAGCGGGAGCGGCGCTTGCGCCGCTGCTCCTCGTGGTAGGGGGTCATTTCCTCGTTGGTAGCCTTGCGAACTTCTTCGGAGGTCAAGTATCTGTATTTTCCAGTACAGAAACGATTGGAATACATGATGGTTCCCGCATCCTGAGATACGGGAACAAAGCCCAACTTAAACCATTGTTTTTCTGTCTTGCACTTTGCCTTTTCGGCATCAGGCAAAAGGGAGAAGTACAAGTTTTTCATGGCGCTCACTCCCCAACATTGGCGGCATTGCCCTGAATGAGCAGAGCGTTGCAGATCAACGGGAGCCAGAACGGCCCACTCTGTGCCATCTCGTGTGGATTCACTTTGCAGTTACACCAGGTGAAAAGACTATAACCTACTTCAATGGCGGTGTATTCGTTGTAAGTACCAAAGCGCTTTTTGACGCGCATACGAATGGCCGCAAAGTCGATACCATCAAACGACACGTACGGTTTAGAGATATCGAAGATATCTTCGTCAGCGGACAAAAGATAGCATGCAGCCAGATAGCTTCGATCAGACTGCTGGCGCTCCAGCAGTGCGCCGGTGAGAATGTTGTACCGATTGCGGTGCTCGGGGGTCATTTGGATGGAGATGTACTCTTTTTTGGGCATGGGGATAGTCATAATCTTTTACCTCGCATTTCTTTGTCTTATTTTGCAGTTGTGCCTGTTAGGCACAACCGATTTACTGCGATATGCCGATTCTTTTTGGCGCTCTATTTGCAAAGATATTCGGCCAGCTGGGTTTCGATTTCCAGCCAGGTTTCCAGACCAGCGGCTCTCATATTGGGATAGATCAGCGTGGCCACACCGATGATCGCCAGGACAATCAGCACGACCAGAGCGACGCAGCGCATCATCACAAATATGGCATTGACCAATACCCGGAGCAGCTGGGCGGTGCGTGATTTTTTCTCCACGACCGTTACTTCTTCCGTGATGCCGTATGCTTCTTTAAGCTGTGCCTGACGCTTTTCTTCCTGGATGCCCGCCATCAGGATGGCATGTCTGGTAGGGACGGTTTTCTTTTTCATTTTCTTTTCCTCCCAAATGGCCATTTGAGGCCGCCTTTTTTCTGTACTGTTTCTTTGGCCTTGAGCTGCCCGGTGATGTACCCGTACAGTTCATCGTTGCCGGAATACAGGAAGTAATCAGGCGTCCACCCTGCAAAGTAGGTGCGCACATCAAAGGGAGACATGGATTTGAGGATATCGTCGCGGTCTCTTTGCGGTACAAAAGAAAAAACATAGTGGATTGTGCCGTTGTCAACCCGGAGAATGTCACTCACCAGATCGACCTCCGAGGGCTTGGCACCACAGACGGCCACCAGAATATCGTTTCGCAGGTAGTCGGCTACTTCACTCAGTTCTCCAAAAGCACCATAGTCCAGAATCAGATAATCATATTTGGTTTTGGTGGCAAGGATACAGGTTTTATCGTTGTAGATGTCGGTCCCCTCAATGCGGAAGTGCTTTTCATCAAACAGCACCACTTCATCGCTGATTTGCGTGTAGGGGGTCAGACTGCTTACGGACATCTCGATGACGGCAGCTTTATAGCCCATGGCCTTGACATACAGGCATAACTGCATGGCCTGTGTTGTGGTGCCGATGCGGTGTCCGGCTCCACAGACTGCGATAGTGGTGGCGTTTCGCCCGCGCAGCCGTGGTTTCGGTAGAACCAGGTGCG
>DWYK01000145.1 GCA_019118705.1 Candidatus Merdibacter merdigallinarum | reverse complement strand
CAGGATCAGGTCCTCTTTGGAGTACATGATGGATAGCAGGTTGCGCAGGCTTCGCGGCGTATGATTCGCCGCATCCACATGGACGTGCAGCCCGCAGCTTGGGTTGGCCACTGCCCCGGCATGGCGCAGTGCCCGCACGACCTCCTGCAATTTGCCCATCTCGGCATATTCCAGCACCGGCGAGTTCAGTTCTACCTTATAGGCCGAATCGCGGGCCGGTTCCTGCCGCCGGCCAACGCGCTGCGTTGCCTGGATACTGCCGTCAAAAACAAAGCGCCACTTTTTACCCTCGTTATCTATCGTCTCCCAGGGGTCGTAGATACGGGATTCATGCGTCTGGCGCGCCATTGTACCAAACAGCGCAGCCACCGCCTCAGCGGCCTGCTGCCGGGTGATGCCGGTCATCTCGATCTCGCAGCCAAATTTCTGGTCGCGGAAGTCAAGGGGCAACGGGCTCACCCCTACACTTCACGGCAAACACGCCGCCATGCCTTTTCTTTCGTGTTCTCACTGATAATCGCCTCCTTCAACAGAAAAAGCCCCAACACATTGCCCTATGTCGGCTATGCGTTGGGGCCGGATCGTGCTTTATGCCTGATCCTGTGTAGTTGTCATTTCAGTGGTGCTTGCGCCTTAGTCGCCTTCTGCCACCTTTGCGGGCGGCTCGGACCACTCCGGCAGCATCCTTTCCTCATCCGTTTTCTCGATCCAATCCAGCAGACTCTGGCTTCCCACCAGTGTCATCGCCATATTGAACAGAGCTTTCCGGCCTGCGTGGTCGTCCAGCAGCGTTGCGGTCTCGAAGAGATCTTCGATCACCTCCACGCTTTCCAGCCCCGACCATCCTTTGAGGACATCCTGGATCGGTGCGATGTGTTCCGCTTTTGCCCCACGCTCGATCTGCTGCATGGTCTCGCGCTCCTGCTCGATCAGGGCCAGCTGTTTGGCTGTTCCCGACATCGGAAGGTCCCAAGCCTTGCCGATCAGCGCAACGACCTGCTCGTAGGCGTCCACGTCCTCGCCGCTGCCCGTAAGCACCAGCGATGCCGCTGCCTGCTGCACGAGCTTCCCTTGCAGCTCTCTTGCTCTTTCTTGATCCATAACTTTATACCTCCTGGTTTGATTTAGGCCTTTTGGCCTGACACCAACAATGCCACAACCGCTGTCGGATAGCTATTCAGCAAATCCAACGAATGGTCTGTGGATTTTCTGTCCAGGAGCGACAAAATCATAGATTGGGCCGCGTTGGAGCAGGCTCGGTGGATGAGCAACATCCGCTGCTTTTCTGTAAGGCGTCATCCACCGCCGCCAGTCTGCGGCCGATGGCTTCCACCACAGTGACCGTCACGCCGTTGCCGGCCTGTCTGTATATCTGGTTGTCACTTTGAATAGCCAACACCTTATCGATGCGGTCATCCTGCCAGCCCTGCAGCCGCAGGCATTCCCGCGGGGTCAGGCGGCGAATTCGGCCGGCGAACAGCACACCGGAGGCTTCCCGCCTGTGGTTGTGGATGCCACCGTTCTGCTTGGCGGTCAGGCAGCGGGCGATCTCTGTGGTTTCAGGATCACGGTTCATATCGATGAAACATAGTGTCCCCTGTGTGCTGCTGGTTGTAAGCGTGTGGGCAATTTTATGCCCCACCCGGCCGCGGCGGGTGTTGGTGCTGTAGTAGCTGATGTCGATACTGTCCCCGGGATAGGCTATCTTGTAGCCTTTCCGGGTCGCTTCTTTGATGGGCAGCCCTACAGCATACAAGCCGGTCCGCCCGCCGAAACCTCCAGCCAAAGCCGAAAGCGTACAGCTTACACCTGTGGGGGAATAGATCCGCTCCCCTTGCGTTCCTGGTTGGATTTGTGCAAGAGAAGTTCCTGCTGTTTCGGTGAAAGGAAGTATTTTTCCTCTACATCGGTCATCAAGATATCCGACAATGTACACGCGGCGTCGGGATTGGGGAACGCCAAAATCTTTGCTGTTGAGCACCTGCCATTCCACGCCATACCCCAGTCGGTCCAGCGAATCGAGGATCGCCGCAAACGTCCGTCCGCCGTCATGAGACAGCAGGCCGGGTACGTTCTCAAAGAGCAGATAGCGAGGGTGCCGGGCTTCAGCCAGGCGGGCAAGTTCAAAGAAGAGGGTGCCACGGGGGTCTCCGAATCCCTGGCGGCGTCCAGCAAGGCTGAAAGCCTGGCAGGGAAATCCGCCGCAGAGCAGGTCGAAGTCGGGCATGGTTGCGGGGTCGGCATTTCTGGCATCTTCGATGTACCACTCTCCTTTGCAATCGAACAGCGCACGGTAACTGCGCTCGGCGTATTTGTCGCACTCGCAGTGTCCCACGCAGGTGAAACCGCCGGCACGGGTCAGCCCCTCGCGGAAGCCGCCGATGCCGGCAAACATGTCAATAAAACGAATGGTCTTTCAGCATCCCTCCCAAACAAAAAGGCCCGCATCGCCTGCCATCTATGTGGCAAGCATTACAGGCGTCTAAACTTATAGTTCGGTCTTGTTACCGCGCTTCCTCACGGAAGCGGGTGCCGGCAGGCGCAGGCCGCTGCCGGACAAGCTGCTCGACACAGTGTGCCAGCAGCGGCGTCTCGTAGGCATAGAGGCAGAAGTTGGTTTCGCCCTTACGCGGGTCACAGCGCAGCAGGTAGGTGCGGCTCACTGTCTTGAGTTTGACGCCGTACACGGCCGCGTAGCCGGTCCCCAGCGCCGTTTCCGGGTGGCGGGCGCAGAACTCGGCCATGCGGTGCCGATCCGCCAAAAGGCCGCAGCCGCCTTTGGCCCGCAGAGCGTGAACCACCTTGTTGAGTTCCACGCCAAAGTCATGGGTCCTGAACTGTGCCTGGTGGTCTACCCATTCGGGGTAGAATTCCCGGCCCGAGCCGAAGTCCCCCTGCAGATGGCCGATACAGCCGGAACGGCTGTCCAACTGCCCGTCCTGGTCAAAGGCAAACGGGATCTCTGCCGGCCGGATGGCGGTAATGTCAAGTTTCATAACCATCTCCCCTTCAAAGGAAATGGCCCGCAGGCTGCGGACCATGGGTCACTTTTTGATCTCCCAGCTGTTCAGGATCAGGAAGTCCATTGGATAGAACTCACCCTGGCCGGTTCGGATGCACTTGGCGGCGTAGGCCAGGTTGGCTTCCCTGGTGCCGTGGTCTGCGACGATGTACAGGCTGGGAAGGCAGATGACGTACATTCTGCTACCATCCGCCGTCACGAGGTGCATTCCCGGTTTGATCTCATCACCGTTGCGGTCATACCGCTCTCTCGGCATCTGCATCGAATGCAGGGTTGTCCTGTCCCGCATCTTACGTGCAGTCCGCCAGAACCGCATCGCCTTCCGGCGCATCATCCGGTTCCGCATCCTCGTCCGATTCGACATCACTGGTCGCCTCGTCCTCCTGGTCCATATCTTCGGCTTCGTCCGCCAGATCCTCGGCTGCAGCCGCTTCCGCGGCCTCAAATTCTTCATCTGCTTCTGCGAGCGCCTGCTCGATCAGGCTGATGACGAACTCCTTCTGGCTGAGCCTGCGGTGGTAGGTCTGTTCGTAGCGTGCCAGGTAGTCCTTGATCTGCTGGAAGAGTTCCTCGCTGACCTGGAAGGCCATTGTCCGTGTTTTGCCCATGTTTATGACTCCTTTCGCATAATGCTCCAAAATGATCTGTTCGATGAATTTGCTCATCGTGCTTTCGTTCTGCTTGATCTCCTCACTGATTCGATTATGTAAATCCAGCGGGATTTTGCAGGTCAGGCCTTTGGTTTCCATAGTCTCTCCTTTCTGTCATGCCTGCGTTGTTTTTGCTTGCAAAGCAAGCATACTCCAAAGGTCAAGGGAAAGCTATACCAAGACCCAACAAAGAACGAATGCAA
>DWYK01000144.1 GCA_019118705.1 Candidatus Merdibacter merdigallinarum | reverse complement strand
ACTCCAGCGGCGACAATAGTTGGGCCTGCCCCTGCGAAGACAGCACGTTGCCGGTCCCTTTCATTTCCAGCGGTCATCTTTTGATCGCTTTTTTTCTGCTTTTCATGTATAATGTCCTCGTTTGGGAAGGAGAGGTGCTTACGATGAAGATCTTATTGGGATTATCCGGCGGAGTGGATTCTGCAGTGGCGGCGTATCGCCTGAAAGAACAGGGAATGGATGTGACCTGCGCTTTCATGCGGAACTGGGATTCCTTTGCGAACAATGATATATTGGGAAATCCGACCATCCAGGATGATGTCTGTCCGCAGGAACAGGACTATGCGGATGCCAAAAAGGTAGCAGATCAGCTGGGGCTCGAGCTCCTTCGGGTGGATTTTGTCAAAGAATACTGGGATGACGTCTTTTCTGTATTTCTGGAAGAATATCGTCGGGGACGTACACCTAATCCGGACATCCTGTGCAACAAGCATATCAAATTCAAAGCGTTTTTCAATTATGCCAGACAGATGGGCTTTGATACGGTCGCTACCGGTCATTATGCACAGGTGGATACGAGCGGTGATTATCCGCGGCTGTTGCGCGGAGCGGATGCGAATAAGGATCAGACCTATTTTCTCTGTCAGATGCCAAAGGAAGCACTGGCCCATACCCTGTTTCCGATCGGGAATCTGCAAAAGAGCGAAGTACGGACAATCGCAGAGCGTCTGCAGCTGGATTCGGTGTCATCCAAAAAGGATTCGACCGGGATCTGTTTCATCGGAGAACGGAATTTTCGCCAGTTTCTGCAGAATTATCTGCCAAGCAAGGACGGAGACATCGTCAATATCGCAACGGGTGAGGTCGTTGGCCGTCATGTGGGCGTGCTGTATTACACGATCGGGCAGCGCAAAGGACTGGGCATCGGCGGGAACATGGGCCCCTGGTTCGTCGTCGGTAAGGATGTCGAACAGAATGTTCTTTATGTGTGCAATGGTGATGAAGGAGAATGGCTGTTCAGCGATGCCTGCATCGTCAGTGGCGTTCAGTGGTTTCCGGATCATCGTCCGCAGAATGAGCTCTCCTGTACGGCGAAGTTTCGCTACCGCCAGCAGGATCATGCGGTCACGCTTCGCTTCCTGGATGAGACGACGGCTTACGTGGCTTATCCGCAACGGGTATCGGCCGTTACATGCGGCCAGGAAGCAGTCTTCTATCAGGGAGAGGAATGCCTGGGCGGCGGTGTGATCGAACATGTGTTTGCAGGCGGAGAGGACATCTCGGAAAAGATCCGTCGGCAGGCTGCTTTGCATTGGGAGAAGCGAAAAGGGGCGAAGCCATGGAAGAACAGCTGACAGAGATCAAGGCAAAATGTACGTTTCTTCTCTTTCAGAATCCGTCCAATCATTATGTGGTCGCACGCTTTGAGCGAATGGACGCATCACATGCCTCTTTGATCGGTGTCGGTCACATCAAACAGCTGGAGCGTGATGCGATCTATCGCTTGCAGGGTGTGTATGTTCAGCATCCCAAATATGGCATGCAGCTGCAGATCCGCAGCTGTGAACGCATCCTGACGGATGATGAAGACATGCTCGTGCGCTTTCTGAGCAGTGCGCATTTTTCCGGAATCGGAAAGACGACGGCGCAGCGCATCGTGGATACGCTGGGGCGCGACGTCATCGATGCCATTCGCAGTGATGCGCAGGTACTCGATCAGGTGCCGGGCATGAATGAAAAGAAAAAACAGGCGATCCTGCAGGGACTGCGTGCGACCGCCGTTTTTGATGATGCCTATGCACGGCTTTCTGCCAGTGGACTGAATACACGTCAGATCGCCCGTCTGGAGGATGTCTACGGGGATGATTTTCTGGAAGAACTGAAGGAAGATCCGTACCGTCCCTTCTTTGAGATCGACGGGTTTTCTCTGCGCGCCAGTGAACAGCTGGCGGCCTGTCTGGGGGTTGAGATGCAGGAGGAACGCCATCTGCAGGCACAGCTGTTGAATCTGTTGCGGCAGAGCTGTTTTCAGAGCGGATCGACCTGCCTTCCGAAGGAATCGTTTTTGTCTTTGGCCGCACAGCGGCTCTCACCGGAGATTGATGCGGAAGTGCTACTGGCGAAGCTGTGTGCCGCGCACGCAGTCGTCGAGTGGGACGAATGTGTATATGATGAGCGTCAGTATACGGCCGAGGTGACGATCGCCCAAAAGCTCCGTCAGCTGAGCGAGGAACGCTCCCACCCCGGAGAGGAAGAGCTGCTGGCGGGGATCCGTTCGATCGAACAGGAGTTCAACATCACATATGATGAGCGCCAGATCGATGCGATCACCGGCTTTTTTGCCCATTCATTTCTGATCCTCAACGGAGGGCCGGGCACCGGAAAGACGACGACGATCCGCGGGATCCTGCAGCTGTATCAGCGCCTGTATCCGTCAGATGAGATCCTGCTGGCAGCACCGACCGGCCGTGCGGCCAAACGGTTGAGCGAGCTGAGCTCTTATCCGGCCTCTACGATCCATTCGCTGCTGAAATGGGATCTGGAGACAAACACGTTTCTGGTCGATGAGAAGGATCCGCTGCACTGTGATGTCCTGATCGTCGATGAGTTTTCCATGGTGGACAATCGCCTGTTTGCTCAGCTGCTGCGGGGACTTCCCGCCAATGCCAAGCTGATGGTGATCGGTGATTATGATCAGCTTCCAAGCGTTTCCAGCGGACAGGTGCTTTACGATCTGATCGCTTCCGAACGCTTTCCGTTGTATTCGCTGCAGCGGATCTACCGTCAGGCGGACGGTAGCGGGATCGCAGCTTTGGCCAGTGCGATCCGCGAACAGCAGCCCCTTTCCTTCGATCGGGATGTCCGCTTCATCGACTGCACGCCAGCTCAGCTGCGCAAGGCCGTATGGGAGGTCGTCGCCAGCGCATTGGAAAAAGGATACGACGCAAAAGATGTCCAGGTGCTGGCACCGAAGTATCAGGGCGGATGCGGCATCGATGTGCTCAACCGGGATCTGCAGGCGCTGTTGAATCCGCCGGATCCCTTCAAACGAGAAATCACGGTGGGGGTCCGTATCTTCCGTGAAGGAGATAAAGTGCTGCAGCTGCGCAATATGCGTGAGGATGCGGTCTGTAATGGAGATATCGGAGAGATCATCGAGATCAGCAGCGAAGGTGAGGAAGGCATACAGGGACCGGTCATCGTCGTCGCCTTTGATGACCAGATCGTGGAGTATGCACAGGAGACGCTTTCTTATCTGACGCATGCGTACTGTATCTCCATCCATAAGTCACAGGGAAATGAATATCCGATCGTCGTGCTGCCGATCGTCAGAGAATATCAGTTTATGCTGAACCGCCGGCTGCTCTATACGGCGATCACTCGTGCCAAGAGCGGTCTGGTGCTGCTGGGGGAGCGGGAACTGCTGGAAAGCGCACTGCAGAAGAATGACCATCATGTGCGTCACACCGGACTGGTCGATCAGCTGCGCCGTTTCTTTGGACCATTGGATGAGCTGGAGATCCCCGCACCGCCCATACTGGAATAATCGTGGTATATTTGCGGACAACGCTCGCATACTAACAGCGAGGAGTTGATATGATGAACAAATGTGTGGTAGCACTTGGCATCGGTCTGGTCGTGGGTGCGTATCTCGGGTATGCCAATGAAGAAGAGATCGACGAGATGGCACATCTCATGCAGAAGAACCAGAAGAAGATGTCGCGTAAGGCACACCGTGCATACCGTAAGGTATGCGACTGCATGGAGCACTGATCACAGTGCTCTTTTTTTCATTGAAAAACGGTGCTAAAATGCAAATTATCCGCATAAATACAGCATTTAGAGAGATTTGAAAAAGAAAATATCAAGCGATTTACAACTATATTACAACAAACGAAAGAGCCTTATGTAACGACTTATGGAAAGTTATACAAAGTTACAGA
>DWYK01000143.1 GCA_019118705.1 Candidatus Merdibacter merdigallinarum | reverse complement strand
GCGTTTCTGAGCGGCACCAATCTAGCGAAAATTGCAGAGGACATGCAGATGCGCGGCGTGCCGAAACTCCGGGGAGAGTGCAAGTGGAGCAAACACGGTATCCGATATATCCTGACGAATGAGCGGTATATAGGAGATCAGCGATTCCGTAAATCCTTTCGGACGGATACGCTTCCTTATAAAAAGGTAGACAATCGCGGCCAGATGCCACAGTTTTACATGGCGGGCAGCCATCCGGCCATCATCGGGCAGGAGGTATTTGAAAAAGCGCAAACCTTACTTGCGCAACACGGCCAACAATTTGGGCACGATCCTGTTAAGCACGATTCGCCTTGGACGGGTATGTTGTACTGCGCTGTATGCGGAGCGCCGCTCTATCACCGCTTGGTCAATGGTCGGGAATGCTGGGCCTGTTCCCGGCATCTGAAAGACAGACAAAGCTGCGCGCTTCCCACCGTTGCGGAGAAAGACCTTGTAATCTGTTTCTACGTCATGCTCGAAAAGCTGCAACAAAATTCTTGTGGCATTCTGGAAGACCATTTCGAAAGGCTTGAACAAATCCAGGAACGGCTGTTAGTATCCGCACCTGGCAGAACCGGCCTGCAACTGCAAATGGCCGATCTCCTCTCGCAGAGTCACACACTTAGTCGCCTGCTGGCGACTGGCTGTGTTGACTCTGCCTTTTTTATTGCCCAAAACAATGGCATACAAAAGAAGCTGGCGGAAATAAAAGACGCGATACTGCAACAGCAGTGCGAAAACAATCTGGAAGAAGAAATCTGCCGCACACGCGATTTGATTGCCTCTATACAGGACATCCAACTGTCCCATAAAACCAATGCACTGCTGGGGCCGGTTATCACAAAGGCGGTGGTCAAGGATTCTGGTGTTATCTTTACCCTTGTAAACGGCCTTGAATTTGAGGAACGGTGGGCAAAACGATGAAACAGCGGATAGAGAAAAATCGAAAACAACCATTTGGATACGGTGTACAGGAAGGCATGGTTTGCTGTATACCCGCTGAGGCAGAAACGGTTCTAGAGATCTATCGCCTTTATATAAAAGGTATGTCCATTGTACAAATCGCAGAGGCGATAACAGCGCGGGGCGTTCCCTATCGCCAGGGTGTTCCAGATTGGAACAAAAACATGGTGGCCCGTATTTTGGACGATTCGCGTTATGTTGGCCAGCCACCGTATCCGGCCATCCTTTCTCAGAGACTTTTCGACCAAGCTTACGAGAGGCGACAAAGGAACCGGCCACGCCAGCTTGCCAATCAGGACATCCGCTGGATTCGGCCAAAAGTTTGCTGCGCCCAATGTGGTGTGCGGTTAACACGGAAAACAGACAAACGGCATTGTGGGACGATTTGGTGTTGCCCCCAGTGTGCCATGACAACACGTCCTGTATCGGACGATGAACTGGTTCAACTGATCACAAACAAATTGGCCGCTGCTGCGAATGAGCCGGAGCCTCAGAAGAAGCCAGAACCCAGGAGTCAAATCACGATGCAGGAATTTTGCTTGCAGCGAGAGTTTGACCGGGCGCTGTATGCGCCGCAGCCTGATGTAGAACAGTTGCTTGCGCTGTCGCAGAGGATCGCTGCCGAAACCTATCAGCGCAGTCAATGTTCCCATGTCTGGCTGACAACGCAGATTCGCAATCGGCTGCTTGCCTGGCAGCCTGATATGCCGCTGAAGCAGGAAGTGTTTGAAGCCGTTGTTTCCAAAATACTGCTGACAGCCAAAGCCGGCATACAGATACAACTCACCAATCAGCAAATTCTATAAGAAGGTAGACCATGACGAATGCATCATCGCCCAAGAAAACCGTTCGGGAAATCGCGGCTGATCCGCAGCTCACCTGCCGCAGCAGCAAACGCCTGCGCGTCGCCGCCTACTGCCGCGTCAGCACCGAGCAGGAGGAACAGGAGAGCAGCTTTGAGGGGCAGGTGACCTATTATACCAACCTGATCGAGAACAACCCCGAATGGGAGATGGCTGGTATTTTTGCCGACCACGGGATCAGCGGCATCAAGGACACCACGCGGCCGGGCTTTATGCAGATGATCGAAGCCTGCAAAAAGCACAAGATCGACATGATCCTGATCAAGTCCCTGAGCCGCTTCTCCCGCAACACACTGGACAGCATCCGCTATATCCGGCTGCTGAAAAGTCTGGGTGTGGTCATTGAGTTCGAGAAAGAGGGCCTGAATACCGGCGACCTGGGCAGTGAGATCTACCTGACCTGGTTTTCGGCCTTTGCCCAGGCCGAGAGCGAATCGCTGAGCCAGAACGTCACGATGGGTAAACGCCGCCTGTTCAAGGAGGGGAAATGCCCGTTCCAGTACAAGCACTTCATCGGCTACCGGCGCGGCGCGGATGGCCAGCCAGAGATCGACCCCGAAGGAGCCAAAACGATCGAGTATATCTTCTACGGCTTTCTGGCCGGCAAGACCCCGGCGCAGCTCAAGACCGAACTGGAAGAGATGCACATTCTTTCCCCAAGCGGCAAAACCACCTGGTCCAAGGCCACGATCCAGAACATCCTGCGCAACGAAAAGTACGCCGGCGATGTGCTGCTGCAAAAAACATTCACCGCGGACTTTCTGACAAAAAAGGTCAAAAAGAACCGCGGCGAAGTAACGCAGTATTATGTGACGGACAACCACCCGGCGATCATCCCGCGCGAGATCTTCCGGCAGGTACAGCTGGAACTGGCCCGCCGGAGCAGCCGTCCCAAGGTCTCACAGCGCAAAACCAAGACCGAACGTGGGAAATACACCAGCAAGTTCGCTTTGTCGGAACGGTTGATCTGCGGCGAATGCGGTTGTATGTACCGCCGCACCCAGTGGGTCAAGCGCGACGGCACCAAGGAATATGTCTGGCGGTGCATCAACCGTCTGGAGAACGGCAAGAAATACTGCAAGAACTCCCCCACACTGAAGGAACCGCAGCTGCAGCAAGCCATCATGGCCGCCATTCGCGAGCAGTTCACAGGCCGGGACAAAGTAAAAGAGGCACTGAAGGATGCAGAGGAAAAAATTATCCTGCACAGCGATGACAAACAGGATGTGGCACCGCTCCTCACCCGCATCCAGGAGATCGATCAGGCCATGTCCAACCTGCTGCTGCTTGTCAGTCACAGCGCGGACAGCAGCATCTATGATGAAAAATTTAAGGCGTTGACAAAGGAAAAGGCGGATTTACAGGCGCAGGTGGATGCGGTGGAACAAGCCGCCCGGCAGGACCAGGACAGGAGCCGGGAGCTGCAGGCTGTGCTGGAGGCGATCGAGCAGCAGCCGACGGAGTTGGAACAGTATGATGATGAGTTGGTGAGGAGGATCATCGAACAGATCGAAGTGTTGCCTGATGTACAACTAAATATTCGATTTAGGAGCGGATCGCAGACCTAACCATAAAATAAAGAGTTTTGCCAGTGCCTTCTAAAGATTTGCCAGTAATAAAGACCAACCAACACACACAGGAAAGCCCGCCGTATCCCGGCGGGCTTTTTGCGTGGCGGTCAGGATGGGGAGACGAGAACAGGCCGCCGCGCCGCAGCGCGGGCCCAACAGTCCTGCGGACTGTTGGGCAGGCCGCGGGAGAGTCCCCCATCCTCCACCATTACAGCCTTATCCGAACCCGGTTTTCCGGGTTCGGATATTTGCGTTATATAGCCGTTTTTTGATGATACGCCAAAAAGCCGATGCGGTCGGTTCCCTGTTTGGAAGCCTCCGCCTCGGCTTTTTTTGAGCGGGCTGTGCGCGTAGCCATGTCGCACGCTTTTTCACAGAACCAATGATGGTTGCCGTTGGACCGCTCTATAGCAAGCAAAGGTCGGAGCTTCGGAAAATTCTGTTTCATTGAAATTCTCTGTGCTTCATTCATATTGCAGCAATCTAAACAGAGACAATGTTTTCACCGCACCCATGAATACCACCCTTGAAGTATGGCTATGTATACAAGACATATTGGCAAAGAAAATATCTTATATACTCGACAAATTTATTGGCTTCATGTATACTATACTTAAAATGGCGGGTTCCAGAAGGGAGAGAGGAAGGTATGAATCACGAATTATTGAAAAGCGTCATCTTCGATCAGCACGCAGCCATCCAGGCGGCCCGGATCACGCTGCGCGGCTATACGTTTGAGAAAAACGCCAACTATGTGCTGGTGGGCCTGCGCCGCGCGGGAAAATCTACCCTGCTGTTCGATATTGCGCGAAAGCTTGTGACACAGGGGACTGAATGGAACCAGATCATCTACATCAATTTTGAGGATGAGCGCCTGGCCGAATTTACGGCAGCAGATTTCAAC
>DWYK01000142.1 GCA_019118705.1 Candidatus Merdibacter merdigallinarum | reverse complement strand
ATTATTTTATCGCTGACATCAACGGTGTCCGCGGAGAAGCGGGGAAGGTGTATTACAGTGAGACCTACGAGCAGCACCAGCAGCTGCAGGAGGAGCTCCAACTCGTGTTCTAAGCGACAAATTGTTGTTTGAATTTCATATAAAACATGGTATAATACCCAGCGAATAGGAGTGATACAATGGCTCAGGAAAATGAACATAAGTTTTATGTGACCAAAGAAGGTCTGGATGAATTAAAAAAGGAACAGGACAATCTGATCCATGTCGTTCGCCAAGAGGTCATCGTTGAGCTGCAGGAAGCGCGCGCACAGGGTGACCTGAGCGAGAACGCGGATTACGATGCGGCCCGTGACCATCAGGCGCAGGTAGAGGCACGTATCCGTGAACTGGAGAACATGATCTCCAACGCGGTGATCATCGAAGGGGACAAGGAAGCAGTTTCTTCAAAAGCGGTGACCCTGGGGTCGACGGTGACGATCCGCGATCTCAGCGACGGCAGCGAAGAGACCTATACGATCGTCGGCTCCATCGAGGCAGATCCGCTGAACGGACGGCTCTCCAACATCACGCCGTTGGCGGTCGCACTGATGGATCATAAGGTCAATGAGGTCGTTCACATCACCAATGTGGAAGAGCCTTACGATGTAAAGATTCTGGACCTGAAATAAGAAGAAAAACAGTCTATCGGACTGTTTTTTCGCGAAGAGGAGACAAGCTATGAACAAGAATAAGATTTGCATGATCTTCGATATGGATGGCACGCTGTGGGATGCGACCAGAGGCGTGAGCGAAGCGTACAACGAATACCTGTACCGGGAAAAAGGATGGAAGGATTATCTGACGCATCAGGACATCATTTCGATCACCGGACTGGAGATCGAAGAGATCGCTGACCGCCTGTTCCCGCAGTTGGATGCGCAGGAACGTCTGGACATCACCAGACGCTGCATGGCTTATGAAAATGAATATCTCTCCCGGCATGGCGGTACCCTGTATCCGAAGGTCGAGGAAACGCTGGCACAGCTGGCGCAGGAACATCCGCTGATGATCGTCACCAATGCAGATGACGGGTATGTGCAGGCGATGTTCGCCGCTCATGACATCGGGCGCTATTTCATCGACTTTGAAATGTATGGCCGAACACAGCTGGTCAAGGGAGAAAACATCCGTCTGGTCATGCAGCGCAATCAGATCGAGCGGGCGGTCTATGTCGGAGATACACGCAAGGATCAGGAAGCCTGTGAACTGGCGCAGGTCCCGTTCATCTATGCTTCTTATGGTTTTGGCGAGGTCGATCACTGGGATGCGCGGATCGATCATTTTGAGGAACTGCTCTCCTGTATCGAATCGTTCTAGCCGCTGGAATGCGGCTTTTTTATATGAGATCTTTAGGGAGAATGATCCGTTCTGTCGTATAGACAAAGCGGAGGGGATTCTATGAAACAGGGAATCATCGGCAGTCTGTTAGCGGTGCTGTTTGGCTTTTGTCTGTTGCCGTCTGTGGCCAATACCTGGACACCGCAAGATTTTGTACGCCTGGTCAAGACGGTCGAAGTGAAGGGAGAGGTCGCAGCACCTGGCGTTTATGAGGTCGCATGGGATGCGGATGTCGAAACGATCCTGGCGGCTGCCGGCGGTGCTGGAGAGGAGGCCGATCTTTCCGGTATCCGTCTGTCACAGATCGTAGCGAATGAGAGTGTGATCGTCATTCCGAAAAAGAGCGAACAGCCAAAGATCTCCATCAACAGCGCATCGCTGGAAGAACTGGATACGCTGGATGGGATCGGTCCGGCCATTGCGCAGCGCATCATCGATTATCGGGAAGAACATCCGTTTTCGTCACTGGAGGAACTCAAGAACGTCAAGGGCATCGGAGACAAGCTCTATGATAAGATCAAGGATTCGATCACTCTGTGATGGTTTCGATCTGCTGAGCTGTGCATTGGTCTACGCGGGGTTTTTGTTATTTCCCTCGTTTGGGCAGCGTTGTCTGCTGCTTGGGATCGCCCTCGTGCTTCGCCGTACGCAATGGCTGAGCTGTGGGGCGATCCTCCTTTGTTTTTTGTGGGTGACAGCACAGCCGATGATCCGGGAGGTGTCGCTACCGGCCACATCGTTCGTTCAGGTCGAGACGATCCATCCTGCTTATGTGATCGCACGTGCCGATGCGCAGCGGGTGATCGTCTACGGGCTGGAAGAGGTCAGTTATGGCGATGTCGTCTATGTGGAGGGAAGCTGGGAAGCGCTGCACGCAAATCATAATTTTTATCAGTTCAGCTTTGATGACCATATGGCGCGCCGCGGCATATACTTTGCGATGGATGCCCAGGACAGTTATATCGTGGAGGATGGAAGCAGCATACAGAGCCGGCTGTATCGTCATGCCGGGACCCTGAGGGAAGAACAGCGGGCATTGGTCTGCTCACTGCTGTTTGGCGTCTCTGCCATGGATGGCAGCTATTTTCTTCGTGCCAGCGGTCTGCATCTATCTGCGCTGGCGCATATGCTCTCTCGCCGTCTGCGGCGCAAGCGTCCTGCCTGGCAGGCAGATGGATGGACCTTTGTCTTCTTGCTGGGCATGGGCATGCTGTTTGGTTTTTCAGATGCGCTGTTTCGTGTCCTCTGTTTCCGCCTGTCTGCGATCCTCTTTCATCGGGAGGGAGAGCGGATCGGCGGTGGGATCATGTTGGTGCTGCTGTTTCGCGCTTATCTGGTCAGTGAGCTGACCTTTGTGTTGCCGCTGGTCTTTCGTCTGGCGGCCTACTTCTCCTGTTCGCGGATGCGCGGATTGCGTTTCTCTCTTCCGCTGCTCATCCTGATCCAGCTTTGTTACTTCCATGAGATCAGCTGGCTGCAGACCCTGCTGTTTCAGCCGCTGCGCCGCCTGTATGCGCTCTTATACGTACTGGTGCTGGGGACGTTGCTGGTGCCGGGCATCCTGGGAGCGGTATTGTCGCTGATGGCCGTTTTGGAACAGCTGTTCGCGTATACGCAGGCCATCGTCTACCACTATGTGCCCAGTGTGCTGTGGATCATTGGCTGGAGCGCATTGCTCATCCGCTGGCTGAAGCGTCCTTGTCCCTCTTTGGTGCTGTGCATGATCGTGTTGCTGTTCTATGGCCGCATCGAACATTTCCTGGATCCGTTTTTTGAGGTCATGATCCTGGATGTGGGGCAGGGAGACTGTGCTTTGATCACGCTGCCGCATCATCAGGGAACGATCATGATCGATGCGGCCGGCAGTCTGTATAAAAGCATTCCGGAAGAGGTGATCCTGCCTGTGCTGAAGGATGCGCAGGTCGAGCGGATCGATGTGCTCATCCTCACGCATGAAGATTACGATCACAGCGGCGGGTATGAGGAGCTTTCCGCACTGGTGGAGATCGATTGTGTCGTAACCAGCAAGGAAGATGTGAGCGATCCATCAGTCGTGTATGCCCTGCTCAAAGATCATGTGGGCAGCGATGCCAATGACAACAGCATCGTTTCCTGGTTCGGGCATGACGAGATCGCTTATCTGTTCATGGGGGACGCTTCCAAAGCGGCGGAAGCAGCGCTGCTGGATGCGTATGACGGATTGCCGTGTGACATTTTGAAACTGGGCCACCACGGCAGTGATACAAGTTCGTCTCTGCGTTTTCTGCATGCGATGAAGCCGCAGCTTGCCCTGATCAGCGTCGGTCATGACAATCGTTACGGTCATCCATCTCCCTCGGTCCTGGCATCGCTGGAGCAGGAGGGGATCCCTTGGCTGACGACGGCAGAAAACGGGGCGATCCGCATTCGCACGACAAAGCTGCTGAAATATGTCACCACAGCCCGCGGCGATTTTGTTATAATAGGAAGCAGGTGATGTGTGTGAACTATATTCTGTATGGTGAAGAAAGCGCGACGATGCGCAAGAAAGTGCGGCAGATCGCAAAGGAGGTCCATGTGGCACTGGATCAGATATCGGTATATGATGCACAGCAGGCGGCGCTGAAAGAGATCCTGGAGGATGCCGGCAGCATCCCTTTCTTTGAGGCGCACAAGGTCGTCCATGTGCAGAACGCGACCTTTCTCTGTGCGAAGGATACGACCGGCTATGATCTGGAACCGCTGTTAGCCTATGTCCGTGATCCGTTGCCTTCGACGACGCTGATCCTGAGCTGTTCCTGCGCAAAGTTGGATCAGCGCAAAAAAGCGGTCAAAGAACTGCTGCGCAGCTGTCAGAGCATCGTCTGTTCCCGCATCAGCGAACAGGATAAAGAAGCGGTCATCCGCTCCTTGTTGAAGGAGCATTCAGTCGAGATCGACGCGCAGGCGCTGTCACTGCTGGTTCGGCGGATGCCGCTGGATGTGGCGATCATCGAAGAGGAGATCGAAAAGCTGGCACTCTACGGGGGCCGCATCACTTCTGCCGTTATCCGTGACCTCACGGTCCGCTCCCTTGACGATAATGTGTTCGATCTGGCAGACGCCTTGTTAAAGCAGCGGACGCGAGATGCTTTTCGCTTATGGCGTGACCTGGATGCCCAGCAGATGGATCCCATCTATCTGATCGCTACGCTGGCTTCGCAGTTTCGTTTCCTCTTTCAGGTCCGGACGCTGATGAATGAAGGCATGAGCAAACAGGGGATCCAGTCGCGGCTGCAGGCACATCCATACCGCGTACAGATGTCCATGCGCCAGTGTCAGCCGTATTCTTCTGCATTCTTGCTGGAACAGCTGCGACAGCTGGCCGATCTGGATCAGCGCATCAAAAGCGGCCGCATCGACAAGAAGCTCGGTTTTGAGCTGTATCTGCTGCAGGGTCAGAAATGAAACAACGCTCATCTTTCCGTAGAGGGACAGATGAGCGTTTTGTTTCTCGATCGCATATAAAAAAAGCCGGGAATCCGGCCAGCTTATGCAATGCTGTTTACAGCCTTGCTCAGACGTGCTTTCTGACGGTTTGCATAGTTCTTGTGATGCAGACCTTTGACAACCGCCTTGTCCAGCTTAGAGCATGCTTCCTTGTATGCAGCAACAGCAGCGTCCTTATCGTTTGCTTCAACAGCGCTCAACACCTTTTTGATCGATGTCTTCAGAGCAGATTTCTGAGAAACGACCGCCAAGTGTCTTTTGTTGTTTGTCTTTACACGTTTCTTCTGTGATTGGATCTGTGGCATGTGAACACCTCCTGTTTTCTTCTCAATGCTCGTAAATTATAGCAAACCTGAATTGAAAAAGCAATAATAAGCGAAAAAAAAGCCATACTAAGCGTGGGTGATCCGCAATGAACATGAAACGAAGGCAGGTACGCAGTGATTTTGCCGATGAGCTGATCGTAGAGGAACAGGCCGGGCAGGGCTATGTGCACACACAGAAAAAGGGACGATCGATCCATGTCAGCCACATCTGTGTGCAGGATGCCGACAATCCGCTGCAGAAGCCGCCGGGCGATTATATCAGCATCTCATTTGCTTCTCTGCATGACCGGCTTCAGCGAACGGAACTGATCGATGCGCTGCAGGACCATCTCGCTTTGCTCATGAATGCGGCAGAAGGTTCGATCGAACGCGTGCTCGTCGTCGGGCTGGGCAATCGTGAGATCGTCAGCGATGCGCTGGGTCCGCAGGTGGCATCCCAGCTGCTGGTGACGGCACACCTTTATGAGCAGAAAGAAACAGACTGGCTGAAAGGAACGCGCAATGTTGCGGTGCTGGCTCCTGGTGTGATGGGGCAGACCGGGCTGGAGAGCAGCGTGATCATCGAACAGGTCGCAAAGCGTTACCGACCGGATCTGGTCATCGTCATCGATGCTCTGGCTACCCGTCATCTGCAGCGGATCAACCGTGTGATCCAGCTCAGCAATACCGGGCTGCAGCCGGGCAGCGGCATCGGTAACCACCGTCGGCGCATCGATGCGCAGACTCTGCACGTTCCGGTACTGGCCATCGGTGTGGCAACGGTCACCAGCATTTATGCGGTGCTGGAAGAAGTGCTGGGAGAAGAGCAGGCAGCGGATGCGTTCGTCACGCTGACAAAAGATCTGGTGGTAACGCCAAAGGAGATGGATGAGGAACTGCTGCATCTTGCTGACGTGATGGCCGCCGCATTGAACCGTGCCCTGCATCCGGATTTCGACCGGCTCTGAGGCATATCAGAGGGTCTTGGCGCATACGCTCCCTATGGAGGTGACCGTGTGCGCTCTGGTTTCAAATTGCTGGCAAAGCTGCTGGCGCTCGTCCTGTTTTTGCTGTATACCCCATTTTTTGAGGGGATGCGGCAGCTGGTCGAGAGCAGCCATTTTCTGGATCTTCTCGTCGTTCGCCAGGAAAGCGCAGAAACCAGCTTTTCGCTGAAGGGACAGCTGAACGTGCTCTCTGTGCCAAAGCAGGAAGAGGGATCCAGCGTCGTCGAACAGACGATCTCCACCTCGCAGCACCCGGTCAGCGTACCGCAGATCGAAGACAAGGTCAGCAACGGAAAACGGATCTACATCTACGACACGCACCAAAGTGAGGCGTACAGCAGCGGGGAGACCGTACTGGATGGTGCGCAGCTGCTGGGCGAACTGCTGGAGGAAGCCGGCTTCGAGGTGGTCGTGGAAACCAATTCCTTTGCGGATTATATGAAGGCCAACGGGCTGAATTACAATGACAGCTACCTGGTATCGGCCAATTTCCTCAGCGATGTGCTCGTCAACTACGGACCGTTCGATCTGATCATCGACTTTCACCGGGATGCCGTGCCCAGAGAGAGCAGCTATGTGACGATCGATGGGAAAGACTACGCCCGCATGATGTTTGTCGTCGGCGGACTGAGCGCGAACAGCGAACAGACGAAGCAGATCTCGCAGACGTTATATGACAATATCGAACAGATCCAGCCGGGTATAATGAAGAAGACGATGGTGCGGGAAGCTTATTATAATCAGGAGATGAGCGAGCATATGATCCTGGTGGAGGTCGGCTCGGACAACAATACCTTCAGCGAGGTGCGCAATTCTGTCGAAGTGCTTGCCGAGGGCATCACCGTCTATCTGTCCCAGTGAGGTGAAAGCGGATGAAACGATTTTTGGCAGATGCGGCGTTGATCGTCGTTCTGGTGCTGATCGGGTCTTCTCTGCGCAGCACACCGGCTGCGCCGGTCGAAGAGCGGATCGATGCGTTTGAACAGAGCCTGCATACGGATGTTCCATGGGAGGAAGAAGAGGTGAACGGGTTTTATGCGATCGAGGAGAACAAAGCGTCTTCCCTGGCGCTCTCGATGAGCCGGTTCATCGTCGATGCGGTCACGACAGGAACGCTTGCGTTTACAGATTTCTTTACAGCACTGCTGGTATGAGTGTATAATAACGAAAGAAATCGGAAGTGAGAACATGAAGAAAGAAAAGATCATTTTTATGGGGACCCCGCCGATCGCCCGCACGATGCTGGAGCGGCTGACAGAAGCGGATTACGACGTCGTGCTCGTCGTCACACAGCCCGATCGCAAAAGCGGCAGAAAGCAGTTGCTGACGATGTCGGCCGTCAAGGAGTATGCGCTCTCCAAAGGGCTGGCGCTGTTTCAGCCGGAGGACATCAAGAGCGATCACGCAAAGATCATGGAGGCGGATGCAGACCTGATCGTCACCTGTGCCTATGGGCAGTTTGTACCGGAACAGGTACTGACGCATCCGCGCTTTGGCGCCGTCAATCTGCATGCATCGCTTTTACCGAAGCTGCGGGGCGGCGCACCGGTGCACAAGGCGATCATCAATGGGGATGCGGAGACCGGAATGTCCATGATGCGCATGGTGCGGCGAATGGATGCCGGTGCCGTGATGGCACAGTGCCGTGTGCCGATCTGCGAGACGGATACGGCAGGAACGTTGTTCGACAAGCTTGCCGTCGCCGGTGGTGATCTGCTGATCGAACAGTTGCCATCCCTTTTTGACGGCAGCGCCGTCTTTGTCGAACAGGACGAAAGCCAGGCGACCTTTGCCTATACGATCACACCGCAGGAAGAACGGATCGATCTGAGCCGGCCGCTGTCTCAGGTCTACGATCAGGCCCGTGGCCTGATCCCGTTTCCGATCGGGCATGTGCTGCACGAAGGAAAGAAGGTCAAGCTGTATCAGGTACGCAAAAAGGCAGCGGATCATGATCTGTCGGCGGGAACCTGTGCGGGGCTGATCGATGACGGCTTTGCCATTGCCGTCGAAGGCGGCTATCTGCTGGTCGACGAGATCCAGCTGGAAGGAAAGAAACGCACCGATGCGCGCTCCTTTTACAACGGGGTCGGCAAACAGTGGCTGCATACGCGCTTCGACAGATAGGGACAGATCCTGTATCTGTCTTTTTTTTCTTTGCAAGCGTGGAAACATTTGTTATAATTGTTCTGATTTTGAGGAGGTAGTGTATGGATCAGAGTCATATTCGTAATTTTTCCATCATCGCACACATCGATCACGGAAAGTCGACACTGGCAGACCGGATCCTCGAACTGACCGATACGGTGGAAAAACGGGAGATGAAGGCACAGATCCTGGATTCGATGGATCTGGAACAGGAGCGCGGCATCACGATCAAGCTGAATGCCGTTCAGCTGACCTATACCGCCCTGAATGGAGAAGAGTATCTCTTTCATCTGATCGACACGCCCGGCCATGTCGATTTCAGCTATGAGGTGTCCCGTTCGCTGGCAGCCTGTGAGGGTGCGGTCCTGGTCGTGGATGCGGCACAGGGCGTGGAGGCGCAGACGTTGGCCAATGTCTATCTCGCTCTTGACAATGACCTGGAGATCGTCCCGGTCATCAACAAGATCGATCTGCCCAGCGCACAGCCGGATGTCGTCAAAAAGGAGATCGAGGACATCATCGGTCTGGACTGCAGCAATGCGCCGATGATCTCCGCCAAGAGCGGACGGAACGTAAGAGATGTCCTGGAAGCGATCGTCGCCATGGTGCCGCCGCCGAAAGGGGATGTCCATGCGCCTTTGCAGGCGCTGGTGTTCGATTCGCTGTACGATCCATACCGCGGTGTCATCGCGTTTGTCAGCATCAAACAGGGAAGCGTTGCGGTCGGCGATCGGATCCGTTTCATGGCGAGCCATGCGGAGTACGAGGTGCTGGAGGTCGGTATCCGCAATCCGAAAGAGGTAAAGAAGGATGTGCTTCGCTGCGGAGAGGTCGGCTGGATCACGGCGGCGATCAAGGACATCAGCGACGTGCATGTCGGTGATACGATCACCAATGCCGCATCTCCTGCCAATCAGGCGCTCCCGGGCTATCGCCGGATGAATCCGATGGTCTACTGCGGCCTGTACCCGATCGACAATGCCAAATACAACGATCTGCGCGATGCGCTGGAGAAGCTCAAGCTCAACGATGCTTCGCTGCAGTTTGAACCGGAGACCTCACAGGCGCTCGGTTTTGGCTTTCGCTGCGGTTTCCTGGGATTGCTGCACATGGATGTCATCCAGGAGCGCATCGAACGTGAATACAATATCAATCTGATCGCCACTTCCCCTTCGGTCATCTATCATGTCTATCTCACCGACGGAACGATGATCCAGGTGGACAATCCCGCCTTTCTGCCGGAACCGCAGAAGACGGATCACATCGAAGAACCGTATGTCCGGGCACAGATCATGGTCCCCAACGACTTTGTCGGTGCGGTCATGGAGCTTTGCCAGAAGAAGCGCGGCATCTATCAGGACATGCAGGTCATCGATGACAATCGGATGAACATCCTCTATGAGATGCCGCTGGGAGAGATCATCTTCGATTTCTTCGATCGTCTGAAATCCTGCACGAAGGGGTATGCCTCTTTGGACTATGAGCTTTCTGAATATAAGGAGAGCAACCTCGTCAAGATGGATATCCTGCTGAACGGAGAGATCGTGGATGCCCTCAGCATCATCGTCCATCGCGATTTTGCGTACCATCGAGGCAACCAGATGACGCAGAAGCTCAAGGATCTGATCCCGAAGCATCAGTTTGAGATTCCGGTGCAGGCCGCCATCGGCGGAAAGATCATCGCCCGCACCAACATCAAGTCGCTGCGCAAGAACGTGCTGGCCAAGTGCTATGGCGGTGACATCTCCCGTAAGAAGAAACTGCTCGAAAAGCAGAAAGAGGGAAAGAAACGCATGAAGTCAGTAGGAAGCGTGGAGATCCCGCAGGAGGCATTCATGGCCGTCCTTTCCATGGATGACGAATAAGATCCCCTGCTGCATCGGTATGCAGACAGGAAGGATGTGCGATCAGATGCACCTTCTTCCTGTCTGTTTTTTTCTATTTTTGTCGAAGGGATGCGCATCGGCCCCGTCCTGTGCTATGCTGGAGATGGGTGATCGGGTGGAAATTGTGACAAAGCTGCTGCGGGAGAGCTATCTGGACTATCCGCAGCTGTGTGAATGCTATGGCGCTTTGAGTGCAGAAGCGCTGTGGAAGGAACTGGAAGAGGCGCGCATGCACTGGCGCCTGAACGAGACGCTTCTGGGCAAGAGCGGTTATCTGTGCATGACACCGTATGTGCTGCAGCGCCGTTGTGAGCTGCTCGCGCTGTTGAATCAGCTGCAGCTTTCTTATCCCCGGGTGAAAGGCATGACGATGGAAGTCGTTTCTTTGCGGTTGCAGGCGATCGATCTGGATGCGTATCCGCTGCTCGCTTCCCAGCTGCGTATGCCGCAAGGGGATCTGCTGCTTCTTTTGTTCTGTTTTTCGCTGCTGCCACAGGACGCCCGCACTCTGTGTCAGCTGTGGAAGGATCTGGTCCTGCCGGCGGCACCGCTAAGGGAAACGGCGCTTTTCATGGATGAAGATGCAGCCGCAAAGCGGTGGAAACGGCCGGATCAGACATATCTGTTTTTACATTTTCTTTCACAACTGGAGTTGAATTTTAAGGAATGTCTGCTATTATTAAAACGTGATTGTGGTGATCATCTGCGGATGAGCGGTGAACAGCTGCAGCATCGCTATCCATTGCTTTCGCAAAGACAGATCGCTTTTTTTGTCTCTCATCGGGGCAGAGATGAGTATTATTCGATCCAGGATTATATGCGTTTTGCGGATGTCTGTTATGAGACGGCGCGCCAGGCGATGGAACAGCTGGCCGCTCAGCATTGGTATCGACGCAGAAAGATAGGGAAACGCTTTTATTATACGGCCATGGTTGGGCAATCGGACGGAGTGCTCTGAAAAGGGGGACGGAAAGGTTCATGCTCAATGTTTTTGTCTGCACCGAACACTGTGAATTGCTTGCTCGTTTGATTGCCCTTCAGGATCAGAAACAGGACTTTCATATCCAGGGCTTCAGCTCCAGTGCCAGTCTGGACCTGGCGTTTCTGGTAAGAGAGGAGATCGCGGTGATCTATGTGCAGTTTTCCCTGATCGAGCAGCGTTGGCGGCAGTGGCTGGATGCACTGCAGACGTTAAGAAGCGATCGTTCGATCCATCTGATCCTCTCTTTTTCATCCCTAAACGAAGCACACATGGCGATCCTGCTGCGCTATTCGATCGACGATTATCTTCTGGAGCCCTTTGACGTCCGCCAGCTCTATGCGCTCATCCATCGCCGGCAGGGCATGGATACGGCGCTGCGACGGCAGCAGGAGGAGATGGAGGGGCGGATCACCGCATTGTTGCTGGGGCTGATGATCCCCAGCCATCTCAACGGATTTCATTATCTGAAGACGGCCTGCAGCGTGGCGATCTCACTGCCGATCAGCCGGCAGGTCGTCATGAAGAACATTTACTCGATCACGGCCAGGCGATGCCACTCCACATCGAGCCGGGTGGAGAAGTGCATCCGCAGCGCCATCCATGCGGCGGACATGCCCAACAGCTATCTTCAGCTGTTTCACGGGGATCCGACCAGCCGCAAGGTGATCATGTATGTCTATACCTATCTGAAGGGAATCGTATGAAAGGGGGGGAGCCGTATGATCACGAGCGCATATGTTCATGTACCGTTTTGCCGTTCGATCTGTGCCTACTGCGATTTTGCCCGCTGGATGTATCAGGAAGAGACGGCGTGGGAATGGCTGCGGCAGTTAGAGAGAGAAGCGGCCGAAAAGATACAGGCACCGCTGACGACGCTTTACATCGGGGGCGGAACACCGAATGCGCTGACGGAGGCACAGCTGGAAGCGTTGCTGGCGCTGTTTGACCGTCATCATGCGCCGGGAATGGAGTTCACGCTGGAGGCAAACCCGGAATACATCGACGATACGTTTCTTTCCATCTGTGCACGGCATGGGGTCAATCGTCTTTCCATCGGTGTGCAGAGCTTTGAGGAAGGCCTGTTGCGGCGCATGAACCGTTCACACGATGCCGCACAGATCGAAGCGGCGATCGCACGGGCCCGCGCACATGGCATCGGGAACCTGTCGATCGATCTGATCTACGGGCTGCCGGGGCAGACCCTCGACATGTGGCTTGCGGATCTGCAGAAGGCGACGGCGCTGCCGATCACGCACATCTCTCTGTATTCGCTCACCATCGAGGAAAATTCTGCGTTTGGACGCATGGGTGTTTTGGCGGCGGACGATGAGCTGGAATATCAGATGTACGCAGCGGCGATCGATGATCTGCGCGCACAGGGCTTCATTCAGTATGAAGTGGCAAACTTTGCCAGGAATCAGGCGGTATCCCGGCACAATCTCGTCTACTGGCATTATGAGGACTTCCATGGCATCGGTTGCGGCGCCAGCGGCAAGCGGCCACAGGGCCGTTACGACAATACCTGTTCCCTGCAGCGCTATCTGAAAGAGGGTCCCTGTGAAGAATGGACGCCGCTCTCGGTGGAGGAACAGATGTTTGAGGCCGTCATGATGGGCCTGCGCCTGCGGGAGGGCATCGATCTGGAGCGTTTTGCCGGGCGATATCACAAACGGCTGGAGGATCACTTTTCAACAGCGCTGCAGAAACATCTGGGAAACGATCTGGTGATCGAGGACGGCTTTCTGAAGACGAGCGAGCAGGGGAAGTTTCTTCTGCACGACATCCTGGTCGATTTTCTCTAAAAACGGTTGCATTTCCCTCTGCTTATGGTATAATCATATTGCTTTTTCACTGGGGATTGGCATTCCTCGGGCGATCGCTCGGTGAGAAAGGACATGGATACAGGAGGAAATACAGATGTTGTTAAAAAGTGAAAAACAGGCTATCATGAAAGAGTATGCGCGTTTTGAAGGCGATACCGGATCTCCGGAAGTACAGATCGCAGTGCTGACGGCACGCATCAATCGTCTGACGGAGCACTTCAAGGAGCACAAGCATGATTATCATTCTCAGCGTGGTCTGATGAAGATGGTCGGCCGCCGCAGAAACCTGCTGGCATACCTGAAGAAGACGGATCTGGAGCGCTACAAGACGCTGATCGAGCGCCTGGGTCTGCGTAAGTAGTCATGGGAAGTCCGCTTGGCGGACTTTTTCTTTTGGCGAAAATGTTCTTTCCTCTGCCGGGCGCAGAGCATCCGGTCGAAATCATGGCAAATGTATGCAGGTTTGTTTTGTGTTCCCTTTTAAAGTATGCTATTATAAGATAGATTGAGAAAAATAAGAGGTGAAAGAATGGCTAAACAAGTGTTTCGTTTAGATTTCTGTGGTCGGGTGATCACAGTGGAAACCGGCGAGATTGCCAAGCAGGCGGGCGGTTCGGTCCTCGTGCGTTACGATGATACGGTCGTCCTGTCGACAGCTACCGCCAGCAATCAGCCAAAGGAAGGAATTGACTTTTTCCCGCTGACCGTCAGCTTTGAAGAAAAGCTGTACTCGGTCGGTAAGATCCCGGGCGGCTTCCTGCGTCGGGAAGGACGTCCCAGCGAGCATGCGACCCTGACGGCGCGTATGATCGACCGTCCGATCCGTCCGCTGTTTGCGGATGGTTTCCGCAATGAAGTGCAGGTCGTCAACACGGTGCTTTCCGTCGATCAGGACTGCACGCCGGAGATGACGGCGATGCTGGGCGCATCCCTGGCACTGTGCATATCGGATATTCCCTTCAACGGACCGATCGCCGGTGTACAGGTCGGCCGCGTGGATGGAGAATATATCATCAACCCAAGCAGCGAGCAAGCAGAGAAAAGCGATATCGCGCTGACGGTCGCCGGTACGAAGGAGGCCATCAACATGGTTGAGGCCGGTGCCAAGGAAGTGAGCGAGGAAGATATGCTGGGCGCGCTGATGTTCGGACATGAGCACATCAAACAGCTGTGTGCCTTCCAGGAAGAGATCATCGCTGCGGTCGGTAAGGAAAAGCGTGAGATCACGCTGTACACGATCGATCCGACGATCGATGCACAGGTGCGTGCGCAGTTTGAACAGCCGATCCGTGAAGCGGTCTCCATCGAGAAGAAGCTGGAGCGCTATGGAAAGATCGATGAACTGACCGCAGAGGCCGTTGCCCTTTTCGAGGCAAAGGAATACGAAAGCGAAAAGGCGAAGAACACCGCGATCAAGCAGGTAAAGGAAATCTGTCATTCGATCGAGGCGGATGAGGTTCGCCGTCTGATCATCGAAGACAAGGTCCGCCCGGACGGCCGTAAGATCAATGAGCTGCGTCCGCTGGACTCTCAGGTCGATCTGCTGCCGCGTGCGCATGGCAGCGCGATGTTCACCCGCGGTGAGACGCAGGTACTTTCCGTAACGACGCTGGGAGCGCTCAACGACAACCAGATCATCGACGATCTGACCGAAGTTGAAAGCAAGCGTTTTATGCATCACTATAACTTCCCTCCGTACTCTGTCGGAGAGACGGGCCGCATGGGTTCTCCGGGCCGCCGTGAGATCGGTCACGGAGCGCTGGGCGAGCGTGCGCTGCTGCAGGTGCTGCCGCCGCTGGAAGAGTTTCCGTACACCATCCGTACGGTTGCGGAGGTGCTGGAATCCAACGGTTCTTCTTCTCAGGCATCCATCTGTGCCGGAACGATGTCGCTGATGGCAGCCGGTGTGCCGATCAAGGCGCCGGTGGCCGGTATCGCGATGGGCCTCATCATGGATGAGAAAACCGGTAAGTACACCGTGCTGACCGATATCCAGGGCATGGAGGATCATTTCGGAGACATGGACTTCAAGGTGGCCGGAACGAGCGAAGGCATCACGGCCCTGCAGATGGACATCAAGGTGACCGGCATCACGAAGGAGATCTTTGAGGAGGCACTGGCACAGGCAAAGGTTGCCCGCAAGGAGATCCTGGATAACATGATGAGCGCGATCAGCGAACCGCGTCCGGATGTCAGCCCATATGCACCGAAGACGCACGTCATGTTCATCAAGACCGACAAGATCAAAGATGTCATCGGTCCGGGCGGAAAGATGATCAACCAGATCATCGAGGCCTGCGACAATGTCAAGATCGATATCGATGACAACGGACAGGTCGTCATCTATCATACCGACCGCGAAGCCATCAACAAGGCGGCGGCGATGATCGAGGATATCGTGCGCGAAGCCAAGGTCGGCGACATCTATGATGCGACCGTCGTGCGCATCGAAAAGTTCGGTGCGTTCGTCACGCTGTTCCCTGGAACGGATGGTCTGTTGCACATCTCCAAGATCTCGCACAACCGTGTGGACCGTGTGGAGGATGTGCTCAAGATCGGTGACAAGATCGAGGTCAAGGTCATGGAGATCGACAACAAGGGCCGCATCAATGTCAGCGCGAAGGCACTGCTTCCAAAACCGAAGCGTGAAAAGGGCGATCACTTTGAGAAAAAGGGAGAGAAGAAGCCGGAGAGCGAACACAGCGAAGGCGAAGAATAAACGGTAAAACGCTTGCGAAGGAGACCTGGATCCCTTTCCGCAAGCGTTTTCTTTATTTATGAAAGAAAATGAAAAAAGGTATACGGTTTTTATGGCCTTTATGTTAGAATAGATGAGAGGTGGTAAGTTATGATAAATTGGATGAAAGAAGCAGAAAAATATAAAGAGCAGATGATCCGCGATCTGGAAGGGCTGATCGCGATCCCGTCTCTGCGAAACGATGCACAGGCAAAGGAAGGCGCTCCGTTTGGGGAAGGGCCTCGACAGGCGCTGGACTATATGCTGACGCTGGCAGAGAAAAACGGATTTGACAGCGAGGATGTGGACGGCTATGCCGGTGTGATCCGCTATGGAGAAGGTGAAGACAGCGTCGGTGTGCTGGGGCATCTCGATATCGTTCCGCTCGGTGAGGGCTGGACGAAGGAACCGCTGGCGCTGACGCAGGAAAACGGCTATCTGTTCGGACGCGGGGTCTCGGATGACAAGGGACCGGCCATGGCGGCTTTCTATGCCCTGAAGATGCTCAAGGACAATCATGTGAAGCTCAACAAGCGCGTGCTGCTGATCCTTGGCTGTGATGAGGAGAGCGGCATGGAATGCATGGACTATTACAAGGAGCATGGAGAGGTGCCGCAGTGCGGTTTTGTTCCGGATGCGGACTTCCCGGCTACCTATGGTGAAAAAGGCGGTCTGCATGTGCTGTTGCAGGGAAAGGCCCGTACAAAGATCGTAAAGATGGAAGCCGGCACACGTCCCAACATCGTCATCGGCAAGGCCGAACTGGAGATGGCAGAGTGGAATGAGGAGCTGCAGAAGCAGTTTGACTTCTATCTGCAGACGAATCAGCTGGAAGGATCGGTCAGCGAGCAGGGCGACCATGTCATCCTGCATATCGATGGTGTCTTCTCTCACGCGGCGGAGCCATACAACGGCGTCAACGCTGCACTCCATCTGCTGAACTTTGTCGGTACGGCCTATGATGATGCCTTTGCCCGTCACACATATGAGATGCTGCGCGACTGGCAGGGAAAACCGCTGGGCATCGATCAGTATGGCGCTTATATGGGCTTTCTGACGATGAACACCGGCATCATCTCACTGAAAGAGGACGGAACGTGTACGATCACCATCGATATCCGCTATCCAAACGACGCGGATGTTGATCCGATCATGCAGGGCTTTACGAATGCATGCCAGGCGCGGAACTATGATCTGACACCGGTCATGGAAAGCGATTCCCGTCCGCTGTTCGTCGATCCGAATTCAGCGCTGGTCAATTCGCTGATGGAGGTATATCGTACCTATTCCGGTGATGAGTTCTCACCGGCAAAAACGATCGGCGGCGGTACGTACGCCCGCAAATTTGAAAACTTTGTCGCATTCGGACCGGAGTTTCCAAACAGCGAGAAGACAACGGACGCATTCGTCGGCGGTCCGCACCAGCGTGATGAAGGCATCAAGCTGGAAGATCTGCTCAAGGCGACGGCCATCTATGCCGCAGCCCTGGAAGCACTGACGAAATAGGTGCGGCTCCATGCGAATGCGAAAACTGCCATGGGCAGAGGAATACCTGCAGGATGCAGAAGTGGTCATCAAGGATCCCTCTCAGCTGAAAGGGCGCTGGCGAACGCTCGTTCACGGGGAGAAATTGCACCTGGAGATCGGCTGCGGCAAGGGAGATTACTGGAACCAGATGGCGAAACGCTATCCGCAGGACGGCTGGATCGCCATCGAGAAAAATGTGAGCGTCGCCGGCATCGCCGTGCGCAAGTTCGATCAGCAAGAAGGCGATCTTTCCCATATGCGTTTTATCTGGGGCGATGCACAGTCGCTGGAGGAGTGGTTTGACAGAGGAGAGATCGATGTCATCCATCTCAACTTCTCCGATCCGTGGCCAAAAAAACGCGCACATAAGAAGCGTCTGAGCGCACCGGCGTTTCTGGCACAATATGCTAACATCCTCTCCAGGGATGGAACGGTCCAGATGAAGACCGATAACTCCTCGCTGTTCGAGTTTTCCATCCTGCAATTTCAGCAGGCCGGATGGAAGCTGGAGGAGTTCAGCGTCGACTATCGGCGGGAACCGCATGAGGAAGATGTCATCACGGAATATGAGAAGCGCTTTCTGTCTGCCGGACAGCCGATCTATCGGGCCGTCTGGAGCCGGGGAAGCGAGGAGGTTGCAAAATGATGAAGGAATGGATGAAGGAACTGAGTGATCTGCGACAACTGGAAGAGATCAAGGCCAGCGATGCGGTCAATGTACTGGTGTTCAGCGCAAACTGGTGTCCGGACTGCCGTTTTATCGAGCCATTCCTGCCAAAGCTGATCGAGCGTTACAGCGATTATCACTTCTGGTACATCGATCGGGATGAGTGGATGCAGGTCTGCATCGACCATGGCGTCATGGGCATCCCTAGCTTCATTGCGCTCAAAAGCGGGCAGGAGATCGCGCGCTTCGTATCAAAAAACAGAAAGACGGAAGCAGAAATCGATGCATTTCTGCGATCGTTACAGGGATAAAGGAGGTCATCGGCATGTGGAAGGGCCTGAAGAAACTGATCTTTAATACCGACATTGACGATATCAGCGAAGAAGGCACACTGAGCGATATCGAACTTCCGAAAAAAGAGAAAGAAAAGCCGGACGTCTATATGGAGGCACCCTTGAAGGAAGCGGTGCAGGCATCGCCGGAGACGGATCATAAGCCGTTTACCGGCATCAATGCGGATGTGGAGAAGCCGAAGGAAAAGAAAGTTGTGAAGGAGAACGTGCGCCCGCGCAAGGAAAACAAAGCGGACAGCGGTGCGGAATATGAATTTCGTCCGGTGCTCTCTCCGATCTACGGCAACATGAAGGAATCGGAAAAGGAGCCAAAGGACGTGCATGATGCGATCCATCTGACCAAGGCGAAGACGAAGAATCCGCTGAATACGGTGCTGTCGCCGATGTATGGCGAATACGAGCTGGAAACCTTTGAAAAGGAAGCGAAGGCGACCATCTCGAAGCGGCGGGAAAAAGAGCTGCAGATCGAGTCTGCGTTTGTTGCGAACGATGCGGCGGAAGCAGAAGAGGAAGAGGTCCTCACGCTGGATGAGATGCTGAGCGTCGATGAGGAAGAGGACGCAAATGAACCGGTGCAGATCTCACTGTTTGGAGAGAGCACGCCGATCAAGGAGGTCGCAGCCAGCGAAGAGACGATCTATCAGAAGAAGGAATAGGAAGTGAGCAGTATGCGTTACCATTTTATCGGAATCAAAGGTTCAGGTATGGCATCTCTGGCGGAAATCGTTGCGGACCGCGGAGATGAGGTGACCGGTTCTGATATCGAAAAGTATATCTTTACACAAAAACCGTTAGAAGAGCGCGGCATTCCCATCACCGGATTTGATGCGGACAACATCCGTGCAGGCGATACGGTCATCATCGGTCTGGCTTTTGACGAAAGCAACCCGGAGGTGAAGAAAGCGTTGCATACACCAGGTGTTAAAGCGTACTGGTACAATGAATTCCTCGGGGAACTGTTGAGGCATTATCGTTCGATCTCGGTTGCAGGGACCCATGGAAAGACGACGACGACCGGGATGCTGGCACATGTGCTTTCACATGTATCACCGACCGGGTTTCTGATCGGGGACGGTCATGGCGAGATGCCGAAGGACGCCGAGAATTTCGTTCTGGAATCCTGTGAATTTAAGCGCCACTTTCTGGCGTATCACCCGGATTATGCCATCATCACCAACGTAGAGCTCGATCACGTCGACTATTACCGCGACATGGACGATTACTGTGATGCCTTTGTCTCGTTCATCCACCAGGTTCGCAAGGGTATCGTCTATTTTGGTGATGATCCCTATCTGCCGACATTCGCATATCCGGTGCAGGCATATGCGTATGGCCTTTCGGAAAACAACGATGTGCGAGCCGTCCATGTGGAACAGCGCTCTGACGGCATGTCGTTCGATATCCGATTTCACGATGAGTTTTACGGACACTTTGATCTACCGTATGTCGGTCAGCCGCTCTTGTATGACAGCATCGGCGTGATCGCGCTGGGCATCCTGCTGCAGATCGATGCTGCACTGTTACAGGAATCGATGAAGACGTTCCCGGGCGTACATCGCAGGTTTGTCGTGGAGGAAAATGGGCAGAATGTGTATATCGATGATTATGCGCACCATCCGACCGCGGTTCGCTACATGATCGAAGCCGCACGGATCAAGTATCCACAGCGCAAGGTCATCGCGCTGTTCAAGCCGGATCGCTATTCCCGCATCGCCTATTTCCTCGATGCGTTTGCGCAGGCGCTGGATGAGGCGGATGAAGTGTATCTGTGCGATTTTCCGGCGAATGCCGTCCCGGAACCGGGTGTCCATGTCACGATTGATGATCTTGCTGCACGCTGTGCAAAAGCGACGGTGATCAAGGAAGATGATGCTGCGGCGCAGATGCTTGCCAAGCGAGGGCCGGCCGTGTATCTGTTCATGAGCAGCAAGGATATCTACAAGCTGAAGAATAAATTGAAAAATTTTCAATAAATATTGTAACCACTTACAACTTGTGTTAGAATAGAATGGAATGAGGTGTAAATATGACGTTGGATAGCTTTTTGATCTTACTGAGCGATACGGCATGGAAACTGGTACCGGTGGTGCTCGTCGTGCTGCTCATCTATGTGATCACCCTGCTGCGTCATGCGATCGAGCTGGCAAAGCAGACCAAACAGACGATGCATACGGTACAGGATGACCTGAAAAAGCTGGATAAGCCGCTTCAGACGGTAAATGAGCTCAGTGAGACGATCGATCTGGTGCATGAGGCGAGCCGAAATGCGGTACGCAGCGTGCTGGTGACGATCATAGAGAACGCCTCAAGCATCAAGGACTGGATTTTGTCCAAAAAGCGAACCGATGAGGAAAGCAGTGAACAAGTGCAGGAGGTAGACAGCGATGGAAGATAAGAAGCTGATCGAAGAGGCAAGAGCAGAGGTGGAGAACATCCAGAAAGATGTGCAGACACAGCTGGCGACATTTGAAGAAGCGGACAACGAGGAGAACAAACGTCTGCTTGCGGATGCCAGAGAGAAGCTGCAGAAGCTGATCGCGGATACTTCACAGTGGCTCAAGGAAAACACGGATCGCGAAAAGATCGCAGAGAATATGACCCGTCTGCGTGATGAGTGTATACAGCTGCTGACGATCACAAAAGAAAAGGCCATTGAAGTATCGAAAAATGAGGAATTTCGCGCTACGCTGCACAGCGGCAAGGAATTCATCATCGGCAGCGGACGCCTGATCGCCAGCGGAGTGCGCGCCGGTGCGGACAAGCTGATGGAGAATGAGAAGTTCGCTTCCTTTGTCAGCAAAGTCAATGACAAAGTAGAGGACATCAGAGAAGATGAACGTGTGCAGGAAGGGGCACAACGCCTGCGTAAGGGTACGATGAAGCTCGCTGACCGCGCTTACGGCGGATTAAAGCACTTCTTAAATAAGGATGATGAAGACAAATAGGGAGAAGAAAGGAGATCAGTTATGAAGCGTATCACGATTTACGATGTCGCCAAAGAGGCAGATGTCTCATTAGCCACCGTTTCTAGGGTCATCAACGGCTCTGAGGTGGTGCGTGAGGATACCCGTATCAAGGTGCAGGAGGCAATCGAAAAGCTGGGTTATAAGCCGAATGCCATCGCGCAGGGACTTGCCCTGCAGAAGACGACGACGATCGCCATCGTCATGCCGGAGGCCAGCTTCTTTTATACCGGCGGGATCATCAACGGCCTGCTGGATACGGCAAAGATCTACAAATACAATATCATGCTGCATTCCACATCTGCCGGTATCAACGAGATGAACGATGTGATCGAAAGCATCATCAAATCACGGGTCGACGGTGTCGTCATCTTCAATGACAAGCTCAACCGTGAGGAGCTCAACACGTTGAACCATTACAATGTCCCGATCGTCGTCATCGGCAACAAGATGTCTGATGATACGATCGGATCGGTGTATATCGATTATGCGACCCTGGCCTATGAGTATGCCTGTGAGTGCATCGCGGCGGGAAAGAGCGATATCTCGCTGGTGGAGGACCGCAAGAACCCTTCCATGATCAATCAGATCCGGGAAGGTCTGGAACGAGCCTTTGAAGAACACGGGATGAAGTTCGACAAGTTCATTCGCATTCCGAAGGAATACCGTTCCTCCTATGTGTTCCTGACAGACTACTATAAGGATCATCGCCCATCGAAGGTCATCATGACCTACCGAGATTCACAGGCGATCGCCGTCCTGAATGCCAGCAAGGAAGCGGGCTTTACCATCCCGCAGGATGCAGAGCTCGTCTGTGTGCTCGACAGCAAATACAATGCGATGCAGCGTCCGCAGATCTCCGCATTCAAGATCCCGGATTATGATATGGGCGCAATGTCGATGCGTCTGCTCACCAAGATGCTGCATGACGAGGATGAGGTCCTGAACAAGGAAATGGAGCTCAGCTACGTCTACATTCCGCGTCAGACGACGCTTCAGTGATCCACAGATCTGCCCGGTCTCTGTTGACCGGGATTCTTTTTATGAACATCGAGCGAGAAATAAAAGGATTGAAGAGAATAACGCTTTGTGATATACTTGTGTAGTCAATTTACGAGGTGAAGAACAATGGGAAGACATTTTGAAGTTCGTGCTGCAGCGATGCAGAAAACGGCAAATCAGAAGGCAAAGGTATATTCACGTTACAGCAAGGAGATTCTGATGGCTGCGAAAAACGGCGAGCCGGATCCGGAGATGAACCAGACACTGAAAAAGGTCATCGAGCGGGCGAAGGCAAACAATGTACCGGCGGACGTCATCAAGCGCGCGATCGAAAAAGCGAAGAGCAATGATACGGAGAACTATTCTTCTGCCCGTTATGAGGGATTTGGTTCCGGCGGAGGTTCCAGCATCATCATCGACTGTCTGACAGACAACCCGAATCGTACGATCGCCAATCTGCGCGCCTGCTTCAACAAGGCACATGCCAAGCTCGGTGTCGGCGGATCCGTTTCGTTCAACTATGAGCACACCGGCCTGATCGTCATCGATTACGATGATGAAGAGGCGATGATGGATGCGCTGATCATGGCGGAAGTCGATCTTCGGGACATCGAGGTCGAGGACGGTGTCATGACGATCACCGTCGAGCCACAGGATCTGTCTAAGGCCAAGGAAGCCATCGAACAGCTGATTCCTGGCGTGGAGTTCCGCGTGATGGAAGATACGATGTTAGCCAACGATACGGTCGAACTGGAAGGGGAAGACCTGGATCTGTTCAAGCGTCTCGTCACATTGCTCGATGATGTCGACGATGTGCAGAACATCTATCATAACGTCAGCAATCTCAACGCGTAAACCAACCGGTCCTCTGTCGAATGACAGAGGCTTTTTCTATACGTGAACCGAAATGTATGCTAAAATAAAAAACGGGAGTGATCATATGCGAAAAGGAATCATCGCTGCACTTGCCGGGATCGTCCTCGTGCTTGCCGTGCTGTTTGCGCTGCGTTCGACGACGGGCGTTGAGATCCGGCTGGATGGCAGCGTCATCTCAGATACATATGAAGAAACGATGGAATATACGCAGGGAATGACCTATGATGCGCTGGAGGAACAGCTGCTGTCTCGTGTGCAGTTCACCGAAGACGGAACGGATATCACGGCCGAGGTCCGCGTGCGCGGATCACAGGAGGGCCTGGTTTCTCTGGGAACGCATGAGCTGGAGTTCGTCCGTTCGGATGACAGTGTACTGCTGCACTTGCGCGTGGTGATCACGGATACGACGCCGCCGACCCTGCAGGGCACAGCGTCGTATACGGCAGGGACGGGCACCTCTTTCAAAGCGGAGAACCTGGATCTGCAGGTGTACGACAATTATGACATCTACGTGCTGGACAGTGTACAGCTCAGCGAAGTGGATACATCCCGACCGGGCACGCAGCAGGCGACGGTGACGATCAGCGACCAGAGCGGAAACACGGCTTCGATGGACATCGAAGTGATCGTTCGCGATGACGCAGAGGAAGCGCCGATCGGCACCCAGGTGTTCATTCAGGAAGAGCCGGACGACCTCACGTTGCTGCTCAATGCGACCCATCAGCTGCCGGATGGCTGGGAACCGACCGATCTGGAGAGTGTGACACATGATGGGGAAGGGACACACTACCTGCGAAAAGAAGCTGCCGATGCCTGGCAAAAGCTGTATGAGGCCGCAAAAGAAGCGGACATTTCGATCAATGTCGTCAGCTCCTTCCGCACGCAGTCCTATCAGGAAAACCTGTTCAACAGCTATCTGGCCGTCGATCCCGATGCGGCGACCTACAGTGCCGCACCGCGTACCAGCGAGCATGAGCTGGGGCTGACCCTGGACATCTCATACGATCATGAACTGCATGATGATCTGCAGACGTCTGCCCTTGGCCGATGGATGAGCGAAAACAGTTATCGGTATGGATGGATCGTCCGCTATCCACAGGGAAAGGAAGATGTGACCCAGTACATTTACGAGCCGTGGCATTACCGCTATGTCGGTGTGCCGCTGGCGACATACCTGCACGCGAACGATCTGACATTGGAAGAGTATTACGCACAGCGATCAGAGGAGGCAAGCAGATGAAATGTGAAATATGCGGTTATGAAATTGAATCGGGCACAAACTGCCCTTACTGCGGAAGTCCGCTTCCGCAGATGGCATCGAGCGCAGAGGTGACGGCGGAGGTGCAGACAGATCATGCACAGCCGGATGCAGCGGCGACCGCATTGGCCGCTCCTGTACAGCGTAAGCCGTTCGGTGCGGGCAAGGTGGTCCTGACCGTGTTCCTGTCGATCCTCGGCGGTCTGCTGATCGTCTTTTTGACGTGCAGCCTGGTCAGCCGCTGGAATCCTTTCCACATCAACGAGGTGTTCGACTCGCTGACACAGGATCACGAGGAAGATCCAAACCCGTTCAGCGATCACTTCTGGGAATGGAATGGAGATCACGGTGAATGGTATTGACCGATTCGGCCATAAAAGCGGGAAAAATCATTGACAAAGCAGGGAACAATGAATAAACTATAAGTATATCCGCGGAAGAAGAGAGCTTCATGAAGGAGAGCACAGAGAAAAGTGGGCCGGTGAAACACTTTCTCTCTTAGTGAAAGCGGACACTTCGGAGGAATCATCAGGAAATGGATGATCGCAGTTCGGCGTTATCGAAACAAGGGCATGCCCATCGGGCATGAACTAAGGTGGCACCGCGTACAACACGTCCTTAGATGGGCGTTTTTTTATTGGAACAGAGACAGGAGGACACTATGAGTTATCAGGTACCGAGAGGAACACAAGATGTATTACCGCAGGAGATCAGCAAATGGCATCGCCTGGAAGAATTGATCCGTCAGTTTTGTTACGTCTACAATTACGAAGAGATCCGTACGCCGATCTTTGAGCACACCAATGTATTCAAGCGTGGGAATGACTCCAGTGATATGGTCAATAAAGAGATGTACACGTTTCAGCTGGAGAACAGCGCGACCTCGCTGACGCTGCGCCCGGAGGGTACGGCCGGTGTCGTTCGCGCCTTTGTCGAGCATAAGCTGTATGGACAGCCGGACCTGCCGCTGAAGATGTATTACTGCGGACCACAGTTTCGCCACGAGCGTCCGCAGAAGGGGCGCATGCGCATCTTCAACCAGTTCGGCGTGGAAGTACTGGGCGCCAAGGATCCGCTGCTGGATGTCGAGACGATCGCACTGGGATGGTCCTTTGTGTCTGCGCTGGGTCTGAGCGATCTCAAGGTCCTGATCAACACGCTGGGCGATGATGCGTCCAGAAGCGCATATCGGGAAGCGCTGCGCGCCCATTTCAAGGATGAGATCGGATCGATGTGTGCAGACTGCCAGCGCCGTTACGAGCAGAACCCGCTGCGCATCCTCGACTGCAAGATCGATCGGGAACGTGCAATCATGAAGAGCGCACCGAAGATGAGCGATTACCTCAACGATGAATCCAGGGCATACTTTCAGGCCGTGCTGGACGGACTGGATGCCCTCGGCATTCCATATGAGATCGACGACCGTCTCGTTCGCGGTCTGGATTACTACACGCATACCGTCTTTGAGGTCGTTTCCGTCAACAAGGAGATGGGCGCACAGTCCACGGTCTTTGCCGGCGGACGTTATGACGGTCTGGTCGAGTATTTTGGCGGTCCGCAGGGCATGAGCGGCATCGGCTGGGCACTTGGTCTGGAACGGCTGCTGCTGGCATGTGAAGCGGAAGGCATCGATCTGGGCGAGGAGAGCGGACTGGACGCATATGTCCTGTGTCTGGCACCGCAGGCGAAGACAGCTGCCCTGCAGCTGGTCACGCAGCTGCGCAGCAGTGGCTATCGCTGCGACATGGATTACCTGGGGCGTTCCTTTAAGGCCCAGTTCAAGAGCGTCGAGCGCAAGCATGCCAGAACAGCGATCTTCCTTGGCGATAAAGAACTGGAAAGCGGAGAGGTCACCATCAAGGAGATCGACACACAGAAACAGCACACCGTGCCGTTGAATGATATCGTAGCGGTCATGGACCGTCTGTTTGACGAAACACAGGAAGCCGAAGGCGGATGTACCTGCGGTCATGTACACGAATAGGGGAGAGGAAATCAGATGAAAAAGACACATACAAATGGCGAACTGCGTCTGCAGGATGTCGGTAAACAGGTCGTATTGGAAGGATGGGTCGCCAAGCGCCGCAACTTTGGTGCGCTGGTCTTCATCGATCTGCGTGATCGGGAAGGCATCACTCAGCTCGTATTTGATGAGACGATGTCAGACCAGATCACCGAGGTGCGCAACGAATACGTGCTCTGCGCACATGGTGAGGTCGTCGAGCGTCAGGATAAGAATCCCAACCTGCCGACCGGTGATATCGAGATCAAGGTCACTGCGGTCGAGATCGTCAATACCGCGGAGACGACACCGCTCATCATTGCCGATGAGACTGATGCACTGGAGGATACACGCCTGAAATACCGTTATCTCGATCTGCGGCGTCCCTGCCTGCAGAAGAATCTCAAACTGCGCCATCAGGTGACGATGATCACCCGCAACTATCTGTCCGACCAGGGCTTCCTGGAGATCGAAACGCCGATCCTGTGCAAGTCGACGCCGGAAGGCGCACGCGATTATCTGGTGCCGAGCCGGATCACCAAGGGCGGTTTTTATGCGCTGCCGCAGTCTCCGCAGATCTACAAGCAGCTGCTGATGATCGGCGGCATGGAAAAATATTTCCAGATCGCCCGCTGTTTCCGGGACGAGGACCTGCGTGCGGACCGTCAGCCGGAGTTTACCCAGATCGACATCGAGATGAGCTTCGTGGAGGAAGAAGATGTCTTTGCGCTGGTGGAAGGTCTCATGCGCGAGATCTTCGCAAAGACGAAGGGTATGGAACTTTCTTCCTTTGAACGCATTCCTTATGTGGAATGCATGCGCCGCTTCGGCAGCGACAAGCCGGACCTGCGCTTTGGCATGGAGCTCTGTCAGCTCAATGATGTGTTTGAAGCGACGGCGTTTACGATCTTTCAGAACGTGATCGAACAGGGCGGGGAGGCCAATGCCATCGTAGTCAGCAATGCGGCGGATCGCTTCTCCCGCAAGCAGCTGGACAAGCTGCAGGAATATGTGCGCATCTACGGTGCAAAGGCACTGGCGTTTCTGAAGGTCGGGGCCGATGGGATCAGCGGCAGCATCGCTAAGGCGATCAGCGAAACAGAAAAGGAAGCCTTGATGCAGCGGCTGCAGCTGAAGGAAAACGATCTCGTACTGCTGGTGGCAGACCAGCAGAAGATCTCGCAGACGGCATTGGGTGCGTTGCGCGTCAAGCTGGGACATGATCTGGATCTGATCCGCAGCGATGAATACCGTTTCTTATGGGTGACCGATTTCCCGATGTTCGAATACAGCGAAGAGGAAGAACGCTATGTGGCGGCCCATCATCCGTTCACCTCACCGAAGCTGGAGGATGTCGACAAGCTGATGAACGACAAGGCAAACTGTTATTCCCGTGCCTATGACCTGGTGCTCAACGGCTATGAGCTGCTGAGCGGTTCGATCCGTATCCATGATCAGCAGCTGCAGGAGCAGGTGTTCGAAGCGATCGGCATGAGCAAGGAAGAGGCCAAGCGCCGTTTCGGTTTCTTCCTGGAAGCTTTCCGCTATGGTACACCGCCGCATGGCGGGGTCGGCATCGGTCTGGAGCGGCTGGTCATGATCCTGGCCGGTACGGATAATATCCGGGATGTCGTCGCCTTCCCGAAGACGGCCAGCGCCAGCGATCTGATGAGCGAGGCGCCGAGCAGTGTGGATGACCGACAGCTCGAAGAGCTTCACATCGCCGTCGTCAGTGAATAAGACACAGAAAACAAGCAGAACAAGACCGGAATACTGGATGATCAAAGAAGTATTCCGGTCCTTTTTGTATGACGGGCATGCCGTCTGTCTGTGGTGAAAGTCCACCGGGGCGTAGTTGCCGACGAACCCTAAAGCGACTCCCAAGGTTTGTAGCCGTGAGGCACAGGCGAGAAGAAGGGATAGCGAAATCGT
>DWYK01000141.1 GCA_019118705.1 Candidatus Merdibacter merdigallinarum | reverse complement strand
CGATTTCTGTTCGTCAGACCGGAGATTTGCCCGTGGGTTAGTAGGTTCCCCACATCCGGCTTCCTTCAGATTCCACCTCACGATGGACACCCTTGCCTTCGGCTATATCCTTCCCACTACCGGGCGGATTCGGGACTTTCACCCGTTAGAAACGTGCGCCGCCAGGCGCACCAAAAAAACTCCATGTGAACAGATCCGTTCACATGGAGCATCTTTGTATCGGGCGTTGTTTATGCGTTGCTTGCGGCAACCTTTACCTTGCTGAAGAGCTCAGCGATGATCGTACGTGTTTCCGCATCATACTGGAACACTTCATCATTGTCATTGTCCGCTCTCGGAATATAGGCATTGATACCGGCAAAGTCGCCTTCTGCCAGTTCATTCATCACTTCTTCATTCGGTGAAGTATAACCGACAAAGCTGGAGTTGTCCATCGCTGCCTCATAGGTGCAGACATAATCGATGAACGCATGAGCCAGTTCCGGATTCTCTGCATTCTTCGGAATGACCATCGCATCCGACCACAGGTTCGTACCGGTTTCCGGCATGTAGAAGCCCATGTTCTCATTTTCAGACATGACATAGGTCGCATCACCGGAATAGATCAGACCCAGCGCCTTGCGTCCCTGCGCCATGTTATCGATGATCTCATCCGTTACGATCTCCGGCTCCATCGTCTGTACGCACTGTAACAGCCATTCATACGCCTCGTTGAGCTCGTCCTCGTTGTCCGTATTCATCGAATAGCCCAGCGCCTTCAGCGCCATCATGAAGCTGTCACGCTCTGAATCATACAGGTAGATATCCCCTTTGTATTTCGTATCCAGGAAGATGTTGTAACCTTCCTTCTCCAGATCCTCTTCGCTGACCTTGGTCTTGTCATAGACGATGCCGACCGTTCCCCAGAAATACGGAACCGAATATTCATTCTCCGGATCGTAGTCCAGACCCATGACATCATCGCTGAGCAGATCCAGGTTGGAGAGCTTGCTCTTGTCTAACGGCTGCAGAAGATCCTCTTCCATCAGTCGCTGGATCATATAATCGCTCGGTACGAGCACATCGAAGGACTCACCGTTCGCTACACGGATGTACATCTGTTCGTTGGAATCAAAGTAGTCCACCTTAACGGTCGCTCCCGTCTGTTCCTCAAAGTCGGCGATCAGGTTCTCCCCCATGTATTCTCCCCAGTTATACAGGTGGAGTTCCTGTCCCTCAAACGGACGGTCTCCGCCGCCGGAACCGCCACAGCCGGCAAGTGTGAGGACCATTGCGCCGCTCAGTGCGCTAGCCAGTAATTTTTTCATGTCTTTTCTCCCTTCTTTCCCTGATCACAGGTACTACGTTGATAATCACGAGGACTATCGTTATCAATACTACCACGAGGGTAGATATTGCATTGATGCTCGGGTTGACCCGTCGGCTCATGGTATAGACCATGATGCTGAGATTTTTGACGCCTCCTCCGGTAACGAAGTAGGAGATGATGAAATCATCAAAGGACATGGTAAACGCGATCAGCGCACCGGAAACGATGCCCGGCATGATCTGCGGTACCAGCACCTTGGTGAGGGCCTGCCATGGGGTCGCCCCCAGATCCATGGCCGCATCCGCCAGATTGGGATCCAGCGAGCGGATCTTCGGCATGACGCTCAGGATGACATAAGGCGTACAGAAGGCGATGTGTGCCAGCAGCATCGTCCAGAAGCCGCGTTCCACATGGAAGGTGATGAACAGCAGCATGAGCCCGATCGCCGTGACGATCTCCGGGTTCATGATCGGGAAATCGTTGAGCTGCAGGATGGCTTTCTGCAGAAACTTGCGGCTCTTGGACAGCCCGATGGCGCTGATCGTTCCCAGCAGCGTGGAGACGACCGTTGCGATCGATGCGATGATGATCGTCGTATACAGGGATTCCATCATGTCCCGGTTGTTGAACATGCGTTCATACCAGGTCAGGCTGAATCCTTCAAAATTGGTCAGTGAACGGCCGGAGTTAAAGGAAAATACGATCATGAACACGATCGGCAGATAGAAGAAGGCGATCATGAGCACCATCAGCACCTTGCCGAAGATCCGTTTTTCTTTTTTCATGCGCGCTTCTTCCTCCCTCCGCTGTTATGTTCATCCACCCGGCGGATCAGATACATGCACAGCATCATGATGGCCGCCATGATCATGGAGATCGCCGAACCGAAGTTCCACTCGCCGACCGTGATGAACTGGTTTTCGATCACGTTACCGATGAGGAAGAACTGACCGCCGCCCAGCAGCTTCGGAATGAAGAAGGAGCTGACCGCCGGCAAGAACACCAGGGCGATCCCGCTGATCACACCGGAGAGCGAGAGCGGGAAGGTCACCCGCCAGAAGGTCTGTACCTTATTGGCGCCGAGATCCGCGCTGGCTTCCAGCAGGGAATGATCCATCTTGCAAAGCGACGTGTTGATCTGCAGGATCATAAACGGAATGAAGTTGTAGACCATACCGATCAGCACCGCGCTTTCCGTATACAGCAGCTCAGTCTCTCCCAGGCCGAAGAAGCCCAGAATGTTGGAGAGCAGGCCACCCTGCGTCAGGATGCCGATCCAGGCATAGGTGCGCACCAGCATGTTGATCCACGTCGGCAGCGTGATGACCAGCACCAGGATGTTGCGCACGCGATCGGAACTGCGGGCGATGAAGTAGGCGATCGGATAGCCCAGGAGGATGCAGATGACCGTCGTCTTAAAGGCGATCACCAGCGAACGCCACAGGATGAGCAGAAAGTCATGGTCGGTAAAGAATCGGATAAAGTGATCCAGCGTAAAGGTGAAGTTGACGACCCCGTTGCCGCTGTCGGTGAATGCGTAAAACAGGATCAGCAGCATCGGCAGCAGGATCATCAGAGCGACCCAGACCACATAAGGGGCCGCCAGCTGTGAGAACCGCTTCATCAGAACTCCATCTTCTCCATGACGTGGATATCCTGTGGGAAGAAGGTCAAGCCGACCTCTTTTCCTTCCTCCACATAATCGGTCGTATGGATCTTGAACTCACGTCCGGTCGTCGAGAAGGTGATCTGGTAGATACCTTCGCTGATGTTCTCATCGTCAAAGTCATAATCGACGCTGATGTCGACCGACTGTTCCTCATCGCTGAGCTTCCATCCCTGCGCGTTGGCCCACGTCTTGAGATCGGTATCCAGCGCAACGGATTCCGTGATCTCATCGACCGTCTTGAAGAAGTTGAATGCCATGACGGCCTCGTTGGCGCGCTCATTCTTGACAAATGGCTGATTGACGACGAAGATGCGCCGTTGTACGCTGGTGCCGGCCGCCGTCGAGAAGGTCACCGGATACTCGCCCAGCTCTTCCTTCAGATCGTACTCGATCTTGGAGATGGAGATGTATTCATCGCTTTCCGGGTTCCATGCCTGTGCATCGGCACGGGCGACGATCTCTTTGTCATCGAGCTCTTTGAGGTCCTCGATGTCGACATAGAAATCGTTGGCGCTGATCTTCTCTTTGCCGTCCTCGCTCGTTACATCCTGGTTGCGGATGACATGCATGTTGACGGTGACCGAAGTGCCCGGCAGCGTCTCCACCATGACCTCGTAGTGCACACCTTTGAACAGGACGCTGAGCACCTCTCCGCTCAGCTTGCCCTGATCGACCTCGACGATGTCGATATCCTCCGGACGGATGACGACATCCACCGCCTCGTTTGGCTTAAAATCACGGTCGACGCAGTCAAAGACGATATCGTCGAACTTCACCTTGTAATCCTCCAGCATGACGCCCGGGATGATGTTGCTTTCACCGATAAAGTTGGCTACGTAGCGGTTGATCGGCTCGTTGTAGATCTCCTGCGGCGTTCCGGCCTGCTGGATCTCGCCATCCTTCATGACCACGATCTTGTCCGACATGGTCAGAGCTTCTTCCTGATCGTGGGTGACGTAGATGAACGTGATGCCGACTTCCTGCTGGATGCGCTTGAGCTCATACTGCATCTCCTTGCGCAGCTTGAGGTCCAGCGCGCCCAGCGGTTCATCCAGCAGAAGCACCTTTGGCTCATTGACCAGTGCGCGGGCGATCGCCACACGCTGCTGCTGTCCGCCGGAAAGCAGGGTGACATTTTTATCCTCATAGCCCTCCAGACCGATCAGCTTGAGCATCTTCATCACCTTCTGTTCGATGACGTCCTTGCTCATCTTCTTGATCTTCAGACCGAATGCGATGTTCTGATAGACGCTCATATGAGGAAACAGCGCGTATTTCTGAAAGACGGTGTTCAGCTCCCGCTTGTGTGGCGGCACCTTGGCGATATCTGCGCCGTCAAAGATGATCGATCCCTCATTGGCATCGATGAAGCCGCCCAGGATGCGCAGCAGCGTCGTCTTTCCACAGCCGCTGGGACCCAGCAGCGTCACGAACTCATTTTCATAGATGTCCAGATTGATGCCTTTCAGCACGATCTGTCCGTCAAAATCCTTGACGATGTTACGAAACTGAATGAGTACCTTCCCTTCCATGTGATCTTCCTCCCCTTAAAACATCGGCGGTGTGGTGATCCAGAGGATCCTTGCCTCCACACTGCCCGGATTGTGCAGATAATGGCTTTCGGTCCCCTCGATGTAAAAGGTTTCCTTCGCCTTGATGCGATACGTCTGGTTTCCCTTTACCAGCAGGATGCTCCCTTTCAGCACATAGCCGAATTCCTCTCCGCTGTGACTGACCATCTCCATGCTGTCGCAGCCGGGATGCAGCGTCAGCAGGATCGGCTCCATGTCATTTTTCTGCGCGTTGGGAACGATCCATTCGATCTTATAGTCCTCCTGCTCGTCCTCGAAGAAATCCGCCGTGTGGAAGACGATCTTCTTTTCCTGTTCCTGACGGAAAAAATGCGAAAGATCGGTTCCCAGGGCCTCCAGGATATCTTCCAGGGTCGATATGCTGGGACTGGTGAGATTGCGCTCGACCTGCGAGAGGAAACCTTTGGTCAGCTCGCTGCGGCTGGCCAGCTCCTCCAATGTCAGATCGTTGGAAAGTCGAAGTTCCTTGATCTTTTTTCCGATATCCATGCACGCACCTCCTGTTTTGTAGTTCTAAACTTTTCGTTCACTGCAAACAAACAAGAATATTATACACAGTACGACTGAAAACGCAATAGTAAATTCTATATATTTAAATTTTTGTTTGGGATTACTAAACTTACGGCAGTGATCTTCTCAAAGGAACGCTTCTGCACAACAGCAAAAAAATGCTGTGAGGCCCCAGATTGCAGGTCCTTCCACAGCATTTTTAAAACTGATAGATGCCGCCCGGTGCATACCAGTCGAGAGGCAGCACGCGCTCGATCGCCGTTTCCCCTTCTCCCGGGCGGTAGGTGATGCGCAGGCCGCCGCTGTAATAGTCATATCCCGACGGCAGGCGGAACTCTCGGATCTCGATCGCATCCTGCTTCTCGCTCTTAACAAACGGCAGCGCTGTATCTGTTACGACCTCCACTCGCTCATCCAGCGCTTCGATCCGCAACACTTCGCTTCCATCCGGCAGCAGATCATCCAGCCGTATGGTATGACGGCTGCCGATATCGAATGTTCCTTCCGTATGCAGCCAGGAAACGAAGGAGGAAGATGGAAGCGTCTCAAAGCGATGGTCTGCCGCGATGGTGACCGTCTGTGTTTCCCTTTCACTTTTCACCCGCAGCTGCACACCGCGGAAATGATAGTGATTCTCCTTATCCAGCGGCAGATTCACCGCAAATGTCACCACATAATGATAACCGGGTTCTTCTTTATCGACACGTTCAAAACCGATAAAAGTAAATGGCGGGGTACACAATGTTTCACCGCTCAGCTCCTGCAGAGACAGCACTTCCACATCGGTCAGCGGCTGATTGGCCGTCAGGTAGACTTCTTCCTTCGGCACAGGTGAAGAACGCGCACTGACCAGATAAGAGATCCCGCTGCTTCCCTCTGCCTGAAGGGGCTTTGGCGCACAGCCTGTACACAGCAGGATGGAAAACAGCAGACACCGCATCCATCGTTTCATGATGTTCGCACCTCCTTTTTCATATCGATCTGCATCGTATGATCGATGTAATCCCCTTGCGGATCTTCCCCATAGGAACGCACCTGATAAGCATCCGTGATCGTGTGACAGCGCGGATCCGCCACGCTGGAACGCCGCCAGGCGTAAAAGCCCTCACGCAGTTCGCTTCCGGAGACGACCACCTCCATGGTGAATGCACCGTCCTGCACATTGTTGACAAACGAAAACCGGTAATAATGATCGTCATTTACCGGAAAATCTGCTTTTCCGATGATCAGCATCAGATACTCGTCATTTTGATCGTTCTGCAATACGACCAGATCAAAATACGGGTCCTCCCGCTGTTCGCGGATCACGATGTTTCCGCTCTGTTCTTTATGGTACGCCTCGATCTGTTCCCGCATGTGATCCATCTCTGTATCGATCACGGCCTGCCCTCCATCTCCGCTGCCCTCACACGCCAGCTCTGACGGCCGCTGGACCGCAAAGAGGACAACGCTCAGAAACGCGATCACAATGATACCTCCGATGATCACATGGCGAAATTCCGGAAGCCACCAGCGAAGCGACCCTCCATTCAACACGCGGTTCGCCTGTCGCTCATACAGACGCTTATACCCGATGGCAAACAACAGGCCGATCACCAGCATCCCGCCGACACAGCCCAGCCATACAGCCGTTCTTGATTCCATCCCCCACACCTCCTAAAAACCGATTTCTTCCTTAAACTGATAATAATATGAACGTGACACCTCCAGATGGGAACCATCGCTGAGCACCAGGACAAACTTCATGTTCAGCGATGTCTTGATCATGGCGATGTGACGTCGATTGACCAGATACGATTTATGTATGCGCAGGAACCCTTTTGGATACAGGGATGCCTCCATTTGATACAGCGTTCCTCTGGTGTGATAGGTCTTTTGTTTCGCATGCAGCTTCAGCTGATTCTGCAGGCTCTCCACATAGAGGATCTCCTGCGGTGATACGATGGAGATCCCCTCCTCTTCACGGATGAGCAGCTCATCCAGCAGAAACTGCGGTTCCATGAGGATCAGATCTGCCGGTGACCCAAAGCGGATCTCCCCGTTTTGCAGCTGCTGGCGATAGCTCTCTTCTTTTTCCTTTCGACAGAGCAGTTTGATCTTCATTCTCCATCCCTCCCCTGTGCTCCCATTATAAACAAAGGACCGCTCAAAAAAAAGCGTTGTTGTATAACATACAGCAACGCGATGATAACTTACACCGATTCAGCCAGATCTAGCTTTTTAAGGACACTGTTTTGATGACCGCCAGCTGCTGGACGGAGGAACTGTGGCAGAGCACCTTCCACACGAGCAGGGAGAGGACAAAGTCGACCACGCTGTGTGCGATCGTACCGATGCCGACCAGACCAAACAGCAGATAGACCAGCTCCGATACCCCATAGCCGGTATAGAGCGGCAGCACGACCAGCACTTCACACAGCGCATGCAGCAGCGCGATGACAAGTGTGAAGACAGCGGTCTGCGGCAAGGATGAAAACAGCGATGGATGCTTTTGCAGATAGCGGGCACCGACAAATGCCCATACGACATGGCTGAGCGAGCGCAGGACGACGGGCAGCGTAAAGCCGGCCAGATAGAAACCGGCCGCCGTGCCCAAGGCAACGCTGACCGCACTGAACGGCGACACGAACATCGCGGCCATGATGGCGATATGAGAGCCCAGCGTAAACGACATCGGCTCCAGGATCAGCTTGATCGGTGAGATCATCGGCACCAGGACGCCCAACGCGATCAACATGGCCGTGATGCACATCGTCTGCACCTGCTTCTTGGATGTATTCATACAGATTCCCCCTTATATGGATATGTGTCAAGACACATATCCATACTATAAGAGAGTTCCTGTGTTTTGTCAATCATCACAATGAGAAAAGGCCTCCATCGGAGACCTTTCGTTTGCCGGGAACGCTGTTACAGCTCCCACACCTTCCACTGTTCTTCTGCTTCTTTCGGCGGATCGATATTGCCGACGATGCACAGCGCATTGTCCGTTGCCATCGCCTCCAGCGAAGACGCATACTTCAACAGATCCGCTTTCCTGCTGTGCAGGATCTCTTCATGGATCCGCTGGCGGTCCGCATTGCTGATCCCGCTGAAATGATCCGCATCGAGCATGCGCCCCATGGAGCGAGGCGACAGCAGCGGATCGCTGGCAGCGACCGTGGAGATGATGTACTTATCGATGGCCTCTTCCCCGGCGCAGAATGTGCGGACGTACTCCGCCGAACGGCCAAAGGTATCGATCGAAGCATATGGAGACGGATCGCGGTAGGAATAGAAGCCGACCTTGCCTGAGGTACCGCCTTGGCAGCCGCAGCCATATGCGCCGCCCTTTACGCGCACTTCATTCCATAAGTAGTCATAGGAAAGGATGGTCGAAAGTACGCGCAGGGCACCGTCTGCTTCCTGCCCATAACGGGCGAGATGGCCGGCGCTGGCCGCATAGGAGACGCCGGAAGGAACACGGATGATCTCTTTTTCGAGCGTGTTCTCCAGCTGCAACACGCAGACCTCTTCACCAGAGAAAGAAACACCTTTGCGCAATGCACCAAACAGCGTCTCGAACGAAGGATCGAGGACATCCGCTGTCACGCTGAGCGTCATCCGCTCGCTGCACAGCCATTCCCGGTGGGCGCGCTGTGCCTGTCTGACAAAGGCCTTTTGTGCCGCTTCGCCGCCGGTCCGCAGCTGATCCAGCCACTGATACATCGCAAAGCCCTCTGCCTGTTCCATGAACCGCGAAGCGCCGCTGACATGGGAAGAGGCCCGCTGCAGCGCAAAGCGATGTCCGTTGTCCAGGATGTCCCAGCGCATGCCGTCATGGCACTGGGTCAGGATCTCCTCGATCAGCGCTTCGCTGGCCGCGCCTTCATACAGGGTTTCGTTGAGGATCTCTTCGATCAGCGCCAGCGCCTGCGGCAGACGGCTCTTCAGCACGCTGACGTTCACCGTAAAATACGGACGGAAGGCATGCGGATCTTCCAGCTGCGGGTAAGCCACGATATGATGATCCAGAAAGCCGATCTCACGCTTGATTGCTCGCTGCAGTTCATAGGCCGAATGGCGTTTCGTCGGCAGCAGGCCCAGCAGATTGGTCAGAAACGAGAGTGCGCTCCAGTCCGCCTGCGGCAGATCGGCCAGTGAAAAATACAGATTGAAGTGCACGATCCCGCTCTCCTTCACCGGATGGAAGAGCACCTTCTCTCCATTCCGCTCGTGCAGTTCGCTGGCCACCCGATCGAGCTTGGGGCTGATCTCATCCAGAGAGAGCATCGGCAAGGTCGCCAGCGCTTCCTTGCTGTCGGGCTGTGCCTGCCACTTTGCCAGTTCTTCATTCAGCTGACGGATCTTCGCCAGCTGCTGCTCGCTCCACGAAGCGTACGCCTGCTCCAGACGTGCTGCTTCCTGTGCCTGCACTTCTTCTGTTCGAGTATGTGACGGCAGCAGGTACAGCTCACAGAGATGTTCTTCATCCAGCAGGATCTCCCTGAGCAGTTCCTCATAATATCCGGTGTGCATTTCTTCCCGCAGCGAGCGAAACAGCGCATCATCCTTCAGATACAGCGTCGGATCGCCGTCATAGAGCCATGCGTTGAGCACCGCGATGTTGCGGCCCAGCGCTCGCGGCTCTTCGCCGTCGCGCAGCTGAAATTCCAGCTGATTGATGATCGCATCCAGTTCCTGCGTATCCAGCCCCTGTGCAATCAGCTGTTCGATCGTCTCCTTCACCGTCTGTTTGATCGCATCCCGCCGCTCGTATTCCGTATTGCAGATGCGCAGGTAACAATACGGCTGCGCGATGCCGTCGATGATGCTCAGATACGCATCCTGGGCAAGCCCCTTTCGCAGGATCGCCTGCTTGAGCACGGATTCATTGGATCCGGTCAGGTAGATGGAAAGCACGATCAGCGCCATCAGTTTTTTTCGCTGGGAATGATCGCAGACGATCCGGCCAAACGCCATCTGTGTGCGCTCGCTCGTCTCCTCCTGGGCACCGATCGCATACGGTGCCGTCAGCTGACGCGCTCCCACCAGCGGCTGGTGCGCGATGTCATGCGTTTTCTCCAGCTGTTCATAATGGCAGAGATACTCCTCATCCAGCAGTGCCAGCACGGCATCGAGGTCCACATCTCCATCCAGATAGATCCGCGCATTGGAAGGATGATAGTATTCCCGGTGGGCATCCAGAAACTGCGCATAGCTCAGATCGGTGATCTTTTCCGGATCGCCGCCGGACACAAAGCGATAACAGCTCTGCGGAAACAGCAGCCGGTTCATTCCCATTTCCAACTGGGTCTCCACCGATGCGAAAGCGCCCTTCATCTCATTGAAGACGACGCCCTTATACGTTGGCCGCTCCTCGCCTTCCTTCAGCTCATAATGCCAGCCTTCCTGATAGAACGTATTCGGCGAATCATAGATGGAAGGCTGGAACACCGCATCCAGATACACCTTTACCAGGTTCATGAAGTCCTTCGCATTGCGGCTCGACACCGGATACAGCGTCTTGTCCGGAAAGGTCATGGCGTTGAGGAAGGTGTTCATCGAGCTTTTCAGCAGATGGACGAACGGTTCCTTCACCGGATAGTTCTTCGATCCGCTGAGCACGGAGTGTTCCAGGATGTGGAAGACGCCGCTGTCATCCCAGGGAACCGTCTTGAACGCGATCGAAAACAGGCGATTCTCCTCCTTGTTGTCCATCCAGATCAGCTGTGCTTTGTTCTTCTCATGTTCCATGCGCCAGATGCGCGCATGTTGTTCCGCAAGCTCTTCCACGGATGTTACGGTAAACCCATGGATCTGATCTCCCACTTTCATATGTTCATTCCTCGCTTTCTATAAGATCTCACTGTTTCCGATCCACCGCATTCTGCCACACGATCGGTAACAGGTTCTTCTCCATGGAGAATCATACCGCTTTCCCACCGGATGCGCAAGAAAAACCCCCTGCGTGTTTTTGCCGATACGTGTACAGTGCCAGAAAAACCGTCTTTTGGATCAGTGATACCAAAAGACGGCCTGTTCTTCCATTATGCGCCGGTTCGCTTTCCCACACCTCTGTTGGTCCCTCTGCTTTACAAGCAGATTGTAACAACCGATTGTTACTATCGGTCAATAGCAAAAATAGAAAAACCATTTTTTGGGAGGTGCCATGATGTATACGATGATGCAAGTGTGCCGGGAGACATCCATGTCCTATCAGGCGCTGAAATTCTACTGCAACGAAGGACTGGTTCCCAACGTCAAACGCGACAAGAACAACCGCCGAATCTTCGATGAACGGGATGTCAAATGGATCAAGGATCTCGTCTGTCTGAAAAAGTGCGGCATGAGCATCCAGGAGATGAAAGACTACCTGGCACTCTGTCTGCAGGGGCCCTCGACGATTCCTCAACGCAAGGTAATGCTGGAAAACAAGCAGCAGGCCTTGCGTGCCCAGATCGAAGAGTTCCACGCATACATGGACTACATCGACTGGAAACAGGAATTCTATGATGATGTGCTGGCCGGCAAACGTCCCTACGTCAGCAACCTCATCCCTCTGGAAGAGTCCAAAAACTGAAAAAAAGACCGTTCGTCTGCCGATGGAACATCGACAGCGGACAGTCTTTGGAACGGAGCGCATGCGCTCCTTTTTTTCAGATCACTTGCGGATCAAATGCAGACGGGAAACGATGATCGGCACGACGATCAGATCGATGATGCAGGTTGCGATCATATACGGTGCGTTGTAGGTGATCGAACCCCACAGCGCAGTTTCCCATACGAGGACACCACCGATCGTATGACTCAGAAAACGCAGGAAGTTGGTCGCCAGCACACCGGTATAAAAATAGCCAAAGTTTGGAAACAGGCAGGCGATGCCATAGATCGAGAACGCAAACAGATAGTCGAAGAAGAAGCCCAGCAGGTTTGCGATGTACATCGGTCCGGTCACAAACTGGATCAGAACGGAAACCAGACCGGCGACGACCGCCTTCTTCCATCCCAGATGATAGCTGGCGACCAGCAGCACGATCGTCGAGATACCGATGCTGCCGCCTTCCGGCATCTGCAGAAAAGGGATGAACTCGTTGGAAATAATGTCAAGCACCGCAAACAATGCGGCATACAATGCCATAAAAACCAGATCTCTTACTTTTGAATTCATAAAAAAACACCTCCATCAGTGAGGCGTAAGGAAAACTGAAAAACAAACAGACTCCCTACGCTGGCACTACCCAGATCAGGTCATGAGGGACCGGCATACGCTCATCTCAGCATTCCGTTTATGGAAATGCGCCCCTGTCTTGACACATATATTATAAGAAAATCTTACAAAAAAGCAAGAAAAAAAGAACCCGTCATCTAAAAAAGAGAAATCCACGGATGGACTTCTCTAATTGCGCAGACGGAAGGTCCGGTACGCATACCGGCCGATCAGCAGATACGCTACGATCCCAT
>DWYK01000140.1 GCA_019118705.1 Candidatus Merdibacter merdigallinarum | reverse complement strand
CTCGCGAAGCGAGGACTCATCAGTTGTTTAGACTACTATTTGAATTGAACCGCCGTATGCCGAACGGCACGTACGGTGGTGTGAGAGGGATTATAAATCTCTACTCGATTATACAGGTGTAGGACCATTCGTCGTATGGATGAGAGAACAGAATAAGGAGACGATCCGGGCAATGGATCTGCTCGATCTGCGCCGGTACTGATTCCACAGCACATCGCTGGCGATACGACCGATGACACCAGATTCCAACGAACCGTGGTCATGGCTGAAATGCGTGGATCAGATGTCACACCGTAATTTTGAAAAATGTTCAGGGAAGAAGGAAGAATTGTTCGTATAGGAAAGATGCAGAGGTTCGGTGTCGATCGACAGAAACAAAGGAGGAAGGACCTCCCTGATTGAGGCCGGTGTGGCGCTGAAATCATCTGCGCAAAGGAGGGAAGGATGAAAAAGTGGCTGTTGTGGATCTTGTGTGGAGTGCTGTGTACGTGTGTTGTGTCCTGCAGAAGATCGGATGAATGGAAGCTCAAGGTCGCATCGCTGACGCTGGAGTATGGAGAGGACCCATATGCGGATGTGAAGCTGCAGGATGTCCTGGAATATCCCTCTGGGAGCGATGAGCGGGAAGTCGTCATCGTGCTGTTGTCTGCACAGGGCGAAAAGATCGACAAGGAACAGGCTTCTGCGATGACACCGCTGGCAGTCGGCGGCTATACGCTGGAATTTTACTGTGGGGAGGAAACTGAGCCCCTTTCACTGCCGGTCACGATCAAGGATACGGTCGCGCCGGAGTTTAAGGACTTCAAGGAGAAGGTATCCGTAGATTATGGCTATGACAAGGATCTGACCAAACTGTTTTCTGCCGAAGATCTTGCGGATGTAGCGATCTGCATTGATGGAGCGGTCGATACGAAGAAAGCGGGAGACTACAAAGTAACGGTCATCGCAGAGGATACCAGCGGCAACCATACCGAAAGCGAATGCACGATCACGGTCAAGGAGAAAGCAGCCGACCGATCTTCCTCCGAAAACGCAGCGACTTCAGCCGATGTGAACGGATCAGGCGCATCGGATCCATCGAAGGAGAGCGCAGATCCGCCTTCTTCTGATGTCGGCAGTGAACCATTGGATCATGATCAGGCAAAATGTGTCATCCTGGAAGATCAGATCGGAAATACCGGAAAGATTTTCACAACGCAGGAAGAGGCGATCGCATGGGCGGAAAACCATATCCGAGCGGACGATGCCGGCGGGGATGGCAATATCACCAGTTACTCGTATGGCGGTGTCCATGATTCCTGCGGTAATCTCATCGGCTACACGGTGGGCTTCACTTATGAAGGCTGGCAGCTGCCGGCATTTTAGGATCACATCCATTTTTTTGGAAAAAGGTAGGGCAACCTGCCTTTTTTACGTATAAGGAAGGTAGAGGCACTTTGGATGCGTCAGAAGGGGATGGGGAGATGGAACGATCACGCGATCCGCCGGCAGCGGAGAGGAACTGTTGTCAATTTGAAGGAGGGAAGAGCAGTGAAGAAGAGAACAAAACAGAGGAAGAAGCTGCTTCAGCGTATGATTACAGGAATGGTCGCATTGCTTGTGAGCGTCGTCCCGTCAGGAACCGTGACGGTCGGTGCGGCCGATCATCACATCACGACAGGAAATCGAATGTATTATCGTACGAATGCGACCAACTCACAGGGAATCACGTTCTGGAGCGAGTATACCGATCGTGTGTATGCCGATGGGGAGATTGCATTCTGTGTGCAGCCTGGTGTGCTCGTACAGCCGGGTTCCACTTACACGGTCAGCCGATTCAGCCACGACCAGAAAGTGATGATGGAAAGGATCGCCTATGTCGGCTGGCACCTTTCGGACAAGACCGATGAAGATTATCTCGCAACACAATATATGATCTGGGAGCTGTTGGGCACGACGATCAATAGCACCTCACTTTCGGGATATGCACAAAAGAAAGCGGAGATCCGAAACAGGACCAACCGCCTGTTTGGCACGTTGCCATCGTTTTGGGGACAGACGATCACGCTGGATGTCGGGGAATCGGTCACGCTGAACGATGCCAACGGCGTATTTCAGTATTATCATCTGAATGAAAAAAGCAGCGGGATCACCGTGAAGAAGAGCGGCAATCAGCTGACGCTCACCGCATCCGCATCGGCCCCGGCCAGCGCATCGGTATCGTACCAGCTGGTTCGAAAAGACCTGGTGGGCACCACCATGTTGTATGAAAGCGCAGATTCGCAGGACGTGGTCCCATTCGCAGTGAGCGATCCGCGTGAGATCACGCTCCGCATCAAGGTCAATCGATACGGAAACCTGAAGATCGCCAAGCAGGATGAGGATGGAACCTATGTTCCAGATACCACTTTCAAGGTATCCGCCAATGCGGACATGAGCAATCCGATCGGCACCTATACGACCGGCAGTGATGGCACGGTAACGATCAACGATCTGATACCGGATACATATTATGTGCAGGAGACCGCAGTGCCGGATCATCTGGTGCTGGATCCCACGGTCCATTCGATCACCGTCCAGGCAAACCAGACGGCCACCTTCACTGCCAGAAACAACTGGAAGAAAGGAAGGGTGCTGATCCGCAAGACGGATCAGGACAGTGGCAAGCAGGTCGCCGGTGCCGTCTATGCGATCTATGATGCAGACGATGACCAGGAGGTCGCAAGGCTCACGACCTTGGCAGACGGTTATGCAACGAGCGATTACCTGCGCTTTGGCAGCTACTATGTCAAAGAGGTCATCGCACCGGATGGATACATCCTGAATGATACGAAGTATCCGGTCACGATCACCGAGAACGAACAGAAGATCGAAGTGAGCGGTGTCGATGAGCGTGTGCGTGGTTCCATCCGCATCGAAAAGGTCGACAGTGTCACCGGTGAGAGCGCACAGGGTGATGCGACCCTGGTCGGTGCGAAGTATGGCCTGTATGCCAGAGAGGCCATATTGGATCCGGCCGATCAGGCAGTTATTTATGAGGAAGACGCATGGATCGCCGAGCTGACGATCGATGAGGAACGCCAGACATCCATCGATGATCTGTACTTGGGAACATATTATCTCAAGGAGATCGAGCCAAGCGAAGGCTATACGCTGGATGAGACGGAATATGATGTCACACTTGCCTATCAGGGCCAGACGACGGCGACCGTCACGATCGATCAGACCGTGAAGGAGCGTGTAAAGGCACAGGCATTCCAGATCATCAAGATCTCCAGCGATGAAGCAGGAGAAGCAAAAAACCTGCAGGGCGCAGAGTTTACGATCAAGCTGAAATCGGATGTCGAACGATATGGCAGCTGGGAAGCGGCACCGATCGCAAAGAATGCGCAAGGAAACGAAGCGGCCGTCCTCGTTACGGATGAAAACGGTCAGGCGGTCAGCGAAGAGCTGCCGTATGGAGAATACATCGTCCGTGAGACGAAGACCCCGGATGATAAATATCCGGTCGCAGATTTTACGGTCATCATCGATGAAGACAGCCGGGAACCGCAGCCATGGCGTGTGTTCAACGATACGACGTTTGAAGCGGCGCTGAAGCTGGTGAAACTGGACGCAGAAAGCGGCAAGACGGTACAGCTGGCCAAAACTTCATTCAAGATCAAGGATCTGGATACGAATGAATATGTCGGCTACTGGGAATGGTTCCCGCTGCCGCATTATGTGGACAGCTGGACGACGACAGAAGAAGGGACGGTCCATACCGGAAACCTGCTGAAGGCCGGAGAATATCAGCTGGAAGAGATCACCGCACCAAACGGCTATGTGCTGAATAAAGAGCCGGTGAAATTCCAGGTGTCGACGAATACGGCTTATGAGACCTTGCCGGATGGACAGACCCCGCTGATCACGATAGAGATGAGCGATGTTTCCGTCAAGGGAAGGATCCGCATCGAAAAGCGCGGAGAGGTGCTGACCGGATTTGAAAACAGACAGTTTGTCTATGAGGAGCGAGCACTTGCCGGCATGCGTGCGGAGGTGGTCGCAGCGGAAGACATCCTGGATCCAAGCAACGATGGCACGGTCATTTATCCAGCCGGAACACTGGTCGATACGGTGACAACCGACGAAAACGGAGAAGCTCTCTCAAAAGAGCTGCCGTTGGGAACGTATGAGATCAGAGAAGTGCGCGCACCGGATGGTTATGTGCTGAGCGATGAAGTGAAAACGGTGGAACTGACGTATGAAGATCAGGAGACGGCCGTCGTTTACAGCGAGGTGCAGACGATCACCAATGAGCGACAGAAGGTGAAAGTTACGGCGACGAAGCAGGATGCGGATACGCAGGAATACCTGGCCGGTGCGCAAATCAGCCTGTATGCCAACCGCAAGGTGTACAACTGCGATGGCAAAGTGATCCTGCAGCCAAACGATCGGATCGCCACTGCAGTAACGAATGCGGATGGAGAAGCGGTATTTGATATCGATCTGCCGCTGGATCTGACACCGGAACATGCAACGGATCCATTGACCGATGAAGATTTCCGCATCGCTTAGGAGGATGGCATCCGCTATGAAGGAGATCTCAATGC
>DWYK01000139.1 GCA_019118705.1 Candidatus Merdibacter merdigallinarum | reverse complement strand
TCAATGAAAGAAAAGCGAAACGTCATTCAAAGGTGAATGATGCCCCGCTTTCCTTTTTCCTGACACTGTTTACAGTATACTGCATAATGTGCAAATTCGCAATGTATACACGGCTCTGATCGTTGTTTTTCTAAAAATGGTGAGTTGAAAAACTCATCGCAAGTTTGACTAAGTTATTGCAACTTATCGAGAAGTTTTGCCTTCTCTGAATTGAAATTTCGAAACTTTTGAGAAAATTTGCCGGAAATTGCAGCTCTGTATCTGCGGTTTCTGGCATATTTTATATAGAATATTGGAGGGAGGCGTCTTTCAAGGCATGACGAAAGGAACCGGTCGGTTTTGTGTGTTTTTTCAGATTAATTCAACGCAACCGGTACTTCAGATGGTTTATGGGATTTTCTGCTGGGTCAGATATAGCTGTTTATGTGTGGTTATCTGATGATTGGTGAACCGTGGTTCAGTGATTTAAGGTGCTTTATGATTGCGCTGCACCTTGGCTTTGAGTTTGGTGGATATACACCATACACGTAATGACGATTCTGAAAATCTTTCTCACTGACTTCGCAGATTTCGTAATCATTCCAGATGTCAAAGTGTGTGAGGGTTACAATGGTCCCGGCACCATAGTCAGAGGAAAAGCCGAGGATATAGAGCCATAAATTGCGCTCTTTGTCCCATATCCACATGTATGCATATGGGTCTGCTTCATTGTTGTCGCAGGTTGGAGATACTGATCTCAAAATGCATAGAAGCTTATCTGAATCATACGTTGTATGAGTTCTCATATCAGTTGTTCTCCTTTCTCTGTGCGGCCCATATATCCTTCAGGGATGGCTTCAGATGCACGGATTGGGGATCGATCCTTGTGATGTTGAAGTGCTTCTCAAGAATGCCGCTTCCCAATACAGAGCTGAACGCATCAAATGGTGAATGATCGTTCAGCTTTTTTCTGTATGTACTGTTGATGTGGCTGAACATAAAGTCAATGAAGTCCTGCTCCAGGCCTTGAAATGACGTGCCCTTGGGAAGGACTCTGCGCACGAATTCGTGTGTGACCTCACAGCAGCCTTTCTGGTACGGAGAGGAAGGGTCACAATAGAACACGCGGATGCCATATTTCTCAATTTCTGCCGGATCAGAAAATTCCGAGCCATTGTCAAGCAGCCAGACAGATGGGAAAACCTTGTGGAACAGCTCATATCCAAGGGATTCATACAGCTGATTCACGATCCGGGTAACAGAGGCAGAATTGTTGTGATCTCTGAGAAAGCCTGCCTGGAATGACCACTGGACCCATGTCAGGGTAAGCATGCATTTCTCACCTTTCCTGCCTTCCACTGTATCACCCTGCAGGACTGGCTCATCAGGATGTTCTGCCATGTAGGCAAGGTAGTCGTCATAGGTTCTGCCTTTGCGGCAGTTTTTGTCTACTTTCTTCTCAGACGCTTTCTTTTTCCGGGGCTTAAGACGGACAGCACGGGGCATATCGATCGGCTTTGCGTCAATCAGTCCTTCGTTGACCAGGCGGTATGCCTGACGCTCTGAGATGTTGAAGACGGCTGGTTCAGAGACCATGATGTGATGAATTGACTGACCTTTGAGGATACGCGGAGTCAACAGATCATTCAGCTCCTTAAGCTCACCATCCGTGAGATTGATGCCAGACCGGCTGGAAGAACGGGTGTCCGCAGCAGTGATATCAGCTTCAGAAGCCTTGTAAATATATTTGGTCAAAGGGCATCTTGCGTGGACTAATTCAGAACAATGATTGCATACGTAGGGAGGCCGGTCAGGTTTGTGACAGACCTCTTTCTCATAATCAGGACAGGATGTGTTGCAGTTGTTTAAAGAACAGCGATAACAGAAACGGTTCTTTTTCCTGCAGGTTTTCTCCATTGCCGGACAGACATTGTGCCTTTTGCACTCTTTGCGATGTACACAGCTGTTATGGTGAAACCGGGTCACATGGTTATCCTTAATGCGATGCGTCTTGATCTCTCTGGAAACAGTAGAAGCAGAAACGCCAATAAGACGGGCAATAGAAGACAAAGAAGCTCCTTCATTCAGGTTGGATTGAATCATTAATCTCTTAGTGAAATCGAGCCTTGTATATTTGTTGTTAGACATAGTGAAAGTTCCTCCTAGTTCTTTCGTGCTATATCTGACCTGATACCATTATCCGGATTCAAACCAAGTTAACGCAATACTAAAGGACATATTTCCTTGCCTGATTTATTGCAATAGATCCCTTGCGTTGAGTTTTGCAATTCAACAAAATCATGGAATTTTGCGTACAATGTGGCACTCTTGTATAAAATGTTTTATAATAAGATAGATATAGAAATAACGAAAAGGAGTGTCATTGGGACATGGAAGAAGTTATCAAGATTGAGGGAGGACACCGGCTGAATGGAACGGTACGCATCAGCGGCTCCAAAAACGCAACGGTCGCATTGATTCCGGCAGCGGTGCTCGCGTATGGACCAGTCACCATCTGTGGTGTTCCCAACATTTCAGATGTTCGCTCTTTATCCGTATTATTGAATGAATTGGGTGTGCAGGTAACCAAGAAGCAGGAGGATATCATCATCATCGATCCGACGGGGATGGAGAACCGTCCGCTGGTCGGTGAATCGGTTTCCAAACTGCGTGCGTCCTATTATTTCATGGGGGCGCTGCTGGGCAAGTATGGCCGTGTGGAGATGAAGATGCCGGGCGGCTGCTATCTGGGACCGCGTCCGATCGATCTGCATTTAAAAGGATTTGAGGCTTTAGGCGCCAGCGTGCAGTATGAACGTGGTTCTTATATCATCGAAGCGAAGGAACTTGTCGGCAACAAGATCTTTCTGGATATCTCCAGCGTCGGAGCGACCATCAACATCATGATGGCCGCAGTGTATGCCAAAGGGCGTACGACGATCGAAAATGCGGCGAAGGAACCGGAGATCATCGACATTGCGACCATGCTCAACAAGATGGGGGCACACATCCGCGGAATGGGAACCAGCGTGATCACCATCGACGGCGTGGATCGTCTGATGGGCTGTTTCCATGAGATCATCCCGGATCGCATCGAGGCGGCAACGTATGTCGTGCTGGCTGCGGCCGCTGCAGATGAGATGGTCATCGAGAACATCATCCCGCAGCATCTGGATGCACTGCTGATGAAGCTGGATGAGATCGGCATCGATCTGGAAGTGGATGTGGATAAGGTCAAGGTGCACGGCATGAAGGGCGAGCTGAAAGGAACGGCCATCAAGACAAAACCGTATCCGGGCTTTGCGACGGATATCCAGCAGCCGCTGACGACGCTGCTGACGCAGGCGAACGGACAGTCGATCATTACGGAGACGATCTATCCGGAGCGTTTCAAACATTGCGGTGAGCTGAAAAAGATGGGGGCACACATCGATGTGATGGTGCCGAGCTGCTTTATCAACGGACCGGTCCGGCTCAGCGGTACCGAGGTGGTCGCAACCGATCTGCGCTGCGGTGCGGCGCTGGTGGTGGCAGGGCTGATCGCCGATGGGATCACAGAGATCCACGATGTTTATCACATCGATCGCGGTTATGAGAATCTGGATGGCAAGCTCAGCGAGCTGGGCGCACACATCTGGAGGGAAACGATCGAATGATGCCCGATCCGATGAAACGGACGATGCGGCATGGATCCTTTTTGGAAACCATGCCTTTTTCTTTGCGGCAAAGATGCGTGTAACCGCTTAAAAACACTGATTTTCCAAAGAAAATGCATTATAATAGTAGTGATGAAGGGTGGTGAGCGCATGATCCGGATCGCAGTGCTGGAAAACGAACGTACCGCAAAAGAGATCATCTATGCGCTGGGCATGCTGCTCAGCGACCGTGAATGGCTCTTTCGCTGTTATCTGAAGGCAAGCGAGCTGGCCGCAGCTCAGCAGCACGAGCACTTTGATATCGTCATCCTTCATGAAAAGTTCAACAATCCCCGTGCGGAGAGCGTATTTGTCCGGCCGTATGAGGACCGGATCGTGCTGTATGTCGATCATGGCAGCCTGGGGGAAGTGACGGATGAGCGTCATCAGACGTTCGTCGTTCATGCAACGGATGCGGCGAAGGAGCTGGAACAGCTCTCCGGGCGGCTGTTTTACCGTCTGCTGGGAAAAGAGGAATATGTCTTCTCCTATAACAAGGTCAAGGTCATCCTGAACATCAATGACATCTATTATCTTTCCAAGGAGGAAAAGCTGGTCTGCTTCCACACGCGCAGAGGGCTGTTCAGCGAGCGCGCCAGCATGAACGAGATGGAGAAGCGCTTTGCCCCGTATGGTTTTCAGCGCATCCATGCTTCTTTCCTCGTCAACATGCATCATGTGTTCGGAGTAGAGGGCGATCTGGTGCTGATGGATCAGCAGGACCGGCTGCCACTGTCGCGTTCCAACCGACAGCGGTTTCTGGGAATCGTGGAGCGAAACGAATACTGATACCAGATTTGCCGCCATCCTGCGTATTTTTCCAGTATGCTGGCAAAATGGGAAGAAGCGGCTATAATGAAAGTGTAAAAAGAAAACAAGAACAGAGAGCGGTGGGAAGATGACAATTTAAGGAAGCCGGAATCTGAGACATCCGGCAAAGAAAAACTATGGTGTGGGAAACACCAGAAGGAAAGCCTGTCGCAGACAGGAAACAAAATCCGGATGCAGTTTCGTGAAGGTCAGCGGGTACATGCAGATCCTATCATCGATCGGCATACGAAATGCAGCAAGCAAAGGAAAAAGGACGTTCACGAAAAGAATCAAACATGGTTCCAATCCGTGATGGCAAGGAAGGAAAAATGCCGAGGCGGATGGAAACCACACAAGTGAATAAGGAAAAGAAAAAGGCGATGTGAGGAGACATCGTCTTTTTTATGAGGATGGAGGAACGCTGGGCGCCGTTTCAGTAAGTCTCGAAGATCGTGCGGATCTGTTCCCGCTCACCGGTGACGCTCAGCGCCAGCATCAGCAGGATGCGCGCCTTCTGCGGCGACAGAGTGTAAGAAGGGATCGTGTCGCGTCCGGGATCGAAGAACGGGGAATCGAAGACGATGCCCTGCAGCACCCGGCTGGAGCGGACGATGATCTTCGTTTCGGCCAGACGGTGGATCGTTTCTTTCCACGCACTGCTGTAATTGCCGCTGCCGCTTCCGGCGATGACCAAACCGTTGCAGCGTTCACTGAGCAGTTCCAGCGTCTGACGGTCGGCACCGCAGTGATAGTAGGCGATCGCCACTTTAGGAAGCGTGACCAGCTCTGCCTGCGCGAAGATGCTGTCGGCGGTGTGCGGTTTGTCGGTCTTGCTGAGGAAGTAGACCTGATCATCACGCATATAGCCCAGACAGCCGAAATCACCGATCTCGAAGGCATCGGTCTTGTAGCTGTTGATCTTCTGGATGTCTCTGCCGGAATAGATCGTATCGGAGAAGACGGCCAGCACACCGGCGTTGACCGCTTCCTCGCTGGCAGCCAGCGCGACCGCCTGGTACAGGTTCATCGGCCCGTCGGCGCTGGCAGCGGTTGCCGGCCGCATGGATCCGGTCAGCACCACTGGTTTTCGATGATTCACGGTCAGGTTGAGGAAAAAGGCTGTCTCTTCCAATGTGTCGGTGCCATGGGTGACGACGATGCCGTCGACGTCGGGATCGCTTCCGAAGGCGTTGATCTGATCACGCAGGCGCAGCCAGGTGTCCTCGGTCATGTCGTTGCTGTCGATGTTGCACAACTGGATGGTCGTCAGCTCGGCCAGATGGCTGATCGCCGGTACGCTGCGGACGATCTCGCTGACATCGATGCGTCCGGCCTGATAATCTGCGGCCTTTCCGGCCTCGCCGCTGCCGGCGATCGTGCCGCCGGTGGCGATAATGATGATGTGTTTTTTCATAGAGTCTGCTTCCTTTCTGTTGCTGCGTTAGGGATCTGCCGATTTTGCCGCTGCTGCGGCCGTTTCTGCCAGTATGGTTTTCTTTTGGACCTGCACCGTTATAATAAAGGTGTAAGGAAACCAGGTCCTAAAGAGAGTGGTGAGAACATGACGATAGAAAGCCGATGTGTGAAGAACCATCGATGATCGCTGAAACATGACAAATGACGACTGCTGATGAAGGAAGGTTCATCGAAGTTCGCAGGATCCGAAAGGAAATTGCCTGACCATATGTACCTGCGGACGGGAAACAGCAGACGGTCCGTTTTGAGCGAGAACACGGCATGTGTAAAGATAGAGAAGAAGGGAACGGTCAACGCCGTTCTCTTTTTGTCGGCGGTTCGTCTGATTTCGTCTGTTCGCCGCAGCAGGGATCGATGACGTGGACCGTCACATGTACGCTGTCTTCGTCGCCTTTGTTCAGCGCCTGTCGGATGGATCGGCGAACGCCGAGGATGTAACAGATCTGTCCTTGTGCATCTTTGACGCCCATGTTGACGATGCTGCCCCGATATGGGATACCGTCAAATGTGGCATCGACCTTCCGACGCCCTCTATGGCAGATCTGACGGATATCCCACGGGAAATGGACATACGCCCCGCTGTTTTCCAAAATCTCATGGATCACCGCTTCATATTCATACGTACTCTGCATGCGTCTTTCCTCCTCTGCGCACTGCCCGCTTCCCACACAGTATAGCACAGCAAGCGCCACATGGAAAACGTGTCCCAGGATCAGAGGGGATATCGGATCGGCAGCACAAAAAGCAAACGCTCTCAGCGGCCGATGCAGAAATATGATAAACTTTATTTAAAATCTTTCGCTGCTTTTGCTATAATATACCTACTGGGGGAATCGTATGGGGGCATTTACGAAAGAGACATTTGTACAAAAGCTGGAAGCGCAGGGGATCGTGCTCAGCACGAAACAGCTGCAGCAGTTTGAAACTTACGCAAAGCTGCTGGCGCAGTGGAATGAGAAGATCAACCTGACGGCCATCGTGGAGGAAAATGAGGTGTATGAGAAACATTTCTATGATTCGATCCTTCCTTTTCTGCACATGGACATGCAGTGTTTATGCGATGTCGGCGCCGGTGCCGGCTTTCCCAGCATACCGGTAAAGATCCTGTATCCGCAGCTGGAAGTGACGATCCTGGAACCGCTTGCCAAACGCATTCGCTTTCTGGAGGAACTCTGTGCGCAGCTTTCGCTCACCGGTGTGCATTGTCTGCATGTGCGCGCCGAAGATCATGCGAAAGAACATCGGGAATGCTTTGATGTGGTAAGTGCCCGGGCGGTCGCCGCACTGCCGGTCCTCAGCGAGCTCTGCCTGCCGCTGGTCAAGGTCGGCGGACGGTTCATCGCCATGAAGGGACCCGGTGCGAACGAAGAGATCGAAGCGGCGAAGCACGCCGTCAAGGTGCTGGGCGCCGAGATGGAAAAGCGAGAAGAGAGCCGTCTGAGCGATGGTGCCGTCCGCATCAATGTGTTCTATCGCAAGCAGCGCCCCACGGATCGACGATACCCGCGCAATTTCGGACAGATAAAGAAACACCCATTGTAGGAGATGATAGAATGAGAGAAAGTAAAGTCGTTTCGATCGATGAGATCCGGCCGAATCCCTATCAGCCGCGCATCGATTTTGACGATGAAGCACTGATGGAACTGTCACAGTCCATCCGTGAAAACGGCCTGATCCACCCGATCACCGTCCGTCAGGAAAAGGACGGTTATGAGATCGTTGCCGGAGAACGCCGTTATCGGGCGATGAAGATCGCCGGCATGATCGAGATTCCGGTCATCGTGATCGACGCCGATGAGGTGCAGATGGCAGAGATGGCCCTGGTGGAAAACATCCAGCGGGAAAATCTCAGCGCGATCGAAGAGGCCAACGCCTATGTGCAGATCATGAAGACCACCGGGATCAGCCAGTCACAGCTGGCGCTGAAGCTGGGCAAGAGCCAGAGCTCGATCGCCAACAAGATCCGTCTGCTGCAACTGGATGAGGAAGTACAGCAGGCGGTGACCGCACGCCGGATCACCGAGCGGCATGCGAGAGCACTGCTGGCACTGCCGAAGGAAAAACAGGAACAGGCGATGGAGACCATCGTAAAAAAAGGCCTGACCGTTGCACAGAGCGAGAAGATGATCCGCAAAGAGGCATCACCGAAGCCGAAAAGACAGAAGAAAGTGTTCAAGGGACTGTCCCGCAACATCAAGATCGGCCTGAATACGATCGATCAGGCGGTGGCGATGATCGAGAAGAGCGGCATCCAGATCCATCGCGACATGACAGAAGATGAAGATGAAGTGGTAGTTACGCTTCATTTCCCAAAATAGTGAGAAGGACGTGAAGAAATGGGAAAGATCATTGCGATTTCGAACCAAAAAGGCGGCGTGGGAAAGACGACGACGGCAATCAATCTGGCGGCCGGTCTGGGATACCTGCGCAATAAGGTACTGCTGGTCGATTTTGACCCTCAGGGGAATGCCTCTCAGGGCGTCGGCGCTGCCAAGGCGGATCATCAGCTGACCGTGTACAACATGCTGATGGAAGAATATGAACCGGATGTGGTCATCGAACATTTAAGCAAACCGCCGATCGACATCATTCCTGCGAACATCTCTCTGGCCGGTGCCGATCTGGAGATGGTGCAGTTTGAGGCGGGAAAAGAAGAACTGCTGAAAAAGAAGCTGGATCTCATACGGGATCGATATGACTATATCATCATTGACTGTCCGCCGTCCCTGGGTCTGCTCAACACCAATGCGCTGACCGCAGCGGATTCGGTCATCATTCCGGTGCAGTGTGAATATTATGCACTGGAAGGTGTGACACAGTTGCTGCTGACGATCCGTCTGGTACAGCAGCTCTTCAACCCGGATCTGATGATCGAGGGCGTGCTGCTGACCATGTATGATGCCCGCACCAAGCTGTCGGTGGAAGTGCAGCAGGAGGTGCGTCAGCACTTTAAGGATCGGGTCTATCATCATTACATACCGCGAAACGTCAAGCTGAGCGAATCTCCTTCGCGCGGCAAGTCGATCTTTGAGTATGATGTGCGCTGTGAAGGTGCAAAGGCCTATGCAGGACTGGCAAATGAAGTAGTAAAGCAGAATAAGAAATAGGAGGAGACACACGATGGCGAAAAAGAGCGAAGCGCGACTGGGCAAAGGACTGGCGGCCATTTTCGGGGAAGACGTCAGCGAAGTGCTGGAGGATATCCAGCAGGGAAAATCGGATACGAATGTCAGCGGACGCTTTGAGGTCGCCGTGGAGGAAGTGCGTCCGAATCCGTATCAGCCGCGCAAGAGCTTCGATGATGCGCGATTGCAGGAACTGGCACAGTCCATCCGCCAGCATGGGGTCTTTACACCGATCCTGGTGAAGAAATCGGTCGGCGGCTATGAGCTGATCGCCGGTGAGCGCCGTCTGCGTGCCAGCAAGCTGGCAGGGCTGAAGAAGATCCCGGCCATCCTGATGGAGTTTGACGATCAGCAGATGATGGAGATCGCTTTGCTGGAAAACATTCAGCGAGAGGACCTCAATGCCATCGAAGAGGCGAAAGCATATGGAAAGCTGATCAAAAAGCTGGGCTATACACAGGAAGAACTGGCTTCCCGCATCGGCAAGTCCAGAGAGCATGTCGCCAACACGCTGCGACTGCTGAAACTGCCGGTATCGCTTCAGGGATATGTGATGAATCATCAGCTGTCGATGGGCCATGCGCGGGCACTGCTGGGGCTGTCCGATGAAAAGCAAATGGAGGAGCTGGCCAGACAGGTGGTTCGGGAACAGCTGAGCGTGCGCGCGGTGGAAAAGCTGGTCAAGGAAGCACAGAAGCCAAAGGCGAAGAAAAAAGAAAAGCCAAGAGATATTCATATGGAAGCATTGTGCCGACGTCTGGAAGCGCGTTTTCAGACGACCGTCAAGATCGCTCCGCATCAGCTGACCATTCAGTTTGCGGACGATGATGATCTCAACCGCATCCTGGAGCTGCTGGGCGCTCTGGAGGAGAGCGAACAGGCATAGGATAAGAAACCGGAGAATGACCGCAGATCGGCAGCGAACTGCGGTTTTTTCATGTGCGCGCTTCGGTTTGCGAACATCACTGACAATGTCCGACATCCGTGTTATCATGGAGATGGTGATGTCATGCGGAAATGGAACGGATGGCTGTCCGGATGTGTGCTGGCGGTCGTGCTGATCGCGGCAGGCGATTTCTTCGGCATCTGGGAGCGTACTTATACATCGAAACAATTTGGATGGACGGATTATGTCAGTGCACAGGATGTCAATGCGAACGGTATCGATGACGTTCATGATTTCGTGATCGGGGCCCGTGCGTATGTGCAGAGCCGTCCGCGCTATGAAAGCCGTTATTATGCCGGCGGTTATCCGGATGATGATCATGGCGTGTGCACCGATGTCATCTGGCATGCCTTTGCACAGGCGGGCCTTTCGCTGAAGGACATGGTCGATGTGGATGTTGCACGGCATCCGGAGATCTATGGCATCGAGCAGCCGGATCCCAACATCGATTTTCGCCGGGTGGATACATTGGAGGTATTTTTTGAGCGTCATGCGCAATCGCTGACGACACGGCCAGGAGATCCGCAGGAGTGGCAGCCGGGGGATATCGTCATCTATGCGCAGCACATCGGCATCTGTAGTGACCGGCGCAATGCCCAGGGCTATCCGCTGTTGATCCATCTGGATCCGCTGGGCGCCAGAGAGCGCGATGAACTCTGGAACAACGAGATCCTCGCACATTTCCGATGGTATTAAAAAAGATGCGCTCCAGGCGCATCAGCGATTCTTCAGGATGTCCTTGCGAATGTGGGCGATGGCGGCATCCAGCCCATGCTCGCTGAGATAGGTGAGCAGATGCAGGATCAGCTGGTCGGTGTTGGGATGGATCAGCACATGATCGCGCCCGTTGCGGTAATAGTTGAGTGCACTGCAGTCGTCGTATCGGTCTTTCATGTAGATCTGTGAGGCAGCGACACGGTCGCAGAACATCTCGACGACATAATGGACCGGCATCTCCAGCGGCTGGATGCCGTTTTTTGAATTGTCCAGCCAGTATTCCCAGTGATGCTTGTTTCTCCCTTTATGGTGCAGCCATCCCATCGAATATCCCTTGACTTCCTTTTCCCGATCGATCGGCGAACGGTTCCCCTGATAATAACGGACCCCTGCCCAAAACTCGACAAAGGAGTATTTGGAAAGATCGTGCTTGATTCCCTGTGCATACAGACCACAGCGAAAACACAGCAGGGTCACTTTGATCTTATGCCGGGTGATGGTGCTCAGATGACCAAAAAAACGATTCATGTGTCGTGCCTCCTCATGCTGTTCACATTTTATCACAGATGCGTCCGACAACAAAGAAGAAGGAGACGACACCCTGACAAAAAAACGGTGAAAAGGATAAAAACGATCAAATTACAGTTGCGTATTTACCGTGGCCTTGGTATAATGTATGAGCACTTACTTTGGACCCACCAGAGGTCTAAGGCGGAAGGAGAGTATGAACATGAAAAAAGGAATTCATCCAGAGTACCATCGTGTGATGGTGAAATGTACTTCCTGCGGTGCTGAGTTTGAAACCGGATCTACGAAGAAGGAACTGCGTGTGGACACTTGCTCCAACTGCCATCCGTTCTTTACCGGACGCCAGCGTTTTGCGGCAGCTCAGGGTCGTATCGAGAAGTTTAACAAGAAGTACGGACTTAAGTAAAAAAAACAGCGAGAGCTGTTTTTTTTATCGTTTCCCCCTCCGGCGATGAAATTCCCGCATGCTGTTTCCATGGAGGGAAAGAGCTGTGCTATAATGGGAAAGAAACGAAAAGGAGCCATGCTATGTATCAACAGTATCAGGAAGGATGGATCGAGGTCATCTGCGGCTGTATGTTTGCCGGAAAGAGCGAAGAGCTGATTCGCCGGATCCATGTTTTGAGCTATGCAAAAAAGAAGATCCAAGTGTTCAAGCCGATGATCGATGACCGGTATGCGGTCGATGCCATCGTCTCACACAACGGCCGTCGGATCCCTTGTTATGCGGTAACGGACGCAGATGCGCTTGCCGCGCTGGTGGAAGTGGACAGTGAGGTCATCGCCATCGATGAGGTGCAGTTTTTTGACCATCGCATCGTGGATCTGTGTGAACACCTCGCCGATGAAGGCCGTCGGGTCATGGTGGCCGGTCTGGATCTGGACTTTCGTGGCGAGCCGTTTGGAGTGATGGGCGAACTGCTGGCCAGAAGCGAATTTGTGACAAAGCTGACAGCGGTCTGTGCCTGCTGCGGAGCGCCGGCGACACGCACCCAGCGCCTGGTGAACGGCAAGCCGGCCGCATATGAGGAAAACGTTGTTTTGATCGGCGCAGACGAGTGTTATGAGGCTCGCTGTCGTCGACATCATGAGGTGCTTTCGATACAGGAACAGAAGAAAGGCGGGGATCGACAGTGATGAAACGAGCAAAGCGGATGGAGTGCTTTCGGCCTTCGATATTTACCAGGCTGGAAGAAGAGAAGCAGCGACAGCAGAAGCTGGGGAAAACGATGATCGATTTTTCGATCGGATCACCGGACATCGCTCCGGCAAGGCATATCATCGATGCGCTGTGCACAGAGGTCGCGAAACCGGAAAACTACCGGTATGCGATTCATGATCTGCCACAGCTGCAGACAGCGATTGCCGCGTGGTATGAACGACGCTATCAGGTATCGCTGGATGGACAAAGGGAAATACTGACCCTGCAGGGATCGCAGGAAGCGCTGGCCAACATCGCACTGACCATCTGTGACCCGGGCGATTATGTGCTCGTGCCGGATCCCTACTATCCGATCTTTGCGGACGGGCCCCGTCTGGCAGGGGCGAAGGTGTGGTTCATGCCGATGCGAGAGGAAAACGACTTCCTGATCCGTTTTGACGAGATCCCGCAGGAGATCGCCGAAAAGGCATCCCTGATGATCGTGTCTTATCCCAACAACCCGACCGGAGCGACGGCCGATGATCGTTTTTATGAAGAACTCATCGCATTTGCCCGACGGTATGACATCGCCGTTCTGCACGACAATGCGTACAGTGAACTGGTCTTTGACGGTCCGCTGGGCAAGAGCTTTCTGTCCTACCCGGGCGCAAAGGATGTCGGTGTGGAGCTGAACTCTTTTTCAAAGACGTATGGTATGGCCGGTGCCCGTCTGGGGGTGCTCGTAGGCAATGCACAGCTGATCGAAGGCTATAAGATCCTGAAATCCAACATGGACTACGGCATCTTCCTGCCGATCCAGAAGGCGGGCGTGGTCGCTCTGAATGAAAATCAGAATTGTGTGGAAACGACACGGCAGACCTACATCCATCGCCGTAATCTCATGGTGCGCTGTTTTCAGGAGGCCGGATGGCAGATTCGTCCCAACCGGGCGACGATGTTCTTATGGGCGCGCATCCCACAGGGATATGCGGACAGTGAGGCATTTGCACTTGCGCTTTTAAAGCACTGTGGCATCATCGTCACACCGGGAACGTCCTTTGGCAGGGAAGGAGAGCGTTACGTGCGGATCGCTCTGGTCGTGGAGGATGCGCAGATCGAAGAGGCTGGCCGGCGTCTGAAAGAGAGCAGGCTGTTTCGGTGATGCACCTGAGTGACACAGGGTGCAATTTGACCGGGATGATGCTATAATGCGGTGTAGGATACAGGGTGAGAAAGGAAGAAGATCATGAAAATTTTGGTCACCGGAGGGACCGGGTTTATCGGTTCCCATACATGTGTAGAGCTGCTGGATGCCGGCTTTGAGGTCGTCATCATCGACAATCTGTACAACTCACAGCGAGATGCAGTGGATAAGATCGAAGCGATCAGCGGCAAGAAAGTGGTGTTTTATGAAGAGGACTGCATGGATGAAGCGGCGCTGGAGCACATCTTTCAGGCGCATACGATCGATGCGGTCATCCATTTCGCCGGATACAAGGCAGTGGGAGAGTCGGTTGCCAAACCGATCATGTATTATGAAAACAATCTGATGACGACGCTGGCACTGTGCAAGGTGATGGCAAAGCATCACTGCAAACGGCTGGTGTTTTCCTCCAGTGCAACGGTCTATGGAGATCCGCAGCGCATTCCGATCGATGAGGAGTGCCGTCTGGGACCGACGACCAATCCGTATGGAACGACAAAGCTGATGATCGAACAGATCCTGCGGGATCTGTATCGTTCGGATGAAGAGTGGAACATTGCGCTGTTGCGCTACTTTAACCCGATTGGTGCCCATAAGAGCGCACTGCTGGGAGAAAGTCCCAACGACATTCCGAACAACCTGATGCCGTATATCGTAAAGGTGGCCAACAAAGAGCTGCCAGTGTTACATGTCTTCGGTAATGACTATGATACGCCGGATGGGACCGGGGTACGGGATTATATCCATGTCGTCGATCTGGCCAAAGGTCATGTCAATGCCGTACGCAAGCTGCTTGATGCGCACATTGGGGTCGATGCCTATAATCTGGGCACCGGAAAAGGATACAGCGTGCTGGATGTCGTCCGCACGTTTGCCGCGGTGAATGACGTCGAGGTGCCATATCAGATCGATCCGCGCCGTCCGGGGGATATTGCTGTCTGCTATGCGCAGCCGGACAAGGCCTGGAAAGAACTTGGCTGGAAAGCGGAGATGGATCTGGAAGAAATGTGCCGTGATGCCTGGAACTTTGTAAGAAAGGCAGCGGATCGATAAGATCGTCAGAGGAAGCCGGGACATCGAGAGCGTTGCATCGGTGCATCCCTCATATACGAGAACAGAAAACCTGTCCGGGAATCGTCGGTCGAAAGTGACCGGTGATGTGGACAGGTTTTGGTTTTTTTGTGGCACACCGAAGAAATTGCTTCTGTTTATCCAGGTGAGGCTAAAGTCGTGTAGGCGTGCTCGGCTGGATGTGATTTGAAAGAGAAACTATCAATAATCGTTCCTGATGAATGCCTCCGCTGGAGGTGACAGGAGACAGGAAAACAGAAAGAGAAAGCTCTGCAAAGGCAAAGCGAAATTCATGAAAAAAGTAAATCCGGGAAAATTTTTCCTGACATGGAATTTACTTTTTTACTTCACGTTATATCATTTAATTGATGATTACAGTGCTATTCCTGCTATGGAAAGGAGGGAGAGAAAATCGCGTGAGATCATTAAAGTTGTTATTAAACACTGTTCGGGATATTG
>DWYK01000138.1 GCA_019118705.1 Candidatus Merdibacter merdigallinarum | reverse complement strand
GAAAGGAAGTCCATAACAATGCCCGTATACAGAGATAAGAAAAAAGGAACATGGTTTGTTGTTCTGCGTTATACCGATTTTACAGGGACCCTCAGGCAGACGACCAAGCGCGGTTTTAGGACAAAAAGCGATGGCAAAGATTATGAACGGCGCTTCCTGCTTCAAAAAAGCCACGATCTGACGATGAATTTCGAAGACTTCTACTATCTTTACATGTCCAGTATGGAAACAAGGCTTCGCGAAAGCACATTGTGCATGAAAAAAACCGTCATCGAAACAAGGATCCTGCCCTACTTCAAAAACAAACGGATGTGTGACATCACGCCAACCGATATCATCGAATGGCAGAACACCCTTCTAAGATCCGAAAACAAGGAACATGAAAGATATTCACAAAACTATCTGAAGACGATCCACAATCAGCTCAGTGCCATGTTCAACTATGCCGTTCGCTTTTATGGTTTAAAATCCAATCCTGCCCGGATTGCCGGAAACATCGGTAAAGAAAAGAAACTTGAAATGAATTTCTGGACGATGGATGAATATAAAAAATTCTCCAGAGCCGTTATGAAAAAGGACGGTGTTTTTCAGGCATTTGAGATGCTTTACTGGTGCGGGTTAAGACTTGGTGAACTATTGGCCTTAACGCCATCTGACTTCGATTTTAAAAAGAAAACCGTCCGTATATCCAAATCGTATCAAAGGATCCATTGTGAAGATATAATCACGGATCCTAAAACCGAAAAAGGAAAACGGACCGTCCAGATGCCAAATTTCTTATGCGAAGAGATGAAAGACTATATCTCAAGACTATATGCCCTGAGACCAAATGACAGGATCTTTACCGTTACTAAATCCGGACTGCATCATGAGATGGATCGCGGATGTAAGGAAGCAGGTGTTAAACGAATACGAATCCACGATCTTCGCCACTCACATGTCTCGATGTTAATCGACATGGGATTCAGCGCTGTTGATATCGCTGAACGTGTCGGACATGAAAGCGTCAAGATCACTTACCGCTATGCCCATATGTTCCCTAACCGCGATACCGATATTGCCAATAAACTGAACTCTATTAGAGGAGGAGCCTTCAAATGAGTGCTAAGAACTTAGATCAAAAAGGAAGACTTCGAAGTAAGATTATTTCCTTTCGAATGTCACCGGAAGAAAACAAACTATTGGACCGCAAAGTCCTCCTGTCTGGTTATACCAAACAGGATTACATAATCAGCTGCATCCTGAACAAGGAGATTGCTGTTTATGGAAACCCCTATGTCTTCAGAAGTCTTCATGACGAGCTTGTTAGGATCATTGAGATCCATGGAGTTAACATAGCTGATGAAGATGATGAAGAAATGGTTGAATGGGCACTTAAAATGGTTTTAGCTATGCGAAAAAAGGCAAAAACCGACTTATTTTCCCGATAAATCAGCAAGCCACATCTAAACAACGGCTTGGACGTGTGGTGGCTAAAAGCGCAATTTAGCTAAAATTCGACCGATTTTCCCTAAAAAATGTCAAAAACAAGTCAAAAATGGGGACAAAAATCGATCCAAAACGAGCTAAAATCAAGATGCCTGTTTTCAAAATGTTTTCACGGGCCCAAAAGGGAACGAAAAAAGCCCTTAAATAAAGGGCTTCAAGATGATTTTGTACTATTCGAACTCAATCGTCCCCGGCGGCTTCGAAGTGATATCATACACCACGCGGTTGACATGCGGCACCTCATTCACGATACGGTTGGAGATCACATCCAGCACCTCATACGGGATCTTCGCCCAGTCCGCCGTCATGCCATCGATCGACGTCACCGCACGAATCGCCACCGCATAATCATACGTCCGCTGATCGCCCATGACACCGACCGAACGCATATTGGTCAGACATGTAAAATACTGCCAGATCTCCTTCTGCAGCCCTGCCTTCGCAATCTCCTCACGTAAGATCGCATCCGACTCCCGCACGATGTGCAGCTTATCCTCCGTAATATCCCCCAGGATACGGATACCGAGTCCCGGTCCCGGGAACGGCTGACGCCATACCATCTCCTCCGGCAGGCCCAGTTCAATGCCCAGCGCACGCACCTCATCCTTGAACAGCGTGTTCAGCGGTTCGATCAGCTGGAACTGCATATCTTCCGGCAGACCGCCGACATTGTGATGCGACTTGATCGTCTGTGCCGTCTTCGTTCCGCTCTCGATCACATCCGTATACAGCGTTCCCTGTGCCAGCCACTTGATATCCTCGCCGACGATCAGCTTCTTGACCTCTTCATCAAACGTATAGACAAACTCATTGCCGATGATCTTGCGCTTCTTCTCCGGATCGCTCACCCCGGCCAGCTTGCTCAAGAAACGCTCCTTCGCATCGATCTTTGTCAGGTTGATCTTCATGTTCTTTCCAAACATCTCAACGACGCTCTCCGCTTCTCCCTTGCGAAGCAGACCATGGTCGATGAACATGCAGTACAACTGATCCCCGATCGCCTTATGCAACAAAGCCGCAACCACGCTGGAATCTACGCCGCCGGAAAGCGCCAGCAACACCTTGTCATCCTTTACCTGTGCGCGGATCTTCTCCACCTGCACGTCGATAAAATCATGCATGGACCAGTTTGCCTGTGCCTCACAGATCTCAAACACAAAGTTCTTCAAGATGTCATTGCCATAGACCGAATGACGCACCTCCGGATGAAACTGCAGCGTATAGATCTTCTTTTCATCATTGGCACTGGCCGCATACGGGCACGTATCGCTGCTCGCCACCGCATGAAAGCCATCCGCCAGCTCCGACACCTGATCCCCGTGCGACATCCACACGACCTGCTCTGCCGGCAGGCCCCTGAACAGCGGACAGGCCGTATCCGCCTGGATCTCCGTACGCCCGTATTCCTTCGCCTCACAGGACTTCACATTTCCGCCATTCATATAATGCGTCATCTGCATACCATAACAGATGCCCAGGATCGGGATCCCCGAGGTGAAGATCGCCGGATCACAGCGGAACGCCCCCTCGTCATAGACACTGTTAGGACCACCGCTGAAAATGATGCCCTTGACATCCCCCAGCGCACGGATCTCCTCCAGCGTCATCGTATGCGGATGCAGCTCCGAATACACATGAAACTCACGAATTCTGCGGGCAATCAACTGGTTGTACTGACTGCCGAAATCTAAAACGATGATCTTATCTGACATTACCGACACTCCTTCAATCTTTTCTTATTTATCATAACATAAAAGCATACACAGGAAAACTGAAAAAACGACAAAATCCCCTGTCCGGCACACACCGACAAACACCGCTGCATTGCTTCTTTTACAGCGGAAAAACCTTGTCTGACCATCCACCCTCTTCCCGCCTCTTTCCCCTTCAGTCCCTCCTTTCTATGCCACAAGATCCGGCTCCATCTGCCATTAAAAAAAGGGACGCCCGCCCATTCGCGCACATCCCTTGCATCACCATCCGATCGACCTACTCCGCCGTATCGATCATTTCCTGCAGTGCCGCTTCCATCGCCTCGCTGTAAGCACCGCCAAATTCCATGAACATGGCACTGCCGCCGCCCTTGCACTGAAACTTCTCCATCAACAGCCGCTTGATACCGGTCAGATCATAACTGCTCTGCGCCCCTTTGGCGATGACGACCTTCGCCTTATCGCCTTCCTGTATGAGGAAGCAGACTGCCTTGTCACTGTTTTCCACGATCATCTTGGCCAGCTGCCGCACATCGGCCGCCGTATACCCGTCACATCGCTTATACAGACAGCTTTTTTCCGTCTGTACGACATCCTGGCATTCCTTATCAAAATAACGACGGCGCCAGTCCTCCAGCTCCTTCTGCATCGCACCCTTCTGTGCGATCAGCTTCGAGATTCCCGTATTCAGATAGATATGCGGGACCGACAGCGTCTCACATGCCTCATCCAGCACCTCATAGCGCTGCGTGATGTTGTTGAGCAGCTGATCGCCGCAAGCATAACGGATCCGATATCCTCTGGAGCTTTTCTCATAGCCGATGATCTGCACCATCTGCAGATACCGCAGCGAAGGCACATGCATGCATCCGCACGGCGTCACATCCAGGTTGCCGATGCGCACCAGGCGGATATCCTCGCTTGGCAGCTTCTTGTTAGGACACAGCTGTCGGGCATCCTTCTGTGAAGGATAGAGGATCGTCACATCGAGATCATCTCGAATGAGCCCGTTGCAGGTCACCTGCAGTTCGATCGCCATCTTCTTATTAAAATCACGCAGATCAAATTCCACATAGCATTCATCCGTTCCGACATGGTGGCTCACCGTCTGTACCCCATAGATGCTTTCCACCAGTGCGCTGATCAGATGCTGTGCCGTATGTGCCTGACATTTCAGAAACCGCATATGCGGATTCACATTCATGAAGACATTGCCTTCCAGCTTCTCATCCAGCAGATGCCAGAAGCGCCCTTCTTCCACTTTCAGACCTTTGACAGGTCGTTTATTGATCATACCGGTGTCGTCTGCCATACCGCCCTTGCCCTGATAAAAGATCGTATCCCGAAAGCAATGCCAGTACAGCCCGTTATCCTCCCGGACCTCTTCCACTCTTGTGTTCAATTCGGTTTGAAAGCAATTATCCAGCATTTTATTGATCATCACAAAACCTCCCTTTCCGTTTTCTTGCCACTGTTGTCGCTTTTATTCATTGTAGCACAATTTTCTGACGCATTTTCCGCATTCTCTGGCGAACATTATGTGAAATCTTGTGTTCTTTCCGTGAAAAGCATGCTATAATACGCAAAGATACAGACAGGAGTGAGCGCATGAATCAGGTGGCAGAGAACTGGAAGGACTATGAATGCATCGATGCCGGAAACGGTGAAAAACTGGAGCGATGGAAAGATGTGATCCTGCGTCGGCCGGATCCGATCGCTCTTTGGCCGATCGACCCTTCGGATGCGGCGTGGGAACATCCGCATGCACATTACCACCGTTCCAATAAAGGCGGCGGTCATTGGGAATATAAGGAACGGATCCCGGAGAGCTGGACGATCCGTTATCGCAACCTGCGCTTCAAGGTCAGTCCGACGGGTTTCAAGCATACCGGGCTCTTTCCGGAGCAGGCTGCCAACTGGGATTTTCTGATGGATCAGATCGAGCAGGCCCATCGGGAGATCCGCGTGCTCAACCTGTTTGCCTATACCGGCGGAGCGACGATGGCCTGTGCAGCTGCCGGAGCCAAAGAGGTCGTCCATGTGGATGCGGCCAAGGGCATGGTGCAGTGGGCAAAGGAAAACATGGTGCTCTCTCATCTGGAAGATCGAAAGATCCGCTTCATCGTTGATGACGTGCTGAAGTTCGTCGAACGGGAGAAGCGCAGAGGACGTACCTACCATGGCATCATCATGGATCCGCCAAGCTATGGCCGGGGTCCGAAAGGCGAGATCTGGAAGATCGAGGAACAGCTCTATCCGCTCGTATCCGCCTGCATGGACATCCTGGATGAACAGCCCCTCTTCTTTTTGATCAACTCCTATACGACCGGCTTCCCGGCCAGTGTTCTGCAAAACATCCTGAACACGACCGTGAAAAAGCGGCATCCGCAGGGGCGCATCGAGGCCGGAGAGATCGGACTGCCGATCACAGGAAGCGACATGGTGCTTCCATGCGGCATCTACGGACGCTGGGTCCACGATCCAAACGCATGATCTTCCTGGGCACGCAACGCCATCATAGATGGCTGCGCGGCCCTTTTTCATTTCTGCATTTCTATATATTCATTCTTTGCCTGTTTCTCAGTCTCTCTTTCATTAGATTTTCATATCCTCTGTCGAATCGACCTCTGTTGAATAAAATCACATTTCCATATCCCCGTATTCTATATTGAACTGTATCTTTCTGTTTCCATATTTAGAAGAAAATTCTGAAAGATGCCCACTTTTTACAAAGCTCATATGCAATATCGGGAGTGATCGTAATACATTTTTGGTTTTCGTACAAAAATAAGAGGTTTAAAGAAACACATTTATCTTTGCTTTTACTATATCCATTCTGTATTCCATATATCTTTTATTCCATATATTTATTATAAGGAACTGCTACAAAGAACCGCAAAAGCCCTCCGTCTTTGTCCGTTGCATTTCCCCCTTTCCGGATGAAACGCCAAAGCGGCCGGTATCTGAACCTTTGGCTGTAAAAGCGATGAAAAAACCGTCAAATGATCAGCATCCCGCCCATCCGAAAACAAAAAAATCATTGTCCCTTTATCATCCGCCACCGGACTTCGGTCGCCTGATCTTTGTTGTCGCAGCCGCAAAACTTTCAACATTTCAAAGTTTCTTACATCATTTTCAATAAAACTGAAATTTTCTTTCTTTTCCCCTTGACGAATGAGCAAATTGGGTCTACTCTAAAAACAAAAGAATGTTTGAAAGGGGTAATTGATGATGGAAATCAGAATCGAACGTGCAACGACGTTAAAGGAAAAGCCAAAAGCAGGGGAAGCGCTTGGCTTTGGCAAATATTATACCGATCACATGTTCGTCATGGACTGGGACAGAGGACAGGGCTGGCACGATGCCCGCATCGTTCCGTTTGGACCGATCCCGATGGATCCGGCATCCATGGTCCTGCATTATGCGCAGGAGACATTTGAGGGACTGAAGGCCTACCGCACAAAGGATGACCGCATCCTGCTGTTTCGCCCGGAGATGAATGCCCGCCGTTTTGCCAATTCCAATCGGCGTCTGTGCATGCCGGAGGTAGCGGAAGAGGATTTCGTTGAGGCAGTCACACAGCTGGTTGCCTGTGAAAAGGACTGGGTTCCGGCGGAGGAAGGCACTTCGCTGTACATCCGTCCGTTCATGTTTGCGACAGAGGCAGCGGTCGGCGTACATCCGGCCTGCTCCTATAAGTTTGTCATCATTCTCTCACCGGTCGGTGCGTATTATCCGGAAGGCGTCAATCCGGTCAAGATCTATGTAGAAGATGAATATGTCCGTGCGACACCGGGCGGCACCGGCTTTACCAAGTGCGGCGGCAACTACGCTGCCAGCATCGCTGCACAGGTCAAGGCAGAGGAAATGGGCTTCACACAGGTATTGTGGCTGGATGGTGTCCACCGCAAATACGTCGAGGAAGTCGGTACGATGAATGTCATGTTCATGATCGACAATGAGATCTACACCGCTCCTTGCGATGGAACGGTCCTGCCGGGCGTCACCCGTGATTCCATCATCCACATCCTGAAGTCATGGGGATACAAGGTCAATGAAATGCACCTGGCCATCGATGATCTGATGAAGGCCGGCCACGACAAGACGCTGCAGGAGGCGTTCGGTACCGGTACGGCTGCGGTCATCTCACCGATCGGAGAACTGCGTTACAAAGAGGATGAAGTAACGATCAACGACTTCAAGACCGGCGAACTGACACAGAAGCTGTATGATACGCTGACCGGCATCCAGTGGGGCGATATCGAAGACACCTTCGGCTGGACACGCGAGGTAAAATAACCAACCAGACAAAAGGAATGGAGCCTGTTCTCCCATAACAGGTGATCCATTCCTTTTTTATATTTAAGTAAAAAATGTACGCTCTTCCTCGTTTTTGTCTTGGCGGATGTATGTCTGCCCGCTCTCGGTTTGCGTACGCAGGCACAGCAGCTGACTTTGCGTCGGTCTGCCTGGTTCATCCGACCAACGTGTCGTTAAAGTATTTGCGGTTCAGCTCTTCGGTATAGACGAGCCCACGGTCGGTATTGATACTGATCCTGGTCGGCATATCGATGCCGTTTTCATACAAGAGCTGTGTCATCTTGATCACATCGCACGGATTGAGGAAACAGCCAACACGACCTACATCAAAGACGGCCGCGTATTCGATCACACCGAGCTGTTCCTGCATCCGGAGCTCTATCAGCTCAACATGATCAAATACAAAGATTCCTGAAATTGTCATAACAACTCATGCCGGCCCGTTCTGCCGGTCGTTGCGACACGGTACAGAAAACCTTTCTGCTTGCGCCGCAGAAAGGTTTTTCTTCACCAATGTTCGATCACCCTGCGTATTTCAGGAATGCCAGATAGCCTTTTTTCGCTTCGTAGATATCCGCTTTGGAGCTGACCTCCCACGGTGCGTGCATGTTGTGCAGCGCCACACCGCTGTCGATGACCTCCATGCCATAGTTGGCCAGGATGTAGGCGATGGTTCCGCCACCGCCCTGATCGACCTTGCCCAGCTCACTGGTCTGATAAGCGACATTGCCTTTTTCCATCACGGCGCGCAGCTCGGCCATGTACTCTGCATTCGCATCGTTGCAGCCGCTCTTTCCCCGTGCGCCCGTATACTTGTTGAACACGAGTCCTTTTCCGAAGTAGGCGCAGTTGTTCGTCTCCATCACACCGGCATAGTTTGGATCATAGGCGGCAGATACATCGCTGCTGAGCATCTTGGAATGCTGCAGCGCACGGCGGACCTTCAGCTCGGAATAGATGCCCATCCGGTCCATCACCTCTGCCAGCGCATTCTCAAAGAAGCAAGACTGCATGCCCGTTGCGCCCTGGCTGCCGACTTCTTCCTTGTCGACCAGCAGGCAGACCGCCGTCTTCTCCACGTTCTCCATCTCCAGCAGCGCCACCAGCGAAGTATAGGCACAGACACGGTCATCCTGGCCATAGCCGATCACCATGGAACGATCGATTCCCAGATCGCGTGCCTTACCGGCCGGAACGACTTCGATCTCCGCCGATACCAGATCGCTCTCCTCTACGTCATAACGCTCCTTCAAGAGCTTCAGCACGTTGGCCTTTACCTTGTCCTTCTCTTCTTCCTTCAGCGGCATCGATCCAAAGGTCACATTGAGATCCTCGCCCTCGATCACGCTGGCTGCCTTCTTCTGCATCTGATCATTGGACAGATGGATGAGCAGATCCGAAATGACGAAGACCGGATCGTCTTCCTTCTCACCGATGCACACGTCTACGCTGGTACCGTCCTTCTTTACGATGACGCCATGCAGCGCCAGCGGCAGCGTGACCCACTGATACTTCTTGATGCCGCCGTAATAATGCGTATCCAGATACGCGAGCTCTGTATTCTCATAGACCGGATTCTGTTTGAGATCCAGACGCGGGGAATCGATGTGCGCCCCCAGGATGTGCATGCCTTCCTCCAACGGACGATCACCGAGGTGAAAGAGGACGATGGACTTTTCCATCATGGTCAGATAGACCTTGTCCTGCGGCTTCAGCGTTTCCTGCCGGCGGATCACCTCGCGCAGATCGCGGTATCCCCTGGCCTCTGCCATCGCCACGGCGCTCTTCACACAGGCCCGCTCGGTCTTATTCTCGGAAATGAAGCGCTTATAGTCCTCCGCCAGTGCGAAGACCTCGTTCATCTCCTGTTCTTCATACGTTTCCCATACATTTTTTTCACTCATCATCAAAACCTCCTAACAGTTTTCTGCTCAGTGCCAGCAGTCGTTCCTCTGCCGCTGAATTCTCGATATGTACGCTGCCTTCCCCCGTCGTACAGAGGGCATCGCGCTCCCGCAACAGCTCTTTCAGATGCAGGGCCGTTCCATGATTGCCGTCGATGACCCGGATGTGCGGCGGCAACAACCGGGCAAAATAAGGACGATAGAACACAAAGTGCGTACAGCCCAGCACGATGCTGTCGATCGCAGAGAGATCATACGGATATAGATACTCCCGCAGCTGCGCCAGCACCAGTTCCCGATCGTCCAGTTCATCATGTTCAACGATCTCCACCAGACGCGGACATGGCTGACGATAGATCGTGTGTGCATCCTGAAAGCGTTCCATCAGGCGGGCAAACTTTTCCTCCCGCAGGGTCAGCGGTGTTGCCATCACGATGATCCGCTGATGATCGCCCTGCTCACAGGCCACCTTCAATGCCGGCTCCATGCCGACGATCGGCAGGTCGTAACGCTCGCGCAGCACACCGACACAGGCGCTGGTCGCGGTATTGCAGGCAACGACGATCGCCTTTGCGCCACGTGCCACCAGATCGTCGCAGATCGTGATGCACCGCTCGGTGATCGATGCCTTATCCTTGATCCCATAAGGCGCATAGGCACTGTCTCCAAAATAGAGAAAGTGCTCCTTCGGCAGCAGGGTGCGCAGCTCCCGCAAGACGCTGATGCCGCCCAGGCCGGAATCAAAGATGCCGATCGGCTGTGAATGTTCCATGCTTTCACCTCTCATAGCAGTTTCTATTATACGCCCTTTTCCATCAAATTTCATCCAGGAAGCGTTCCATCTCCGCACGGACTTCTCTCAGATAGCGCTCGCTCACTTCCTCCCGGGGATGGCGCAGCGAGTGATCGGCCCCCGGACACAGCAGCTTTCGACAGCTTCGGCTGGCAAGATCCTGCAGATCCTGTGCATCCAGAAAACGGTCGCCATCTCCATAAGCGACATGGTCCGTCTCCCGGATCATCGGCAGCGTCTGTTTCAGCGGTGTCAGAAAGAAGGCTGGGTGGTCGGAACACTGCGGACGAAGCAGACCGGCAATGACGGTCCCAAAGCTCTTGGCGATGAAGTGCAGCTGCTTTCCATCCATCAAAGGCAGCACCGCTTCGGCCCTCTGCAGCGCCAGCGGCACACAGCGCTCGATCGATTCTTTCATCTTCGCCTTGTCATAGGGCAGCGCTCCAAAGGAAAGCTCCAGCACGCAGAATCCGTGCTGCAGCGCCAGCGTTCGGGCGCAGCGAAGTAGCGGACGGTCAAACAGATAGCCAAGTCCCGGCAACAGCACGATGCACTGCTCGCTCTCCTGTTCGTAAAAGGTGTGTGCATCAAACGATCGGACCTGCATCTTTCTCACCTCGTTTCTGTCTTTTATTATAACCGCTCTTTGCGCAAAATCGAGTAGGAGGAAATTCCTCTGATTGAGGAATTTCCGACCTCTCACACCACCGCTCATGCGGTTCCGCAAGCGGCGGTTCAATCAACTTCACATATGACACGCCTCTCGGCGTAGTAGTTGCTCATGGAGACTAGCCCAAATGCGGCTAGTCTTTCGTTGCTTATTGCTTTATGTACCCAGCCGTTATGAGCAAGCCGCGCATATCGGTTTCCACAGTAGGCGATTTTATATGTTGCCCAGCGGGGTACATCCAGCTTCATCAGGTTCTTTGCCCTGTTCTGCGGTGTTTTCCAGTGTTTCCAAATACACATCCGCAGACGGTAGCGTATGTTACTGTCCAGACGCTCACATAATCCCTTCATGCTCCCGATTTTGAAATAGTTTATCCATCCTCGGATAAGCTGGTTCAGTTTCTGCA
>DWYK01000137.1 GCA_019118705.1 Candidatus Merdibacter merdigallinarum | reverse complement strand
AAGAGGTGGAGTCCATCTACCTCAACGACAAGGCAAAGCTTCTGGAATTCGTGGATGAGCTCTATAACTTCTGGAAGAAGCATCAGCGTTTCTCCGTGATCTCCAGCGGAATGGCACAGTCGCTGGGAGCGGACAGCTATGTATTGCTGGATTCCAACTTCAACAATCTGAATCTGTCGCTGTACCGTATGATGGAAGAGCGTATCATGGGGCGTAAGAACCGTGTATACCGTCAGATGCAGGCAGGTACCAACGCTGCGGTCAGCGTTCGCATGAACAAAAGCCGTCTGAGCGAGAAATACGATGCGCTGCAGGAGATCCCGTTCATCGATTCTGTCATGCTGCGTACGCCGATGATCCTGCATCCGAAGTCCAACAAGCGCACCGGTATGTTCACCGAGCGTATGGACAATCCGATCAGCGAGTTTACCGGAGATGGCGATACCTGGTTCTGCTACCCGTGCAAGATCGGTTCACTGTTAGCCTTTATCTACTTCCATCGTGATTTCTTCGCTTCTGCCGTCTCTCTGGGCAATCTCTTCGAGCTGGCCAACAAAGAGGAATGTGAGCAGAAGCCGGATCTGATCTGCCTGTTCGGCAATGAGGACGGCAAGGATGAGACGAACTTCTACCATGATGAGGAAGAAGACATGTGGGTCGGCTGTGTCAGCTACAACCAGCGCATCGAATACTTCGGCTATCTCAAGAAGATGTCGCTGACGCTGCACAACCTGGCGATGATGAAGAAGGGATGGCTGCCGATCCACGGCGCTTTCGTCAACATCACCCTGAAGAACGGAAAGAAGAAGGGCATCATGCTGATGGGCGATTCCGGAGCCGGAAAATCCGAGTCCATCGAGGCGTTGAAGGCGCTGGGCAATGAAAAGATCAAGAAGATCGAGGTCGTGTTCGATGACATGGGAACGATCCACATCGAGGATGGCGTGCCATATGGCCAGGGAACGGAGATCGGTGCCTTCATCCGTCTGGATGATCTGGATCCGGGCACACCGTATCGTGATATGGACCGAAGCGTGTTCATGTCGCCGGAATCTAAGAATGCCCGCGTCATTACGCCGGCAGCACCATACGATGTCGTATCGACGAATCACCGCATCGATCTGTTCGCCTATGCCAACAACTATGACAACAAGATGGGCCTGCATCGCTTTACGGACATGGCGGATGCCAAGGCCGTCTGCAAGCTGGGCAAACGCATGGCGCTGGGAACGACGCAGGAGGTCGGTATTTCTACGACCTATTTTGCCAACCCGTTTGGACCGATGCAGAAGCAGGAGATCTGCGAACCGCTGATTGATGAGGTCTTCCAGTGTCTGAAGGACAACAATGTCTTCGTCGGTGAGATCTACACGCACCTGGGCTTCAACAAGGAGGAGCGCGAAGGACTGGAGATCGCTGCGAAAGAACTGCTGGAGTTCATCGAAAAGCAGTAGAAAACAGAATGTATTTCATGTGGGCAGGTGTGCGCGCAACAGAGCGCACACCTGTTTTTCTAGTGGTGGACGATACTTGGAAAAACGTGAGAAAATCGCAGAATTTCGCAATATAATTCACGTTTGGATATTGCATATTTGACCGGAGCATTGTATCATATTAGATGTACGAAGGAGGAATTTTGACATGTCAATTATTGTTGATGTTTATGCAAGAGAAGTGCTTGACTCCAGAGGCAATCCGACCGTCGAAGTAGAAGTTACGACGGAGAGCGGAGCTTATGGACGCGCAATCGTACCAAGCGGCGCAAGCACAGGTGAAAGAGAAGCGCTGGAGCTGCGCGACGGCGACAAGGGACGCTTCATGGGTAAGGGCGTTCAGCAGGCGGTCAAGAACGTAAACGAGATCATCGCACCGAAGGTGATCGGTAAGAGCTGCCTCGATCAGAATGCGATCGACAAGCTGATGCTGGAACTGGACGGTACGCCGTTCAAGAAGAACCTGGGCGCAAACGCAACGCTGGGCGTTTCCATGGCATGTGCATTAGCAGCTGCAGATTTCTACGGTATGCCATTATATAAGTATTTTGGCGGATTCAACGGAAAAGTTCTGCCGGTTCCGATGATGAACGTACTGAACGGTGGTTCTCATGCGGATTCTACGGTCGACTTCCAGGAGTTCATGATCATGCCGGTCGGCGCAAAGGACGAGAAGGAAGCAATCCGTATGGGCAGCGAGACGTTCCACAACCTGCGTAAGGTACTGAAGGCTCGCGGCTACAACACGAACGTCGGTGACGAGGGTGGCTTCGCTCCTTCCTGCGAGAAGGGCAACGAGGAGCCGCTGGAGCTGATCGTTGAAGCAATCAAGGCTGCCGGCTATGTACCGGGCGAAGATATCTGCATCGCCATGGACGTTGCGGCTTCTGAGTTCCACAACCATGAGACAGGTCTCTATGAACTGAGCAAGTCCGGCCAGGGAACAAAGACAACAGAAGAAATGATCGACATGTATGCAGAGTGGGTAGAGAAGTACCCGATCGTATCCATCGAAGACGGTCTGGGAGAGCGTGACTGGGATGGATGGAAGAAGCTGACCGATCGTCTGGGCGACAAGATCCAGCTGGTTGGTGACGACCTGTTCGTTACGAACCCTTCGATCCTGAAGGAAGGTATCGAGAAGGGCATCGCAAATGCGATCCTGATCAAGGTCAACCAGATCGGTACGCTGACAGAGACATTCGATGCGATCGAAATGGCGAAGGAAGCAGGTTATACCTGTGTCGTATCTCACCGCAGCGGTGAGAGCGAAGATACGACGATCGCGGATATCGCTGTCGGTCTGAACGCCGGACAGATCAAGACCGGTTCCATGTCCAGAACCGACCGCATCGCGAAGTACAACCGCCTGATCCGTATCGAGGACGAGCTCAATGAGCGCGGTGCAAACAACATTGCACAGTACTTAGGAAAGAACGCATTCTACAACCTGAAGAAGTAATCAGATGGCAGGAAGGCCGCAGGAGAGATCTTGCGGCTTTTTTGTTTTCTGTGGGAAATTGCGGTTTTCGCTGTTGAAACGACAGGAAAGTGCTACAATAAAGATAAGAGGAGGTGTTCTTATGATCGACAAACTGAGTGAGGACATGAAGAAACTGGTACTTCTCGGCATCGGTGCAGCAACACTGACCGCAGAAAAATCAAAGGAGCTCATCGATGAGCTGGTGAAGAAGGGGGAACTGAGCATCGAACAGGGAAAGGTGCTCAACGAAGAGCTGAAGCACCGTGTGCGTGAGACGATCGCGGATGCGAAGGAGACGACGGCCAGACAGCGGATGGAAAAGCTGCAGGAACAGGTTAAGCAGCTGTCGAAAGAGGAGCTGGAGGCCCTGAAGGACCTCATCGCCCAGCAGGAGAACACGACGACGGATGAAGAATGAAGCGCTCACCAGCAAACGGCGCTTGGCACAGATCATCTCGATCCTGCATAAGCATCAGATCACCAGAGGCATCGATCCCGTCAAGCTGCGGGAGATCATCGAAGATCTGGGACCGACCTTCGTCAAGATCGGGCAGCTGATGTCATCCCGGCAGGATATGTTTTCCAAGCGTTACTGTGATGAGCTGATGAAGCTGCGCACCCAGGTGGCTCCGATGGATACGGATACCGTACGTTCGATCCTGGAGAGTGAATATGGCTGTCGGGCGGAAGAGGTGTTCCTGCGATTTGATCCACAGGCGTTGGGCTCTGCTTCCATCGCACAGGTCCATCGGGCCGTGCTGCTCAGCGGGGAAGAAGTGGTCATCAAGGTGCAGCGTCCGCATATCTATGAGCGGATGGAACGGGACATCTCGCTGTTAAGAAGAGCGAGCCGGCTGTTGAACCTCTCCGATATCTTCAGCAGCGTGATCGATATCAACGTCCTGCTGGATGAATTCTGGGAAACGGCAAAACAGGAGATGGATTTTATCAACGAGGCGAATTTCATGCAGCGATTTGCCCGTCTCAATGAAGGTGTGCGCTACATTGCCGTGCCAAAGGTGCGCAAGGACATCTCCACCTCCCGGGTGCTGGTCATGGAACACATCGACGGCTATGGGATCGATGAATATGAATCGCTGGCTGCGGAAGGATATGACCGCAGGGAAATTGCGGCCAAGCTGGCGGATAACTACATGAAACAGATCATCCATGACGGCTTTTTTCACGCGGATCCGCACGTCGGCAATCTGCGCATCCGCGACGGAAAGATCGTATGGCTGGATTTCGGCATGATGGGACAGCTGAACGACCGTGACCGGGAGCTCATCCGCCGTGCGTTTTCGGCGATGGCACGAAATGACATCAGTGAGCTGACCGAGGTGATCCTGACGCTGGGGATCCATGACGGAACCTATGATTACAACCGTCTGTATGACGACATGGAAAAGCTCATGGGTGCGTATATGACGAAGGATCTGCAGGAGATCGATCTGGGAAGCGCCGTGCAGGAGATCTTTACGATCGCCCACCGTCATCACATTTCCATGCCGAAGGGCATCTCCATGCTGGCAAGAGGGCTGGTCAGCGCCGAGAGCACGATCGCGCTGCTGGATCCGACGACCAACATCATCACGACGGCGATCAACTATATGGGCGATGGCGGACTGGATCCGCAGCAGCTGCAGGACAGCGTCAAAAAACTGTCACGCAGCACGCTGGATTCGCTTCATAAGACGGTCCGGATCCCGTCTCAGCTCTCACAGACGCTGCATCTGATCAACAAAGGACGACTGAAGGTCAATCTGGAGGTCATGGACAGCTTTCAGCCGATCTATCTGATCGACAAGCTGGTCAACAAGCTGATCATGTGCATCGTGGCGGCCGCTTTGCTGATCGGTTCCTCGCTGATCTGTACGACCGATATGACCCCGCGCATCTTCGGTATTCCGGCGCTTGGGTTTATCGGTTATATCGCAGCGGTGCTCATTGGCATCTGGATGTTGTTCCATACCCATGTCAAACGCTGAACGGATCGTATTCCCGGTATTTTCAGGAAGTGTGTGAAAATGTCGGGAATGCTTTACTTTTCATGAAACTGAACTATAATGAAAGCATGATTCTTTTTTGGATGGGAGGCAGATACCATGGATTATAAGAAGATGGCCGCCGCCTTTGCGGCCGGCGGCGCGGTGCTGGCAGCAGGCGCTGCCTATACGATGAAACAGAAAAACCAGAAACAGCCGGGCGTGCATTTTTCCAGCGGCGGAGGGCGTCATGTTTATTTACAGGACAGTTCGCTTTCTTCTCTGGCGGTCGCTGCCTATCTGATCAGAGATTATAACTTTGACGGGGCGAACATTCACATATTCGATGGAAAACAGCTTCCCGGCGGCAGCTGTTCCTATGGGGTGAAGGGAGGCGCGCTGCTGAGCAGCGATCTCTGGCTTCATGAAAAGGGCTATGATCACTTCTGGGAGCTGTTTCGCAGCATTCCGTCCCTGAACCGAAAGGGTGCCAGCGTCAAAGGCGAGATCGTCAGCTTCAACCGCATGCATCCGATCCACTCCATGCTGCCGATCCTGCGCCAGCAGGAAGGGGCGATCGCCCTTGGTAAGCAGGAGCGCCGCCTGCTGGAACGTCTGGTGATGAGCAAGGAGAGCCGGCTGGAGAAGGTGTGCATCCAGGACTGGTTTGGTGAGGATGCGACATTTTTCCATACGGACTTCTGGATCCAGTGTCGTTCGCTGTTCGGCCTGAAGGAGTGCAGTGCCGTTCGTGAACTGCGTGCGCTGCTGCTGGAGCGTAACGAACAGCTGACACATCTGGCGACGATGGAGGACTGGATGCAGCTGCCTTCTCATCCATATGATGCCCTGATCGCACCGCTGATCTCTTATCTGAAAGGGTATGGCGTTCAGTTCCATACCGGCATGGAGATCGAAGACGTGCTGTTTTCGGACACGTATAACCTGCGGGCCCGTCTGCTGGTGATAAGAGAAGGGCAGCAGCGGCACACGATCGAGCTCAACGGTGATGATCTGTGTGTCTGTGTGTTGGGATCTGTGGCGAAGGAAGCCGGTTTTGGTTCCCTGGACGCGCCGTGCGCCCTCCCTTCAAAGAAAGAGGATCTGTGGGAGCGGCTCGCTTCTCATCGCAGCGAGCTCAACGTCGCCGGTGCATTGCTGCATCCGCAGGATGGCATGCAGGGGACGGTCGTATGGAAGTTTCGAAAGGGCATCCTGCTGGAGAAACTGCAGGAGAAGAGCGGAAACATCGCCGGCAGCGGCGGCCTGATGTGCTTTGCGGATTCCAACTGGGGGCTGGCGATCAATGTGCCGGCGCAGCCGTATGGATCCGATCGTGACACGATGACGATCTGGGGCAGCGTCCTGTACCCGCAGGAGCTGGGCGATCATGTGCGCAAACCGTTCTTCCAGTGCACGGGCCGTGAGATCCTGCAGGAAGTGCTCCTCCATCTGGGCCTGGAGGAACATCTGGCAGCGATCGAGGCGGACTGTGTGCAGGCATGGCCGGTGTTGCTGCCATATGCGCAGGCCGCAAAGCTGGCAGAGAATGATCCGGTGCTCCATTCGGCGAAGCTCGCTCACACAAACTTTGCCGTGCTGTCGCCGTACGCTCGGAAAACAGCATGCGGATGGCTGGAATGGGAAGTGTTGGTAGCGCGGGATGCGGTGCGCATGCTGATGGAGGAAGAAGCGGACACACCGGCCCGCTCCACGCTGACACGGAGCGCCCAGGCCGTACGCTTCGTGCGCCGGCTCCCATAGGGCGAATTCTTTTGCACACGTTCATAAAGTATGTTATACTGACATTGCATATAATAAGATTGGAGATGATCGTATGTACGAACAGAATTATCAAAACGGATACCCGATGGAAGAAGGGATGCGCAAGCATGCGATGCGCACGTTTGGCTGGATGGGACTTGCTCTTCTCGTTACGGCCATCAGCGCAGCATTCTTCTATTTTTCCGGAATTTATCTGCGACTGTACCTGATGCTTGGGGGACTTGGCTATTTTCTGATGATCGCCCTGCAGTTCGGTGTCGTCATCGCTTTCAGCGCCCGTCTGACCGAGCGTTCGGTGGGAACGACGCGGATGCTGTTTCTGGCATATGCGCTCATTACCGGTCTGACCTTCTCGGTGATCGGACTTCTCTATGATGCGCGTTCGATCATGTTTGCCTTCGGCATCACGGCGATCTACTATGGTGCGCTGGCGGTGATCGGCTATACGACCAGGATCAATCTGATGAAGTTTGGACCATTGCTTTATATCTCTTTGATCGTTTTGATCATTTCAGAGATCGTTCTGGCGCTGATGGGCACCTCCGGCGATACGATGCTTCTGACGACCATCGGTCTGCTGATCTTTACCGGGCTGACGGCATATGACGTACAGAAGATGAAGGTGCTCTATCTGCAGTGCGAGGATGAAGCATTGCGTGAGCGTCTGTCGGTCTACTCTGCATTTGAACTGTATCTGGATTTCATCAATATCTTCATGTATATCCTGCAGATGATCGGCAATCGCGATTAGACAGGAAGGCCTCCAAAGGGGAGGCTTTTTTGTTTTGTTCGTGCCGTTTGGACAGGAGGACAACAAAAAAGCAGGCCGTGCCTGCTTACTTTTTGTAATGAGCGATGTTGGCTTCCGGATCGATCTGTGCCTGCAGTGTCGTCTCATCACCGCTGAACAGGACCGTGACGCCGGGACCGTGTCCGCTGGTGAAGGAATCGGAATGGACGATGACACCGATGCTGCGGGCTCCTTTGCGATAATGCGGACCATGGCGATTGTCATGGTCTTCGATCATGACCAGATCGCCGAAGCGAAGACGGTGGATGCCGAAGCGTTCATTTGCCTGCGGATCCTGTGTCATGATGTCATAGTCGCCGTTCATCATCGTCGTCGATCCCAGACCGCTGCCCATCAGATATGCCGGTATGGTGGTGACGACCGGTACCTGCAGCGCACCGTCGGCTTCTTTGATCGGCATGGATGCCAGCAGATCGGGATCCAGGTTCATGACCTGGATGTTTGGATGGTCCGTCAGCTTCATGCCCTGTCCCCATGCCTTGATCAGGATGCGCTCATCCCCGTTCATCTTCTCCAGGGTGGAATGGTCAAAGTACAGGATCACATGATCGGTCCCTCCGTGTTTTCCGGTCACATAGCCGATCGCATCCTTCGCCGGTCCGCTGAGGATGCGCGCTTCATTGCCGACACAGGCAAAGGACATCAGCGCCCGGTTTTGCTTGTCCTGCGGATTCTTGATGGAAACGCCCGGTTCGATGTGGTCGCCGGCGATGCCCATGCAGCGATCCAGCAGGGCATAGTTGTAAACGATCCCGCCGACCGACATGGCGATGCGTCCATAGCCGTCATGGCCGACCCAGTGTCCGTCCCCGGAAAGGGAAGGGTGGTCCACCTCGCCCAAAACGCTCATCATCGGCAGCTGTTCTCGATTGATCTTCATAGCGGTTCACACTCCTCTGTTGCCTACGCATCCCATTATACACCATGTCAGAAAAGTATGCTATAATGTTTGCATGCGTCAACAGGAGGTGATGTTCATGATGATCCATCGCGCAAAAGTGCGCAGTACATCCGCACATCCGATCACGAAAGAAGAACATGCCCGTTACAGCGAACAGCTGGCTTCGTTTCAGACGCCGCTGATCCAGATGCCGGCATATCGTCAGCTGCAGGATCCGGACCGTCCCTTTGCGATGCGGCAGAAGGCAGATGCGTTTTCTCTGCCGATCGTGCGCAACCTGTTTGGGCTTTATGAGGTCAGGCTCCTCGTCAACGGACAGGCGCTTCGCTTCATCATCGATACGGGCGCTCAGATCAGCGGGATCCGCAAACAGCGAGCACAGGTGATGCATCTGGAGGGGCTGAACGGTACGCTGGAGGTCGGCAGCGTTGGGTCGACCAAGCTGGATATGGGGGCCGTACGGGCGGATTCACTGTGTCTGGGGGAGATCTGCTGGGACAATGTTCCGCTGGTCCTGCTGGATCAGCAGCGTTTCTCCCTGCCGTTCCTGCAAAGTGACCTGCTTCGTTTTGACGGGATCCTGGGATGGGATCTGCTCTCCCGGCTGGATTTTGAGCTGGATACGATCGAAAAGCGCTTTAAGGTCGTAAAAAACCGCTATCGCTTCGATCATCCCAACCTGATCCCGTGCAGCTTTCCAACGCTCATCGTTCGGGAAGCAGATGGGACGAGCAGTCTGTTTGGCATCGATACGGGCGCCAAGCAAAGCTGGCTGGGCAGCGCCTACATCGAACGGCGCGATCTGCCGATCGTGAGCGAGGCGAAGATCATCGGCTTTGGTGTGCATGGGCGGGAAGAGTTGCAGACGCCGATCGTCGATCGGCTGCATGTCTATGCGGATCGTGCGGACATCACGCTGCATGGCTGCATCAGCGCATTTGTGGAGATCTTTCCGGGGCATCCGTATGACGGGATCTTCGGCAACGAGATCTTTGCGGGCCGGCGCATTCGTTTTGTCAACAGCCGGAACATGCTGCTGCTCGCATGATAAAAAATCGATATATATAGGAGGATGGATATGATTACTGGAAAAATCGTAATGGCAAACAAAGAGGTCATCCCTTTTGAATTATACGAGGAGGATGCACCGATCACGGTTGCCAACTTTGTGAAGCTCATCAAAGAGGGATACTACAACGGCAAGACCTTTCACCGCGTCATCCCGGGATTTGTTTCGCAGGGCGGATGCCCGTATGGCAACGGCACCGGTGATCTGGGTTACACGATTCCCTGTGAGACGAAGGAAAATCCGCACCGGCATGTGGAAGGGGCCCTGTCGATGGCTCATCGGGGAAAGGATACCGGCTGCTGTCAGTTCTTTATCGTTCATGATCCACAGCCGCACCTGGATGGCGTGCATACGGTGTTTGGCCGTGTGACAGGAAACATGCGTGCGGTCCGCGCCATGCACAACGGCGATGTGATGGAAAGCGTTACGGTGGATGCATAAATATGGATAACATCAAGCGTCTGGGAACGCCACTGCTCGTTTTGATCCTTGCGGCGCTCATCACTCGTCTGATGAACGCGTATATGCACATTCCTTATCAGTCGATGATCCTGCTCATCATCGAGGTGACTTCACTGTTTCTCTTCGGCATGTTTCTCAACAAGAGCCATGGCCGAAGAAACGGTTCGGTCTTTAAGAAGGTGTTTGCCATCGTATTTACGGTCCTGTTTCTGTTTCTGCAACTGGGTTTCTTTTCCTTTGACTGGCTGGAACAGTTTCTGTACCTGATCGGCGGTACGAATGCGTTCTACATCAAGATGATGTATATCTACTGTGGCTATCTGTTTGGAGACTAGCATGCGGATGGTGACAGGAGAGAAGGATATGGAGCGCAAGCTGATCTTTTTTGATATCGATGGAACGCTGACCAGTGCCCGTCGTTTTGGTCATGTGTATGAAAGTACGCGCAAGGCGCTGGCGATGCTGAAGGAAAACGGACATTTTCTCGCTCTGGCAACCGGCCGTGCAGCATTTCGGGCCCGGCAGTTTCAACAGGAGATCAACATTTTGAACATGGTCTGTGAAGGCGGCAACGAGATCATCATCGACGGCCGCAGCGTGTCGTATGAACTGCCGGATCAGCAGGTGTTTCATACGATCTATGAAGCGGCGATGAAGCGCGGTGTTGGGGTGGCGATCGCACCGGACGACTCGTTTTACCGCGTGTCGCCCAACGACCGTTTTCATGCGTACGCAGGTGACTTTTCCCGGTTCATGGAAGTGCGGGTCGATCCGTCCTTGCGCATCGAGGCCATACCGGCCATCCGCCGCCTGTTTCTCTCCGGTGAGCAGGCCGTGCTGCAGGAGATCATCGCTTCCTGTCCGCTGCAGGGCATCGGCGTCATGCATTATGAACGCGATCAGTTCATCATCCTGGAGCCGGATGACAAGTATAAGGGCATTCGCCGCATGGTGGAGCTGCTGGGCGAGGATGAACGGCAGGTGGTCGTCTTCGGGGACGGTCTCAATGACCGCCAGATGTTTCGGGATGCTCCGTTTGCGATCGCCATGGGCAATGCGATCCCACAGCTGAAAGAGCTCGCAGATTATGTGTGCCCAAGTGCAGATGAGGATGGCATCTATCGCGCCTGTCAGCATTTCGGCTGGATCTGACACAAATGAAAAAAACTCCCGCTTTTGACAGAAGCGAGGGAGGGCAAAAATAAAAACAGACAGCCGCTGATCTCAGTGGCTGTTCTGTTATCCGGGATTGCCGCTCAGACGCTGACGCAGGATCTCGAAGGCGATGACCGCAGTGGCGCTTTCGGCGTTGAGCGCGTTTCGCACCTCACGTCCGTAAGGGATGCAGATGTTCTGGACGGAGGCCGCTTTGATGGCTTTGCTCAGTCCGCGCATCTCGCCGCCGATGGCGATGCAGAAGCGAGCGGGGAAGGTGTAGTCGTACAGGCTGACAGAGTCTTTGCGTTCGGCACACAGCAGAGGGATCTGCTGTTCCTGCAGCTGATCCAGGATCTCCTGCGGGGAACCATAGGAGATCCATGGCAGGTATTCGCTGGCTCCGGCACTGGCCTTCACGAGGATGCCGGTGGCCGTCTGCCAGTTTCGCTCTGGTGAGAGGATGCCCTGACAGCCGCTGGCGTACAGCGTACGAAGCAAAGAGGCGAAGTTAAAGGGGTCTTCCACTCCTTCCACCAGTGCGAAAAATCCATCACCTTTCACAGCGACCTGAGACAGTGTCTGACAGGTGCGTTCCCCGCAGAAGCACAGCAGACCGCCGTGGGTGTGCCCCTGAGCGAGCGCATCGATCATCGAGCGGGGACAGCGGCGGATCGGAATGCCTCTTTCTTTTGCGCGATACAGGATCCATGTGGTATCCCGGTCTTTTTTCTGTTCGTCGACGAGGATCTCGTAGACCGGCCGCACTCCGCCCAGTACGGCAGCCTTGACCGAGATGTTCCCTTCCAGTACATATCGTTCCATAGTTACCTCACATTTCGGTTTTATTATAGCAGAATACGCCTGCTTGGCAAGTCGGTGCCCTTGTGGAATCGGCAGGGGAATGCTAAACTAGAGAGCGGTGATGCATATGAAGACAGCAGTGGTGTCCATGGTCGTTGGGCAGGGGCACTGTGAGGAGAACTTTACACAGATGTGCCGGTTCATCGAACAGGCGAAAGCGGCACAGGCGGATCTGATCGTCTTTCCGCAGAATGTCATCAGCGGGTATGCGCTGGGTGATCTGTGGCTGGATCAGAGTTTCTGCGAACGCTGTGACCGTTACAATGCGCAGATCGCAGCGCTGGCCGATACGATCGCCATCGTCTGGGGCAATGTGCGCTATCGCGGCGGGCGGCTGTTCAATACGGCCTTTTTTGCCTGGAACGGGCAGTTGGAGCTGCGGGTGAAGGGACACAGCGGAGAGCTGTGCAACGATGCCCGTTATTTTTCCTGTATGGAAGGAAGCGAGCTGATCGAATACAAGGGAGAGCTCATCGCGCTGAACTTTCATGATGAGCTGCAGCTGGCGACGCTCAACATCACGCTGGATGCCAGCATGCACTCGCTGCTGCCAAGGGGAGCTTCGCAGATCTATGTCAATGCCGGCGGCATATGGCTGGATGAGAGGGGCGTCCATCTGCTGGATGGCCGCTGTTTTGTCAGCGAGCATTCCCGCATCCTGCACTTCAGTGAGCATGCGCCGGGATGTTATCTCGCAGATGCGGCGGCGGATGAGACGATCGTGTTCGCGGATGCGCATACGCGCATGGAAGCGCTGCTGCGGCAGGTCGAGGCATGTTTTGGCCGCTGTTCGCTGCCGGCGCAGGAACAGGCAGCACAGCGGCTGGCAAAGCGCTATGGACGTCCGTGGCTGCTGGAGGAAGGCGGCGTACGCTTTCAGACGCAGACGGAGGATGGGCAGGGAGCGCTGCCTTCGCTGTTTTGCAGCTTTACGCCCGAAGAACTGGTGGCGGCAGGCGTACTGGAGAGCGTGGATGACTGTTCGATCGCACAGCTGTTCATCGCCTGTTATGCGCAGACACACAGCCTGCGTGGCGTCTGTCATCATGCCCTGCGCGATGGCCTGGGCAGTCAGCGGATCACAGAGCTGTTAAAGGATCCGCCCGCATTTGTCGATGTGCTGCTCGCATGCATGGAGACGTATTACGCACAGCGCTTTGACTATCGGATGCCCGAAAGCGAGCGTTGTCGTCTGAAGGAAGAACTGCTGGACTACCTGCAGGAACGAAACGGATGACTTTGTTGCAGTTTGTATGCAAAATCGATATTCTTTTCACCCAATATGAGATATAATAGAAAACAGAGGAGGTAGTGAGTTATGAACTTGAAAGGAACCAAAACAGAAAAGAACCTGATGGAGGCATTCGCCGGAGAAAGCCAGGCGCGCAATAAGTACACCTTCTACGCATCAAAGGCAAAAAAGGACGGATATGTACAGATTGCCAATATCTTTGAACAGACGGCCAACAATGAAAAAGAACATGCAAAGCTGTGGTTCAAGTACCTGCATGGTGGTGCGGTCCCTTCCACGGTGGAAAACCTGAAGGATGCCGCTGCCGGAGAAAACTATGAGTGGACCGACATGTATGACCGCATGGCAAAGGAAGCCAGAGAAGAGGGCTTTGATGAGATCGCAGATGCCATGCTGGGGGTACTGGAGATCGAAAAGGCACATGAGGCACGTTACAATGCGCTGTTAAGCAATATTGAAGATGGAACGGTCTTTGATAAGAGCGAAGAGACGGTATGGGAGTGCCTGAACTGCGGCCACCTGCACAAGGGAAAGAGCGCTCCGGAGGTCTGCCCGGTATGCAAGCACGCACGTTCGTATTTCGAGGTGCGCAAGGAAAACTACTGATCCGATGAGATGCGGCGAAAGCCGTATCTTTTCTTTTGGTTGCGCATAGACTGAGGGGGGAGGAAACAAGTGTGGACGTGCATCGAATCGTCATCGGTGATCAGTATTATCTGCAGGTGTCCTTTGGTCGGTATCCGATCTGCTGTGTGATGAACGATCAGATGATCCTGGTAAATCAGCAGCTTTCCGCGCTGACGCAGGAGGATGCGCTGGTATTGTGTGTCCGGCAGAAAAAAGGGGAGGATCTGCTCTCTCTGCCGGTCGGCGCCATCAGTGCATCAGCAAGGCAAAGGGGTGTTCGACTTGGCATGGAAGCGAAAGAAGCGCTGCTTCTCTTACAGAAAGCGCAGGATTAGGCGGCGGTTGACGCTGGCGGCGATCTGTGTCGCTTTGATCGGGTACGGTGTGATCCGGGCATTCAATGAATGGATCGAACCGCAGCTGCAGGTCGTGGCCCGTCAACAGAGCAGCATCGCGCTCAACAACATCACGACCCGCATCATCGCCTCCATGACGTATGACAGCCGCTCGCTCGTCCGTATCGAGCGCGATGAACAAGGCTATATCACGACGCTGGATGTGGATACCAATGCGCTCAATGAACTGCTTTATGAGATGCTGCAGACGGTGGATGCCTCACTGGAAGCGGCGCAGGAGGGTAAGAATGATCCCACGCTCGATCAGACGCTTTATGAAAACGGGGTGATCTATCAGCTGCCGTTAGGGTATCTGACCCATCTGCCGTTTTTGAGCAGCGTCGGTCCCAAGATCGATATCCGCTTTCGGATGATGAATGATGTCCGCGGCTATTTTCGGCTGAATTGTGAACCGTACGGTCTCAACAATACGCTGCTTCGCCTCGATCTGGTGATCGAACTGAAGGCGGAGGTGCTGACGGTCCTCTCGATCAGCGAATATGCGCATACCATCGAGCTTCCGATCGTGATGGAGATCATCCACGGTCAGGTTCCGCAGGCTTATCAGAACTGGACCTCCCCTTCCATGCAGGGAGGGGTGCAGACGACAGAGTCATCAATTTCGTGAAAATGAAAAAAACTATTGCAATTTTACGGAAATAGGATATAATAAAACAGCAGCGTGAAAAAAAGTTGGGGTCATGGCGGAATCGGCAGACGCAACGGACTTAAAATCCGTTGGGAGAAATCCCGTGTGGGTTCAAGTCCCACTGTCCCCACCATTCTGACTGACTGATGGTTCCGTAGCCAAGTGGTAAGGCAATAGACTGCAACTCTGTGATCACCGGTTCAAATCCGGTCGGAACCTCCAAATGAAAAGAAACAGATTGGCCGTGCCAGTCTGTTTTTTGTATGACGGGCATGCCGTCTGTCTGTGGTGAAAGTCCACCGGGGCGTAGTTGCCGACGAACCCTAAAGCGACTCCCAAGG
>DWYK01000136.1 GCA_019118705.1 Candidatus Merdibacter merdigallinarum | reverse complement strand
CTTTGGAGCCGGTTGAACCCACTGAGCCAACGGATCCTACTGACCCGACCACTCCTACCGACCCGACTGAGCCAACCGATCCAGCCAAGCCCGAACAGCAGGGCAAGCCTTCTGGGCAAACAGAAAGCCCGCAGACCGGCGACAGCAGCGATATGGCGCTGTGGATCAGCCTGATGCTGGCCTCCTGCGGCGGCGTGCTGGGAATGCTGTTCTACAGGCGGAAAAAGGCGGTGGCCGGGAAATATGGCTGAGTAATAAACAAAACCGGCAAAAGCGCCTGCGGGCGGGCTTCGTGCAAAATCCACAGCCCGCCCCGGCGCAGCCGGTATCCTTTTCAAAAAGGGATATCCCTTCTGTCCTTTGGTACATACCAAAGGATAAGCAATCTTGTTTGACAAGGAGGAGAAACCAAATGCAAGCAAAAAGGAAACTGACGGCGCTGCTGCTTTCCCTGTGCATGGTATTGAGCGTACTGCCGACGGCGGTGTTCGCAGCAGACGATCCGCTCGTTGGGGGGAGCCAAGAAACCGACCCCTATGAGCCGCAGATGATTGACAAAATCGAGTTGGAGGTAGACGCGCCGGCAGAAGGCAAGCCTGCAGATTTCAGTATTCAGAGTCAGGAAAGCGACCCGTATACCGTAAATGATGTGTACTGGTCTAAGTGCGCCGACGAGGGCGATGAAAACACGCTGGTTTCCATGAGCGCAGACGATTCCTTTGAAAAAGGCTGGTACAGGCTGGTGCTGTACGTATATATGGATTTCAACTACGCCGCGACAGAGGATATTGCGGTTTCCCTGGTCGGCGCACAGCCGGAAAGGCTGGTCGTTGATAGAGAACTCGAATCAACGGTGGTTGTTGACGCATGGTTCGCCATCGACCCGCCTGAGAAACAGGAAATCACCCGTCTTGCTTTTGACGAGATTCCCGTGCCGGCGGCAGGCATCGATTTTGGCCAGGCGGAAGATACCATTGAAAAGCAGGTGGCGCAGGCCCATGATGAGCAGGTGAAGATTTACAGCGCCGACTATTACGAATGGAGCCTGGATTCTTATGACGACTATCATGTTTGGAATACAGTATATTCCGGAGATGAATACGATGGGTCCCTCGCGTATGGCGTCCGCATGCTCCTGTACGCCCAGACCGGCTGGTATTTCGGGGATACGCCGCCGGAGGTTACGGTAAACGGCGAAAAAGCGAAGGTCATATCTCTCGACCCTTACAGAATCGAGGTGTTCATGCAGTTTGGAGACATAGTTGTGGATTATATCTACATAGACAGTGAAATATGGCCGCTTGAAGGGCAGGAAATCCGCATGGAGCCGGATAACTTTACAGTGGGTGTCGACACGCTTGGCGCGCCCGCCAAATCGCTGTTCACAATCAAGGACGCCCGGATGTTAATTAAGCCGGAAGGAAAGGGGGACTGGCGGGATCTGACGGCGGAGGATACGCATTTCAGTACAGAAAACGACTATACTTTTTATGCCGAAGTAGAGGCGGCGGACGGTGTGGTGTTCGCGCAGGACGCCGGAGGAACCATCCGCGCAGACAAAGATGCGACGGTTACCGTATCACCCGACGGGAAGAGCGCAACTCTGTTCCACGAGATCGTTCTCAGGGTTTACAGGAAAGCCTATGCGCGGACGACCAGGTTCGAAGGTATGGACATGACAGATTGGGAAACAAAGGATCACAAAAGCGTGCCTTTGACGATGAATGCGCCGGAGCCGGGCGTAACAATCGAAGATCCCACATTCGGAACCCCGGACGGTAAGGAAGTTATAGAAGGGATGAACGTAGAATTCTATTGGTACGAAGTTCCCTATGTCGGCTCTCAAAAGCCTATCAGTTACTTCGCTGAAACATTTGAAGCGGGCAAAACCTATATGCTGAAAATATCTTTTGTAAGCTTCCGGGCACGCTCCCATTATGTTCCGCCTGATTTTGACATTGAGTATGTTGTGGATCAGGACGGAAATATACTCAACTATGCGCGTAAGGATTCCATTACGATCGATGAGCACGATAGAGATCTCTTTTTCTGGTTTACGGTCGGCGAGGTTGGGGAGCCGGAAGTGGTAGAGCAGATCGACATTACCGGGCCTGAGGATCTTGTCGGGCTTTTGGGGCAAGAGACTGATCGGTTAAGTTCAGAACAGCTAAGCAATTTTAAACTCTCTTCAGATGCATTTGTGATCGACAACGGCGTCTGGTTCTATTCCTCCGGTTCCAGTTCCAATTTTTTGCGACTGGACTTGCGGGTAAACAGCGGGTATCGGTTTAAGCTCCCACAGCGGCAGGCGCTTTCTTACAACGGCGATTCCAGTAACATCACCTATTATTCTGATAGCAACGAATTTGACGACTTCGTCGTGTACATTTTCCCATCCGACGCTGAGCCGCACACCCACATATACAGCGAAGAGTGGAGCTCGGACGAAAACAATCACTGGCATGCTTGCGAGTGTGGAGCAAAGGCGGATACGGCCGCTCATACCTATGGCGAGTGGAGCGTCACCAAAGAAGCTACTGAAACGGAAACGGGCTCCAGGGAGCGCACCTGCACGGTCTGCGATTATATGCAGACAGAGACGATCCCGGTAATCGAGCATGAGCACAGCTACAGCGAAGAGTGGAGCTCGGACGAAAACAATCACTGGCATGCTTGCGAGTGTGGAGCAAAGGCGGATACGGCCGCTCATACCTATGGCGAGTGGAGCGTCACCAAAGAA
>DWYK01000135.1 GCA_019118705.1 Candidatus Merdibacter merdigallinarum | reverse complement strand
GCTTTATGTTGGGTCGTTGTTTCGCCGGCAGTGGTCTGCTGACGGTCGTATTGTTATTTGGTTTCTGCATCTTTTCGATGTGCAGCGGCTGGACACTGGTCAACGGTGCGGCTTCTCTTTATTTATGTATCTTTTATACGTCCCTGATCACATTTCTCATCTGCGGTGGCCTGTGGCTGCCTAAAAACTGTGAGCACACGGCGCTTTCTTTAACATTGTTTGGCATCGGCATGGCTCTCTTTTTCTGTTTTCTCGTTCTGCCATCGCTGTCCTCCATCTCTCATATGCAGTCGCTCCGCCAGGCAGAAAGCGAAGGACACACATATCTGATCGAATTGACGAACTCCTTTGATCCAAACGATCCAGGATCCAGCGTCTATCTCTATGAGGTGATGTCAGATTCATTGGTAGCGACGACACCGACTTATACGATGTCATTTGACAGCTATGAGGCATGGATGGATACGGCGGTCTTACGAACATAAAAGGTGCGACATAATTACGATATATAAAGGATCGATTTCTGTTTCATGCAGAAATCGATCCTTTGCTTTTAAAACTTGTTATGAAACAACTCTCTCGAAAGACAAAGAGCCTTTCATAGAGCCCCTGCTTATTTTTTGATTACCTGAACGGCGATGCAGCCTGGTCCGCCCTGTGTGATGAATACCGGCGACAGTTCGAATACGTCGATCTCTGTATGCGGAAATGCTGCCTGCATGCGCTCTTCGACCTTCAAGGCATCTTCCTGTACATCCGCATGGGTAATCGTCATATAATAGGTTTCATCGACGCCCATCTGCTCAAAGCACTCGATGATGGCCTCGATCGCTTTTCCCATCGTTCGCTTCATCGTGTACTTTTCCAAGCGGCGATGATCCTCGGTCAGCGTCATGACCGGAACGACCTTCAGCATGCCGCCAATGGTCGCCGCTAACGGTGTGAGACGTCCGCCGCGTTTCAAGAAGCTGAAATCACGCGGGATGAGAAACGATCGTTCCTGCATCATAGAAGTGCGAAGGGCATCCACGATCATCGAAACGGAATTCCCCTGTTCTGCCAGCCGAACTGCTTTCAGGACCAGATATCGGTGCGGGCCGCACAGCGTTTCTGAATTGAGGACGGTGATCCGATCACCATACACACAGTCGGCCTTGGCATTGCAGGCACTTTCGTATGTCCCGCTGAGACCGTCCGCCATCGTGATATCCAGGACCTCATCTGCTTTTGCCAGGAGTTCATACTGCTCCATCTTCTCACCGATGGATGGCTGTGAAGAGGTCGGCAGCGCGCCTTCCTGTAAACGTTCGAGAAACTGTGCAGATGTGATCTCGTCCAGTTCCCGGTAGGTGTCCTTTGCGATATTCACACTGAGAGGCGTGATCGTAATGCCGTGTTTGTTTCCCTCTTCACTGCTGAAGAGCGTCGATGTATCCGCAACAATTTTAACCATATGATATTCTCCTGCCTTTTCATACCTAGTTCATACCTAAACCATGTTTAAGATTATCATATGCGGTGTAATGTGTCAATATATATAGTATCAAATACTAGGTAAATGCGTATAAAAAGCGATATCCTTATCGGATATCGCTGATGTTCATTCGACGAAACAGAACTTCTCTAGCTTTTTGTTCCAGCGTGTCATCCAGCGGTGTCAGCATCTCCATCGTCAGCTGCGGATGGTGGCGGCGCAAAGCCTTGACGATCATAAAATCTGCGATCCTTGGATTTTTTGGCAACAGAGGACCATGTAGATAGGTACCAAAGACCTGCCCGTTGTAAAAGCCTTCGATCCCTTCAGTGAAGTTGTTGCCATAACCGCTGAGCACCCGTCCCAGCGGATGCTTGACATTGCAGGTCTGTCCGCCGTGATTTTCAAATCCGACGGCGATCATCCGTTCACCGTCCAGCTCACATTCGATGGCGATGTTGCCGATGCAGCGGGTGCCGTCTTTCCCCGTATCCGTGTAATAATCAAAAAACTGCAGACCGTTGATCTTGCTGCCGTCCGCCGCAATGTAATACTGGCCAAAGAGCTGATAACCGCCACACACCAGAAAGATAAAGGAACCGCTGTCCATCGCTTTCTGAATGTTGTCTCTGCGTGAGAGCAGATCGTCGATCAGCATCATCTGTTCCCGGTCGGCGCCTCCGCCTAAAAAGATGAGATCATACGAAGCGAGGTCGCAGGATTCGCCGATGCCGCAGGTATCGATCACCACATCGATCCCCCGCTGCTCGCATCGTCTTTGCAGCACCATCATATTGCCCTTGTCACCGTAAAGATCCATGATATCATGATACATCCATACGATTTTCAGTTTGTATCCATTCATCATCTTACCCTCCTGCAGATTGCATTGCGCGTCGGTAACAAAGCGGTATAGGTCGCAATCGCAAACAGCGTGCAGTCTGGGATCGACAGCAGCTGATCGATCGCTTCCTGCAGATCTTCTACGACCGTGATCGCTCCTGTATGCCCCTCATAGCGAAGCCGAAGCGCCATATCATAGGCGCGTGTACCGCTGCACAGCAGCGCTCGGGTATCACCGCTGAGGATCTTTTCAAAATGCGTGTCGTAGATCCAGGAGACGTCGGTGCCATCCTGGTCGTGATCGTTGAGAACGATCAGCACGGCCTTGGGCTCCGGATGGCTCTCGATGACCTTCATCACCTCGTTGGCGCCGGTCGGATTCTTTACCAGGTTCAGGATGCAGGTCTTTCCCTCAAAGTCGAAGTGCTCGTTTCTTCCCCACGGCTGGACCGCATGGTCCAAAACACTTCGAACCTGTGCCGGATCCAGTGAAAATACATGAGCAACAGCACACAGGGCCGCACAGTTATAGATGGCATAGAGGCCATCCTGCGCTGCGGTAAAGCGTTCCTGTCTCCAGGAAAACTGACGATGTTCCAGGTCGATGTCCGTCAGACACACATCCGCAGAAGGAGTCGCAAAGGCACAGTTCGAACAGTGAAATTCACCAATGTGTGAATACTGGAAATAGGTATATTTCAGACGGCTTCCACAGCGCGGGCAGAACTTTCCCTCGCTCGCCTCTGCGGTCGTCTCACTGCTGGATCCGCAACGATCGACCGCGAAGTAGCAGGTGTTTGCCTTTGGTGCGTGGTCGGCCAGTCGGACGACATTGGGGTCATTGGCGTTCAGGATGAGCGTTCCTTCGTAATCCGGAAGCACGTTTTCGATCGTTTCGATCAGCTGTTCCATCTCTCTGGCACGATCGAGCTGATCGCGGAAAAAATTGGTAACGACGAAGGCATTGACCTTCAACTGCGGCAACAGATGCCGTACATTGAGCTCATCGACCTCCAGGACCATCGCGTCCGCCTTCACCCGTCCGCCAAGCGTGGTATGCGTCAGGATCGTCGTTGCGATGCCCGCACGCATGTTGTCGCCCCGTCGGTTGGAGATCACCCGTCTGCCCGATCGCTCAAACAAGTCAGCGATCAGGTTGCTCGTCGAAGTCTTTCCATTCGTTCCGGTCACCATGACGATCACACCGTCAAATTTCAGTTTGGACAGTACATTGCCATCCAGTTTCAGGCCGATCTGTCCCGGCAGGCTGCCGCCGCGATGGACGATGGACAGCAGCGCCTTGATGATGCGGGTAGCCGCGATCGATAATCCTCTCATCAATATCCCCCTATTCTCAGATCATGCAGATTCGTATTTTAAGGAATGCCTATTCATTATACAATTTTATGTATGATTCAACAACGGAATTTGTTCAACTTCTGCCGATGACAGAAAAAGAGATGCCGTTCTGACACCCCTTTTCCTCTATAACCCGGAAAGTGAAGTACCTTTCTCTGGACTTCCTGACCTCCTGTATCTCTCACCAACGGATCAGTTTCATCCATTTCCTTCTCTTTCCGTCTCAATATCGATGTTCGCTCTTCTGCGCTCAGCGATAGGAGGAAACCTTCTTCATCATCCTGCAATTATG
>DWYK01000134.1 GCA_019118705.1 Candidatus Merdibacter merdigallinarum | reverse complement strand
TGCGTACGCCGCTCAAAAAGTGCAGCTTGACCGCAGATGATGGTGCATCGTCACCGGCGGAATGGTGCACCCATTTCGGTGAAATGGTGCATGGTGGCCGCGGGCGTGGTGCACCGGGCCACCATGCAGGGAATTACTCGGGGATGCCCTTGCGCTTGCGCATGGACTCGCCCTCAATCTGGATGGTATAGGCGTTGTAGATGATCCGGTCACAGATGGCGTCGGCCAGGGTGGGATCGTACAGGTTTTCATGCCACTCGCTGGTGTCATACTGGGAACAGAAGACGGTGGAAGCCACCTTGTTCCTGGCCTCTACCAGTTCCAGCACATCCCGGGCCTCGGCCTCCTTGAGGGGATAGAGCAGCCACTCGTCCAAAATAAGCAGTTTCTCTTTCCTGAGCTTTTTCATGTAATCCCGGTAGGTTCCGTTGGCCCGGGCCACAGAGATCTCCACCAGCAGATCCGGCAGACGAATATACCGCACGGAATAGAAACTGCGGCTGGCAGCCATGCCAAGGGCGCAGGCCAGATATGTCTTTCCGGCCCCGGTTGCTCCCAGGATGATGACATTGTGCGCTTCCTGTAGGTAAGTGCAGGATGCCAAACGCAGGATTTGTTCCCGATCCAGCTTACGCTCCGGCAGATATTCGATATTCTCCACACAGGCGGCAGGATCCGCGTAACCAGCGTTGCGGATGAGGCGGGTCAGGCGGTTGCTTTTCCGGGCACTCCACTCCGCATCTACCAACATGGCAAACCGATCCTCAAAGGAAACGGTCTGGAATTGGCTGTCCTGCAGCTGGGTTGAAAAGGCTTCCGCCATGACGCCCAGGTGCATCTCCTGCAGCTTACGTACCGTTTCATTGCTCAGCATGGTCATTCCCCCCTCTTGTAGTAGTCGGCGCCTCGAGTGAACTTATGGGCTTTGGGCTCTTGCGGTTTGGGTAGAGCATCCTCATCCAGCAGCTTGTTCTGCCCGGATTTTAGGATAGACTGGACGCTTTTCAGGCTGGGGGAGGATGTGTAAGAGAGGGCTTTCCGACAGGCGTTCTCCAGCCGCTGCGGGGAATAGCGCTCTGCCAGTTTCAGCAGGGCCATGCAGGACTTGTAACCCTGCTGTTCCACCTTGTGTGCGGAAAGAAAGAGTCGTACCACAGCAGCGGTGTGCTGGCCGATTTGCTCTGCCCAGCGGGTGAAACGCTCGCCGTTCCACTGCAGGTATGCCTGGTGGTCCGGTGGCATATGATCCTCCACCGTGCTGTACTGGTTGGGACGACCTTGAAGCCGCAGATGGGAGGCGATACGGGTGCCAGAAAAGAAGATTTCTACTGTGGTCCGGGTAAGGCGCACATCCACTTGCTGCTTGATATACTCATACGGCACGGAGTAGTTCATGTGCTCCACACTGATGTGGTAGTTATACTGGACGGTTGCCACTTTCCAGACTGCCAGCTCGAAAGGAACTGCCGGCAGCGGCTGCAGAAAGAGACGCTCCTCGGCAAAACAGGATGCCCGGCTTCCTTCTCGCTTCTGAAATGGCTTGTGGTTGAAGGATTCCAGCTTCTCACGGATTGCCTGATTCAGTTCCGCAAGGGACAGAAACTGGCGGTTGCGCAGAGCAGCCAGGATCCAGGTAGAGACCACGCCGACGGAACCTTCTACAAAGGCCTTGTCCTTGGGACTGCGGGGCCGGGCGGGGAGAATGGCAGTGCCATAGTGCTCCGCCATCTCCTGGTAGGATTTGTTGAGCACTGTTTCTGTCCGGGAGTTCTTGAGTACTCCAGCCTTGAGGTTGTCCGGCGTGAGGATACGGGTGACCCCGCCGAAATACCGATATGCGTTGACATGGCCGGTGATCCATGATTCCTGCTTCATGTCCAGGAAGGCCTCTGTGTAGGCGTATCCGCTGTAAGGAAGCACCGCCACAAACAGATAGGCGTCCAGCCGTTCCCCGGTGTCTGTGTCCACCAGAGCTGCGGTCTGGCCCGCCCAGTCCACCTGCATGGTCTCGCCGGGCTTGTGTTCCAGGTGCATGGTAGCTTTGGTCTTGTGGACATAGTCTGCGTAATACTTGTTGAACTGGGTGGACTTGTAGGGCAGCTCACCGCTCTGTCGGCATTGCTCGCAGTATTCCACCCACAGCAGGCTCAGGGTGACGCCACTCTTCTGCATTTCACGGTATACCCACTCGTAGTCCGGCATCTTGTAGACAGGGGTCTTTTGCTCGGTTGGAAATAAACGCTGGGAAACTTCCTGCTGCGACATGGATTGCGCTTGCTGCCAGTCAAGTTTCTGTTCCCGAGCCCGGGCTAATGTGCGTGTGACCGTGTTGCGACCGCAACCAGCGGCATCTACGATCTCTCGGTGTGTGAGTCCAAGACTTTTCAGCCGAAGGATCTCTTTGTGATTGACCATGGTAAGGCCTCCTAAAATGAATTTGCATCTGACGATGCTGAACTCATTTTAGTGGCTATCCTGTCAATGCACCATGGCTGCGGTGACCATGCACCATTTTAGCGGTTTGGCTGCACCATTCGTGCGGTCTGCACGCACCGTTTCAGGCGGTGTATTCA
>DWYK01000133.1 GCA_019118705.1 Candidatus Merdibacter merdigallinarum | reverse complement strand
GACAGAGGCAAGACGGTGGGCATTATTAAAAAGAAGATCGGTATTGATCCTGCAGTAGGATTCTTGGTCTGTGTTTCCGGTCCCCATCGCGGCGCAGATTATAAGCTGGTAGCAGGCAGAAACTTCATAGGAAGGGCGGCGGCGATGGACGTGGCCCTGGCGGATGACGATACTGTATCCAGAGAAAGCCATGCATTGGTTACATATGACGCCAAGCATAACAGCTTTTCCCTTTCTCCCGGCCAGGGCAGGGGCATCACTTACTGCAACGACGAGCAGGTGGAAATGGTACGCCCCTTAAAAGCCTACGATGTGATCGAGGTGGGAAAGAGCCAGCTTCTCTTCCTGCCCCTGTGCGGCGAGCAATTCCAGTGGAATGAGGAGTAAAGGATGGAGCGTGTACTTTCATGGTTAAACCAGCCGCTGTTTCCGGATACCGTCATCCGCGTCTGGATGGCGGTTGCGGCGGGCGCAGCGCTTCTATTGGCGCTGATTCTCGCCTTTTTCCTGATACGGCGGAAGAAGAAAAAGAAGCGGGGTGATCAGGCGGTGGAAGAACCGATTACGGAACGTCCGGAACCGCTGCCGGAACTGGAGCTTGCCAACCTACAGGGCGTTGGCAGCCGGGAAGAACAGCAGGACGCTTTCGGCATCTCCCGCATGGATCGTTATGAGGAAGACGGGCTGCTTGCTGTGCTGTGCGACGGCATGGGCGGTATGGCGGAGGGCGGCATGATCGCTGCGGAAACCGCCTCCCAGCTGGTGGGAATCTTTCCCTGGACAGATGACAGCGATGTGCCCGGCTGGGTATACCAGCGAAGCGCCAGAGTCTATCAGCAGTTTCGCGGGCACGGGGGAACTACCCTGGTGGCTGCCCTGCTCAAAGAGAATCGCCTCTCTTTCTGGTGCGTAGGCGACAGCGATTTGTTCCTGCTCAGGGAAAACAAACTCTATGGGTTAAATGCCCGGCAGGAATTTAAGAACGATTTGATTTTGAGGGCACTGGACGGGGCGTTCCCCGTGGAGGAAGCGTTTCAAGATCCTCAGGCGGGAGCCCTTTCGGAGTACATAGGAAAAGAAGAAGTAACATGCGACTATACCCGTATGCCCTTTCTTCTCCAGCCGGAGGACGCGCTGCTGCTCTGCTCGGACGGGGTGAGCGATACCCTGACCTTAAAGCAGATCCGGGAAGCCATGGCGCTTCCCCCCCAGGCGTGCTGCGACAAGCTGGAGGAAGAAATCCTGGCGGCAGGTAAGCCAGGGCAGGATAACTATACGGCAATCGCTATGAAATACCATGGAAAAAAAGAGGAGGAATCATAATGGAAGCGAAAAAGTCATCGAGCAAGCAGGTTGTTGCCATCCTGCTGCTGGTTATTGGCCTGGCCGCCGGCGTGTTCGGCGTATTGGGCTTGGTAGGCGGGGGCGGTACGGACCCCTATGAGGCGCGCAAGAGCGTCGTCATGGTGTACTCCTATCTCCAGCTTACCGATGGTCAGTCCGCCGGTGCCATGGGCACTGGTTTTGCCATCGGGAAACCCGGCGAACCGGTGGAATATATTGTGACCAACGGCCATGTGGTGGAATACGGCTATATGGGTCCCAAAGTATATGCGGAGCAAGTATCTTCGGCAGGCGTGCAGGTATACTTCTCTGCAGCGGAAAATGATTATGTTACAGCGGAGGTGGTCTATTATTCTGCTTCCAATGAGAAGGATATTGCGATTATCAGATTGCCGTCAAAGACGGATAAACGAGAAGCCATTCCCATCAGGGACGCAGATGATGTTGCTGTCGGCGACACCGCTTTCGCGCTGGGGTATCCGGGCGTGGCAAGCCAAAGCCAGCAATTCAACACCTACGACGAGGATGACATTACACTGACCAAGGGGATCATCAGCAAGCGCACTAAGCCGGCATGGAGCAGCTACGACGCGTTTCAGATGGATGTATATATCAATCACGGCAATTCCGGCGGCCCGTTGGTAGATGAACGGGGAAATTTGATTGGAATCAACGCTTCCGGCGCAGTGGATGAGCAGGGCAAGAGCGAAGGCGTAAACTTTGCCATTACCTCTGCGGAATTAATCAAAGCTCTGGACAGCGAAAGAATCGAATACACCATGGCAGGCGGCGGACTCTCCTGGACCCAGCCCTGGTTTGCCTATGTGTTCCTGCCCATCGGCGTGCTGGCGCTCATCGGCGGCATCATCCTGCTGGTAACGTCCCAGAAGGGCGGACAGGGGGCTCCGGCACCTGCCGGCGCTGCCGCAGGTATGGGATCTGGAAAAGCGCCTGCAAGAGGCGGCCGCGGCCCTGTGGAAAAACGGGCTGTGCTGCGCGGCGTGACAGGAAAATACTCTGGCCAGAGCTTTGACCTGTTAAAGGGCAAGGTGGTCATCGGCCGAGACCCGGCAACCTGTAACATCGTATTCGATAAAAACACGCCGGGTATCAGCGGCCGCCACTGCCAGGTAGTCTACGACCCGAATGAAGACTGCTTTATCATCACCGATCTGGGATCGTCCTACGGCACGTTCCTGGGCAACGGCAAAAAGCTGACGGCGAATGTGGCGGAAAAATTGTCGATCGGGGACACATTCTACCTGTGCGACAACGCCAACCGGTTTGTGGTGAGCAAGGAGTAACCCGTTATGGCAGGGTATTGTTTAAAAAACGGAAGAATCCAGGAAGCGTGGGGAGAGGACGCCGCCGGCCGGGAACTGGCGGCTGTCTTCCACCTGACTGC
>DWYK01000132.1 GCA_019118705.1 Candidatus Merdibacter merdigallinarum | reverse complement strand
AAATTAAAGAAGCAAACATTCTCGCCCTTCAATTTATCAGTCAAGTCAACCAATTGAGACGAAGGAGAAAATAGTTTTTTATACTTAAAGGGATACGCGCCAATATATGGAGCATTAATCACGTCAGCCGCACACGCTCTATCCCCAATTCCGCTAACTATTTCCCACTGTAGGTTATTTGCTGCGCTTTGAATTTGACCGATTGTATTTTCGGCAATCTCGTCATGAGTTTCTCTCGGAATCAACCCCAAAAGAAACAGATATCGATTATGCTTTCCAACCATTTTTCTCACAATCAAGAAAGTCCCGACGTTTTTCTCCACACCATCTTGTCCACGATGCCGGTGTAGGATTGGATAATCTTTACAACCTTGGTAGACACGTTCTCGTCCGCGTAGTCGGGGACGGGGGCCTGCGGGAGCGAACCCTCACCGTCGAGGGCCACCGCGGTGCGCACCGCTTGCAAAAGCCCCCTCTCAGAGATGCCCGCCAGCGTGAAGCACGCCTTGTCCAGCGCCTCAGGACGCTCGGTTGACGTGCGGATGCACACCGCCGGGAACGGGCGGCCGATGGATGCGAAGAAGCTCGACTCCTCGGGCAGCGTGCCCGAGTCGCTCACCACGCAGTACGCGTTCATCTGCAGGCAGTTGTAGTCGTGGAACCCCATGGGCTCGTGCATGCGCACCAGCGGATGGAGCCCGAAGCCGGTCGACTCCAGGCGCTTACGGCTGCGCGGGTGGCAGCTGTACAGAATGGGCTTTCCGTACTCCTCCGCCAGGCGATTGATCGCGCCGAACAGCGAGCGGAAGTTCTCGTCGGTGTCGATGTTCTCCTCGCGGTGGGCGGAGAGCAGGAAGTACCCCTTGGGCTCAAGCCCCAGCTCCCCCAGCACGCCGGACGATTCGATCTGCGAGAGATTCGCGCGCAGCACCTCTGCCATGGGCGAGCCGGTGACGTATGTGCGCTCGCGCGGCAGCCCGCACTCCGCCAGGTAGCGGCGCGCGTGCTCGGAGTACGCGAGGTTCACGTCGGAGATGATGTCCACAATGCGGCGGTTGGTCTCCTCGGGCAGGCACTCGTCCTTGCAGCGGTTGCCGGCCTCCATGTGGAAGATGGGGATGTGCAGCCGCTTCGCGGGGATGGCGGAGAGACACGAGTTGGTGTCACCCAGGACGAGCAGCGCGTCGGGCTTCACCTGCTCCATCAGCTTGTATGATGCCGCGATGATGTTCCCGATGGTCTCGCCCAGGTCGCCGCCCACGGCATCCATGTACACGTCGGGGTCGTCCAGGTCGAGGTCGCGGAAGAAGATTCCGTTGAGCGTGTAGTCATAGTTCTGCCCAGTATGCGCCAGCAGGCAGTCGAAATGCCTGCGGCACTTCTTGATTACCTCGGACAGACGGATAATCTCCGGGCGCGTGCCCACGATAATGAGGAGCTTGAGGGCCCCGTTGTTTGCGAAAGATACATTGGAAAAATCAGTGTTCATACTCAGACTTCCTCAAAATACGTGTCGGGATTATCGGAGTCAAACGGCTCGTTGGCCCACATCACGGTGACTAAATTCTCTGACTCGGACAGATTTGTTATCGAGTGCGTGTAGCCGGGAACCATCTCGACCACCTTAGGATCATCACCCGACACACTGTACTCAACCGTCGGATACAGACGGTCGTTTTCGTCCAGCCCCACCTTGCGCAGCTTGATTAATGCCTTCCCGGATACCACCAAAAACTTCTCCCACTTGCTATGATGCCAGTGGTTGCCCTTGGTAATCCCAGGCTTCGAGACGTTCACGGACACCTGACCCCGGTCCTCAGTGCGCAAGAACTCAGTGAAGCTTCCACGAGCATCTGAATTGGGGGTCAACTCGTACAAGAAGGAGCGGGGTTCGTAATAGCTCAAGAACGTCGAGAAGAGCTTCTTGGAAAACGACCCCTCCACCAGGTTGGGGACATTCAGAGATTCTCGGCTCTCCCTGAACCCCTCAAGCAGGTCCACTATCTGGCCCAACGTTGCCCTCTGGGAGCCCGGAGCGTAGCAGAACGCCCCGTTCGCGTCGGGGACGGCCTCGGTCCCCTGGTAGCTGCAGCGATGTTCGTTTCCGAGGAGCGCGTTTAGCATCTCAGTGACCAAATCGTCTATATAGAGCAGGTCGAGCTCGACCGAGGGGTCGCTCACGTGAAATTCTTTCCCGTTCGCAATCGCGTCACAGAACGTCGCCACGGCGGAGTTGTAGTTCGGTCTGCACCATTTCCCATAGAGATTGGGGAAGCGGTAAACCAATGCTTTGGCACCCGTGCGCGCGGCGTAGTCAAAGAGCAGCCTCTCTCCCGCGAGCTTGGACCTCCCATACTCGCTGCCCGCATAGCGACCTTCGAGCGACGCCTGAACGCTGGAGGCCAGCATCACGGGGCACTTATTCTTATAGAACTCCAGCAGGCCGAGCAGGTCCTCTCCAAACCCGAAGTTGCCTTTCATGAACTCCGAGGCATCCTTCGGGCGATTCACGCCCGCCAAGTTGAAAACGAAATCCGCCTCGTTGCAGTACCGCGAGAGCTCCTCCTGCGTCCCATCCCTGTCGTATTCGAACACCGTGAGGGGAAGGAGCGATTGATACTTCTCCCGCCTGTCCTTACCGTCACGGATGTTCTTCAAGCTTTCGCAAAGATTACGCCCGACAAATCCCTTGGCGCCCGTCACAAGCACTTTCATTACTGCACCGCCTCGTGCTCACGGCCTTCGAGGGCGAGCTGCACGTATTCAGCGGTTTTAATCTTTTCGACCGTACCGGCGACATCGAGCCTGAGGGTATTGTGAGACGTGTACGGTTCATCGGCCTGCGTCTCAACCTCTCCGTCCACAACAAATTTGTCATAGTTCAAATTGCGCGTGTCAGCGTGAACTCTGAAGTAGTCACCCATGTCCTCGGCGCGAAGGCGCTCCTCGCGCGTCATAAGTGTCTCGAAAAGCTTCTCTCCATGGCGCGTTCCAATGACGCGAATGCCCGTGTCTCCAAACAGCTGCTGCACCGCCTTGGCAAGGTCGCCAATGGTAGAAGCAGGTGCTTTTTGGATGAATAAATCCCCGGGGTTGGCGTGTTCGAAAGCGAACTGTACCAAATCGACAGCTTCGTCAAGGTTCATGAGGAAGCGCGTCATGGAGGGGTCCGTTACCGTGATGGGGCTACCTTCGCGAATCTGTTTGATGAACAGGGGGATGACGCTGCCTCTCGAGCACATCACGTTGCCGTAGCGGGTGCAGCAAATAGTAGTACGGCCTGCGCCGTTGCGGGCGTTCGCATAAATAATGCTCTCCATCATTGCCTTGGACTTGCCCATAGCATTAATGGGATAGGCCGCCTTATCCGTCGACAGGCACACAACTTTCTCGACGCCTTCGGCAATCGCAGCGTGAAGAACGTTGTCCGTACCGATAACATTAGTTTTGACGGCCTCCATCGGAAAGAATTCGCATGAAGGCACCTGCTTCAAAGCTGCGGCATGAAAAATATAATCGACTCCGTGCATTGCATCACGGACAGATTGCGCATCGCGAACGTCGCCGATAAAGAAACGAACTTTTTTCGCGAGATCGGGTGCTTTGCCCTGCAGCTGATGCCGCATGTCGTCCTGCTTCTTTTCGTCACGAGAGAAGATGCGAACCTCCCCTACGTTTGACTCGAGAAAATGCTTGAGCACAGTCGAACCAAAACTACCCGTGCCCCCAGTAATCATAAGAGTCTTGTCTTTAAATGCCAACATATCAGCTGCCATGTTTGGTTCCTTTCAATTTGTCCAGTTCGGATTCTAGGGTCTCAAAAAATGCAGCCCGAGAAAAATGGGCGTCATAATACTGTTTTGCAAGCTGGCCCATTTGCTCTTGCCGCGATTTCG
>DWYK01000131.1 GCA_019118705.1 Candidatus Merdibacter merdigallinarum | reverse complement strand
AGACCAATCTCCAGCTTTATTTCAAGATCCCTGCGATCCGTACAGAAGAAGTTGTCCGGATCTTTGACGGTATCAAAAAACATCTGGGCGCCGATCTGTTCAAAGAAACCTTTGGTTGTATCCTTACCGATCGAGGAAAGGAAAACAGAGATCCTGTAAGCATAGAAACCGACCCGGACAGCAGCGAAACATTGACAAAGGTCTTCTATTGCGATGCCCGAAGAAGTGAGCAGAAAGGCAAATGCGAAAAGAATCATGAGCATTTCCGAGAAATGATACCGAAAGGAAAGGATATGGACCGTTTCGGACAAAAAACGATCGACCATGTATCCTTACAGGTCAACAATTATCCTCGGGGAAGCCTGAACTATCATTCACCTTTGTCCTGTACCATGAATCTACTGAATAAAAAAGTGTTTGAGCTGAACAACCTCCGACTTCTCCCGAGTGAGAAGGTCAACCTCAAACACTTCAACAAATAACCAGATAACGAGCCGGTTCTTACTGCTATGAAAACGGAAATTTCAGAACAAATAAGAAAATTTTTGTTTTGAAACCGAGCTTTCATGCGCTCAGAACGACCGTATCTTTCATAAGAATCATACCATTTTCCTTTGATCTTAGGTAGTAGTATCTTTGATTTTACTCAAAATCATCCGATAAAACGGAAGTTTCATCGAAAACGGAAATTTCATTGAAAATTGACCAAATCCAAAAAACAGCCGAATGATCCGAATCGGCTGTTTTCTTGCTGCGGCCAAAGGCCCTGCCAGACAGAAGGATCTTGTTTCCGCTCTCGTTCGAGGAGAAAACGACATCGTCCTTTGGTCGCTAAGCCCTCGCTCTGTCATAAAACGAAAGAGAGCGGAAAGGGACATTTCCGTCGGTCTGCTCATTGGCAGGCAACCGTTCGCCGTTTGTCGCTCCTCTTTTTCCGACATTTCCGGTTTTGGCACCTCGAAAAAACCAGAGCGGTCGCACCGCTCTGGTTCTGACCGATCGTTATTCTGCTTCCATGATCGCTTCGATCGTACGATACGTTTCAAGCGGATCTGCGCTCTTGGTGATCGAACGTCCGACGACGATGTGATCGCAGCCCTGCTCCTTCGCAAAAGCCGGCGTAGCGACGCGCTTCTGGTCGTCCTTGGAATCATCGGCCAGGCGGATGCCCGGAGTGACCGTCAAAAAGTCATTTCCGCAGGCTTCGTGGATCGCACGTGCTTCATGTACCGAGCAGACGACGCCATCCAGACCGGCTGCCTTTGCATTCTTGGCATATTTGATCACACAGTCGATGACCTCGCCCGGAATGCCCAGCTCTTCGTTCATCGCTTCTTTTGACGTCGATGTCAGCTGCGTCACGCCGATGCACAGCGGACGCTTGCCATCCACTGCACCTTCTTCCAGCCCTTCGATGGCCGCCTTCATCATGGCGATCCCGCCGGCACAGTGCAGATTGACGATATCCACGTCCAGACGGGCCAGATTCTTCATCGCCTGCTTGACGGTATTGGGAATGTCATGCAGCTTAAGATCCAGGAAGATGTGATGGCCCAGCTGACGGATCTCGGAGATGATATCCAGACCGAACGCATAGGTCAGCTCCATCCCGATCTTCACATAGATCGGCTCTTCAAATTTGGATAAAAAGGCAAAGAGATCTTCCCGTGTGGAAAAATCCAATGCGACGATCGTTTTCTCATTCATCATTTCAAACTCCTTCCGATGGCTTCTTCGACCGAATGAATGCCGTACTTGCGCAGAACGTCCGGCAGTTCATCGATGATCTTGACACAACAATACGGATCGACGAAATTCTGGGCACCGACCTCGACCGCACTGGCACCCGCATACAAGAATTCCAGCACGTCTTCCGCACAGGTGATGCCGCCGACGCCGATGATCGGGATATGGACCGCCTGGGCGACCTGATACACCATCCGGATCGCGACCGGCTTGATGGCCGGACCGCTCAGACCGCCGGTCACATTGGCCAGGATCGGTTTCGCACTGCGCAGATCCAGACGCATGCCCATCAGCGTGTTGATGAGCACGAGACCGTCTGCCCCGGCTTCCTCCACCGCCTTCGCAATCGCGACGATATCCGTCACATTCGGGCTCAGTTTGACATAGACCGGTTTCCGGGCTGCTTCTTTCACCATTCTGGTGACATGAGCGGCCAGCTCCGGTGTCGTCCCCAATCCGATACCGCCGTGTTTGACATTGGGACAGCTGATGTTGAGCTCATAGGCCTTGACGACACTGGACGCATTCAGCGCACGGACGACCTCCACATATTCTTCTTCGCTGGCACCGGCCACATTTGCGATGATCTCCGTATCAAACTGTGCCAGCCACGGCAGCTCCTTTTCCATGATGACTTTCACACCTGGATTCTGTAAGCCGATCGCATTCAGCATGCCCATCGGTGTCTCAGCGACCCGCGGCGTCGGATTGCCCAGACGCGGATGCAGGGTCGCGCTCTTGATGGCGATGCCGCCCAGACGGCTCAGATCATAGAGCTGGGCGAACTCCCGGCCGAAGCCAAAGCAGCCGCTGGCCGGAATGATCGGGTTCTTCAGCTGAAGACCCGGCAGTTTTACACTTACATCCATGTAAACGCCACCTTTCCGATCGGGAACACCGGTCCCTCCTTGCAGATGCGATGATACAGGTCTGCCTCCTGTTTGTCCTTGGCGATGCAGGCCATGCAGGCGCCGATGCCGCAGGCCATGCGGCTCTCAAAGCTGAGATAACCGCGCTGATAACGGGCGTCCACCGCCTTCAGCATCGGCAGCGGACCGCAGCTGCAGACAAAATCGGTCGTGATGTGCGCAGCGTCGATCGCATCGATCACCGTGCCCTTCACACCGCAGCTGCCATCCATCGTCGCAACATGTACGTCACATCCCAGCCGGCGAAACGCATCTTCATAGAAGACACTGTCCGCATCGTTGAAGCCCAGCACGACGATGACACGGGCATCGATCGCACGGTAGCGCTTGGCTAATTCATACAGCGGCGGTACGCCGACACCGCCACCGATGAGCAGCACTTCCTTTTCCTTTTCTTCGATCGGATAGCCATGCCCCAATGGGCCAAAGACATCCAGCGTCTGTGATGCACACAGCTCGCTGAGCTTTTTCGTACCGTCACCGACGACCTTATAGATGAGGATGAAATGATCCTCATCGATCACTTCACAGATGGAGATCGGGCGGCGCAGAAAGAAACCGTCGATCGCCAGATTGACGAACTGACCGGCCTCCATCTTCGCTGCCATCGCTCCCTGCAATACCATTCGCCAGGTATCTCTGGCGATCTCTTTATTTTCTAATATGCGTGCACGTTCCTGTTCCATATCCTAATGCTCCAGTTCATTCATGCTGATGGTCGTATAGCTCATGGACTCCACGACGCGCAGGATCGCATAGGCCGTATCCAGCGAGGTAAAGCAGCTGATGCTGTTTTCTGCGGATACACGGCGGATCAGGAAACCGTCGTTGGAGGTCGTCTTGTGCGTGCCCTCCATCGTATTGATAACGTAGTTGATGCGTCCCATGCGGATGAGGTTGAGGATGTTCTTATCCGGATTCTCGCTGATCTTGATCGCATCATGCACGTAGATGCCATACGCACGGAGGTATTTGGCCGTACCGTTGGTCGCATAGATGCCATAACCGCAGTCGAAGAAGCGCTTGGCGATGTTGAGCGCCTCCTGCTTGTCGCGGTCTGCGACCGTGATCAGCACATTGCCCTGCATCGGCACCTTGACACCGCTGGCGATGAGTGCCTTGTGCAGCGCCTTCTCCAGCGTCACGTCACCGCCCAGCGCTTCGCCGGTACTCTTCATCTCCGGCCCCAGCGTCGTATCGACGCTGCGCAGTTTGGCGAAGGAGAACACCGGTGCCTTGACAAAGACGCGATCCTCTTCCTCCTTGACGCGATCCAGCGGGTATCCCTGCTCTTTCAAAGAATGACCCAGTACGCACATCGTGGCGATGTGGGACATCGGCACGCTGGTGATCTTGCTTAAGAACGGAACGGTACGGGAACTGCGCGGGTTGACCTCCAGCACGTAGACATTTTCATCCTTGTCGACGATGAACTGGATGTTGTACAGACCGATGAAATGGAATCCCTTGCCGATGCGGATCGCGTAGTCCGCAATCGTTTCCTTTACCTTTTCGGACAGGGTCGGTGCCGGGTAGACCGAGAAAGAGTCACCGGAGTGCACACCGGCACGTTCGATGTGCTCCATGATGCCCGGAATGAAAACGTGTTCGCCATCGGCGATCGCATCGATCTCACACTCTTTGCCCACGATATACTTGTCGACCAAGATCGGCGCATCGTGTGAAATTTCCTTTACCGCGGTCGCCATATAGACGCGCAGGTCATCATCGTTGTGCACGATCTCCATCGCACGGCCGCCCAGCACATAAGAGGGACGGACGAGCACCGGATAACCGATGCGGTTGGCAATCTTGACCGCTTCCTCGACTTCTACGGCCGTCTCGCCCTTTGGCTGCGGGATCTCCAGTTTGTGCAACATGCGCTCAAACTCGTGACGGTCCTCCGCACGGTCGATGTCTTCCAGGCTCGTACCCAGGATCTTCACCCCGCGCTCGACCAGCTTGTCTGCCAGATTGATGGCCGTCTGACCGCCAAACTGCACGATGACGCCCATCGGCTGTTCCAGATCGACAATGTGCATGACATCTTCGATCGTCAGCGGTTCAAAATACAGCTTGTCCGAGATGGAGAAATCGGTGGAGACCGTCTCCGGGTTGTTGTTGATGACGATGGCCTCGTAACCGGCCTCGCGCAGCGTCATGACACAGTGAACGGTCGCATAGTCAAACTCGACGCCCTGACCGATGCGGATCGGACCGCTTCCCAGGACGATGACCTTGCGGCGGTCGCTGCGGACGGATTCATTTTCCTGTTCATAAGTAGAGTAGTAATACGGCGTGGCGCTCTCAAACTCAGCGGCACACGTATCGACCATCTTGTAGACCGGCACGATGCCGTTTTCCTTGCGCAGCTCATAGACCGCACGCTCGCTCATGTTCCACTGACGGGCGATGTAGGAGTCGGCGAAGCCGTACTGCTTGATCTTTCTGAGGACCTGCAGATCCTGCGGATGCACCTTCATCTCCTCTTCCAGCGCCAGGATGTGACGGAATTTCTCCAGGAAGAAATCATCGATCATCGTGATGGCATGGATGCGTGCCGGATCCCCGCCGCGGCGCAGCAGTTCGGCGACCGTGAACATGCGCAGGTCGTCCTTGACGGCAACGCGCTCCCACAGTTCTTCCTCGCTCAGTGCGGCGATCTCACTGTTTTCGATGTGGTCACACTTCATCTCCAGTGAACGCACTGCCTTCAGAAAGCTCTCCTCGAAGCAGCGTCCGATCGACATGACCTCACCGGTCGCCTTCATCTGCGTTCCCAGACGACGGTCCGCGTTCGGGAACTTGTCAAACGGGAAACGGGCCAGCTTGGTGACGATGTAATCGATGGCCGGCTCAAAGCAGGCATAGCTCGTCTTCGTGATCGGGTTGATGATCTCATCCAGCGTCATGCCCACGGCGATCTTCGCAGCGAGCTTAGCGATCGGATAACCGGTCGCCTTGCTGGCGAGGGCGGAAGAACGCGATACACGCGGGTTGACCTCGATGACATAGTAGTTGAACGAATTCGGATCCAGGGCCAGCTGTACGTTGCAGCCGCCGCAGATCTTCAGTGCGCGGATAATCTTGAGGCTGGCATTGCGCAGCATCTGATGTTCCCGGTCGCTCAGCGTCTGAACCGGCGCTACGACCATGGAATCGCCGGTGTGGATGCCGACCGGATCGATGTTCTCCATGTTGCAGACGACGATCGCATTGTCGTTGGCATCGCGCATGACCTCATACTCGATCTCCTTGTAGCCGGCGATGCTGCGTTCGATCAGACACTGATGGACCGGAGAGATCTTCAGACCGTTGGCCGCGATGGAGCGTAGTTCTTCCTCATTGTCCGCAAAACCGCCGCCGGTACCGCCCAGCGTGTAAGCCGGACGCACGACCAGCGGATAACCGATGGTATTCGCAAAGGCCACCGCTTCTTCCACCGTGTGCACGATATCACTTTCCGGCACCGGCTCCTTGATCTCCTTCATCAGGTCACGGAAGAGCTCACGGTCTTCGGCCTTGTTGATGGCTTCCAGGTCGGTTCCCAGGATCTCGACGCCGTATTCCTCCAGGATGCCGGAATTGGCCAGTTCGACGACGAGATTGAGTCCGGTCTGTCCGCCCAGGGAACCGAGCACGGCATCCGGGCGTTCTTTATAGATGATGCGGCTGGCAAAGTCCAGCGTCAGCGGCTCGATATAGACCCGATCCGCGATCGCGGTATCGGTCATGATCGTCGCCGGGTTGGAGTTGATCAGGACGACCTCATAGCCCTCCTCGCGCAGCGCCTGGCAGGCCTGGCTGCCCGCATAGTCGAACTCGGCCGCCTGACCGATGACGATCGGTCCGGATCCGATCACCAAAATCTTATGTATATCTGTACGCTTTGTCATCTCTTCACTGCCTCCTTCTCCATCAGCTCCATAAACTGATCAAACAGGTAATTGCTGTCTTCCGGTCCCGGTGAAGCTTCCGGGTGGTACTGTACGCTGAAGATCGGATATTTGCTGTGACGGACGCCCTCTACGCTCTTGTCGTTGAGCGCCTGGTGCGTCATCACCAGATCGGTATCTTTCAAAGATGCCTCTTCGACGGCATAACCGTGGTTCTGTGAGGTCATCTCCACCTTCCCGTTTGCCAGGTTCATGACCGGATGGTTGCAGCCGCGGTGTCCAAACTTCAGCTTGACCGTGTTCGCCCCGCTGGCTAACGAGATCAGCTGATGGCCCAGACAGATGCCGAAGATGACCACCTGTCCCATCAGCTCACGGATGGTCTCGATCGCGACCGGCACATCCTTTGGATCGCCCGGCCCGTTGCTGAGCATGACGCCATCCGGCTTCATGGCCAGGATCTCCTTTGCGCTGGTGTCATAAGGAACGACCGTCAGATCGCAGTTGCGGCGAGAAAGCTCACGGATGATGCCGTTCTTCGCACCAAAGTCGATCAGCACGACGCGCTTGCCGCGATTGGGGATCGGGAAGGCATTCTTCGTAGAGACCCTGGCGACCTGATCGTGCATCAGTTCACTGCTGCGCAGCATGGCGACGATCGCTTCCACATCCGCACCTTCGTCCGCCATGATCGCACGCATCGTACCGCTGTTGCGCAGCTTGCGGGTGATCGCACGCGTATCCACGCCGCTGATGCCCGGAATGTCTTTCTGCTTCAGAAATTCATCCAGAGTGTAATCGCTGCGGAAATTGCTCGGCGCCGCACAGCACTCCCGTACGACAAAACCGAAGACCGCCGGATCCAGACTTTCAAAGTCATCACAGTTGATTCCGTAGTTACCGATCATCGGGTAGGTCATCATGACGATCTGTCCGCAGTAAGACAGGTCGCTGAGCACCTCCTGATAACCGCTCATACCGGTGTTGAACACCAGCTCTCCCATCTGATAACGGCTGGAGCCAAAGCCCTCGCCCTCATAGACGCTTCCATCTTCCAGTATCAGCAAACGCTTCATTCTTTTCCCTCCTTGTATACGATCGTTCCATCCACGATCGTCATCTTGATCCGTCCCTGGGCCCGCCAGCCATGGAACGGTGTATTCTTTCCTTTTGATCGAAACCGGTGACGGTTGATGATGTACTCTTCCTCCAGGTCGACCAGGACCATATCACTGGCATACCCTTCCTGCAGTGCGCCTCTGCGCGTCAGGCCAAAGCGTTTGGCCGGCGCTGTGCTCATCCAGCTGACCAGCTGGGAAAGCGTGCATACGCCATCCTTGACCAGCCAGGTATACAGCAGCGGGAATGCCGTCTCCAGAGAGACGATGCCAAACGGCGCCTTTTCGATCGGCCGCTGCTTTTCCTCTTCGCCATGCGGCGCATGGTCGTTGGCGATCAGGGTGAGCGCACCGCTCTTGAGGCCCTCGATCAGTGCCTGACGGTCACTTTCCTCCCGCAGCGGCGGATTCATCTTCCAGTTGGGACCGACGACATCCCGGTCGTTGAGCAGCAGGTGATGTGCCGTCACCTCCCCGCTGACATCGCAGCCCTTCTGGCGGTATCGTGCCAGCAGTTCCACGCTCTCCTTGGCGGAAACATGGCAGCAGTGATAATGGGCGCCGGTCTCTTCCACCAGATGCAGATCGCGCTCCAACTGCTTCCACTCACATTCGCTGGGGATGCCGACCCAGTGACGGTCGTGAGCCTCATCGCCCGCATGCACGCAGGCATCCGGTTTGCGATAGCGCATGTCCTCGGTGTGAGCGACGATCATCGTTCCCAGCTCATGGCTCTTGCGCATCGCCTGCCGCATGACGTCCTCCTGCTGCACGCCGACCCCGTCATCGCTGAACGCATGGATGCCCATGGCAGCGAGCGCCGCCATGTCGACGACTTCCTTTCCCTCTTCGCGCACGGTGATCGTCGCGTAAGGGATCACATGCACATGCGCATCAGCTTCGATCTTCTCCAGATACGCCTTCATCGTCTCGACATTGTCCGGATAAGGGATGACATTGGGCATCGCCATGATCGTCGTAAAGCCGCCGGCAGCCGCCGCCATCGTTCCGGTATCGATCGTCTCTTTGTATTCATTGCCCGGCTCGCGCAAATGCACGTGCACATCGATGAGCCCCGGCAACAGCGTATGCCCCTTGCCGTCGATCACTTCCGCGCGCGGTTCATCGATCACATCCGCAATGCGCAGGATCTGCTGCTCATCAAACAGAATTTCCTTTTCCACCAGCTGCTCGTTTTCCAACAGGCGGATGTTCTTCAGAAGTTTCATCACTGTCCTCCTTCAAATTCAGCACCGAAGGCACGCTTGATCACCGCTTTGCGCACCAGTACGCCGTTGCTCATCTGTTTGAAGATGCGGCTGTTCGGCGCTTCGACCAGATCGCTGTCGATCTCCACGTTGCGGTTGACCGGTGCCGGATGCAAAATGATCGCATGCGATTTCATCCGTGCGGCACGCTCTTTGGTCAGTCCATACTGCTGCAGATAGTCTGCCTTGCTCATCTGCATGGACGTCGCATGACGCTCATGCTGGATCCGCAGCATCATCACCACGTCCGCCCATTCGATGGCCGCATCGACATCCATGTGCGGATACCCTTCGCGCTGCCACTGCGCCGGACCGCTGAACACACACTCTCCGCCCAGCAGTTCCATCGCTTCCTTGTTGCTGGCAGCGACGCGTGAATGCGAGATATCGCCGATGATCGCCATGCGGATATGTTCAAATGTGCCAAACTCCTGGTAGATCGTCAGCAGATCCAACAGACACTGGGTCGGATGATTTCCGGCTCCGTCCCCTGCATTGATGATCGGGATCCGGATGTTTTCCAGCTCTCGGAAATACTCATCCTTAGGATGGCGGATCACGAGCGCTTCATAACCGATACTTTCAAATGTTCGAACCGTATCATAGAGACTTTCCCCTTTCTCCACGCTGCTTCCCTGTGCGCTGAAATTCTCGACCATGCAGCCCAGCTGATGTTCAGCTGAGGCAAAGGAATAATGAGTACGGGTGCTCGGCTCAAAAAAAAGATTAGCAACCAGTTTCCTTTGCGGTAATTGCCAATCTTTGTGAGAAACGCCAAAAAGCTGTGCATCCTTCAAAATGCCCATGATCTCATCCTTCGTCAGGTCGCGGATCCGTAACAAACTGTCTTGGTTCATAGTGATTCCTCCTGTCAGTATGTTTAAGAAAAAAGGTCACTTTTTCTGCACAAAAAAGGACCTTGCTTGATAAGGAGATCAGATTTCGCCTTCATAACCTCTCTGGATTATGTTAAAGGACCTTTTTTCTACTCCTATTTTAACATAACGATGAAATATTACAAGACGTAATTAAAGAATACAGCAAAGTACTTCAGCGATGCCTTTCTTCCATGGACCGATCACCGATTTTATCAGTCCACCTTCGCGCTGTTCATGCTGACAGACTTTCGCAGTGCCGATGCTTCAGCATTTCTCTTCTCCGCTTTTCGATGACCTCCCCCTTTTATGTTCAATGACCTGATGTCCATCTTTTACATACCGATCGATCCATTTAGTCAATGCCGTCTTGCTGGACAATCCATACTTGATCGCCGTTTCGCCGATGCTCCTCCCCTGAACCAGCACTTCTAGTATTGCTGTCTCTTTGATCTGCGGAGAATATCGGCGGCAATGACCATCTCTTAAGATTTCGTAACCATGCTGATCGATCAGCCGGATCAGGTATTTGATCCCCTCTTTTCGCGAATGATACTCATCACTTAATTC
>DWYK01000012.1 GCA_019118705.1 Candidatus Merdibacter merdigallinarum | reverse complement strand
CGGTAGAAAACGAATACGTCATATTGCCAGAGAATGCGAAAGGAATTATTATCACTTACAATGCGGAAAATCCGGATGCACCTAAAACAGCAAGCTTTAGTGATATTACTATTACACAACCTGGCGACTATGTGTTTGTGATCAGCGAATCCGTACCGGAAGATGAGAAGAAGATCAGTGGCATTAGCTATGATGATAGCAAAAAGTATGTTTTTGTGACTGCAGAAGATCAAGGCAATGGTACTCTACATATTACTGAAAGAGTAATGGACGGAATCGAAACAGGTGCCCAGGAAACAACCCTGACATTTACAAATACTTACCAGGCTGGAGCCGCTATAGGTGTTCCTGCAGATTTCCAGATGACCAAGGATTTCACCGGACATGAGTGGACGGCAGACTATGCGTTTGAGTTTGTTATGAGCCCAGTATCCGGCAAATTGACGGATGGTACAGAAGTGGCGTCGGCAGATATTCCGATGCCGAAGGCGGATGACAACGCAGGTGTAACCATTGATGGGGATGGCAATGCACACAAGACCATCAGCGGACCGCAGGAAGGAACAAAAGCAAGCTTTGACTTTGGTACTATCACCTACGACAAGGCTGGCACCTACGTTTATGAGGTGAAAGAGGCTAAGGCAGGAACCACCGACAAGGGTGTAACATACAGCAAAAATACTGCAATAATTACCGTTACAGTAACGGATAAAGATGCTACGACTGGTGCATCTACTGGGCAGCTGACAGCTACGGCGTCTGTAGCAAACGGTACATTTAAAAATACCTATGAAGCTAGTGCCAACTATGATGCACAGGGTGCAGGTGGACTGGATATCACCAAGAAGCTGAACAACCGCAACATGACGGCAGATCAGTTCACCTTCACCATTGAAGCCACAGGCGATAACGCGGCAGATGCAGCGAAGAAGCTTGGCCTTGCGGACGGTGAAACTTCGACGACCGTGAAGAACAATGATGGTGCGGCTGGCGCTGCAGTATCAGTTGTGGGCAATCCGTTCGAGAATATGATCTTTGACGAGACGGATGACGGTGTGACCTATACCTACACCATCAAGGAAAACGGTACCTCGGGCGAAGGTGACTATGCAGGCTACAAGCTTGACGAGACAACCTATACCGTAAGCATTACAGCTACCGATAAGGGCAACGGCACCATGACGGTGAAGACCGTGGTAAATGACGGTGCAGCCGACAAGGAATACATCGACAATCGTGCAACTGTAGCATTCGAGAACACCTACGACGCTGGCGATGTAATTGTTGGCGCTGAAGGCGCAGCACAGATTAAGGCTAATAAGACCTTGAAGAACGACAATATCGCAAATTATGCTAGAAAGTTCAACTTCCAGGTAACCAGCGGAGATGTAGTTGTGGCTGAAGGCACCAATGATGGCAATGGAAACATTACCTTCGACGACATTACCTACACCACTGAAAATCTGGCTGCAGCAGCAACAGCAGACGGATCCGATAAGGTAGGTAAAGCAAACCTTGATACTACAGGTGATAAAGATGTCTACACCTTTACCTACTCAGTATCTGAGGTGACAGACAGCCTGCCTGGAGGTGTAAGCCACATCAGCGGTGATACGAACGTAACTGTTACCGTAACCGATGACCGTCACGGCAAGTTGGATGTTGAAGTTGGTTATGCAGACGGCGCATCCAGTGTTGAGTTTGTGAATACTTACGGCAAAGACGGAAAGGCTGAACTGAATCTGAAGGGCAACAAGAAAATCGTTCCAGGCGAGGGACTGACAGAGGCTCCGGCACTGGTAGACGATACCTATACCTTTGAGATCACAGGAAATGCTGCAGAGGATGGAACACCAGCTCCGATGCCGCAGACTACAACTGCAAAGAATAAGAGCGGCGCAGTAGAGTTCGGTCCGATCACCTTCACCATGGAGAATGTCTTTGGAACCACTCAGACGACCCAGGATGTGACGGTGGAAGAAGAGCAGACAACAGAAGACACAACCGTTGAGGGTGAAACAACAACTGCCGAGGGTGAGGCAGAAGCAGTTGCCGGTGAAGAGGCAGCTGTGACAGAAGGCGAGACAGTGACTGCCGGAGTTACGAATGCAGACGAGGGCATTGAACTGCAGACAGCCGGACGGACAAAGACCTTTACTTATACCATCAAAGAAATTGCTGGCAGCGTGCCGGGCGTAGATAACGACACCACTGTTAAGACTATAACCGTAAAGGTAACTGACAATGGTGACGGAACGATTGATGTTGCTAAGACGGAAGCTGCAGGTCACGATGAAGGCAACGACTTCACCTTCACCAACGTTTACAATGTAGATCCGAAAGGCTCCAGCCTGACAGGTGACGGTGGCTTCAAGATCACCAAGAGCCTTACGGGCCGTGACATGACAGCAGGCGAGTTCGCATTCAGGCTTAAAGAACAGAATGGTGACTGGTGGACCGCTCCGACCAATCCGGCGGCAGCAGACGGCGAGGCGGCAGAGATTACCTTCGGAGCTGTTCACTTCACCAAGCCAGGTACGTATACCTACACCCTTGAAGAAGAGCAGGGCAATCTTGCCGGCGTAGAGTACGACTCTAACAAGTACACGGTGATTGCTACCGTGACCGACAAAGATGCGGATGGTAATTACACGGGCGAGCTTGAGGTAACATGGCAGATCAACGGTGCGGCTGACAACATCGTAGCCTTTAAGAATACTTACACCGCAGATCCGACCAGCGTATCCTTAGGCGCAGGCAAGCTCATCAAGGGCCGCGACCTGAAGGCAGGCGAGTTCAGCTTCCTGCTGAGTGATGCGGATGGCAAGGAGATCGATACTGCGAAGAACGAAGAGAACGGAGCAGTAACCTTCAAGACCATCACCTTTGACAAAGCGGGAACCTACAGCTACGAAATCAGAGAAGTCCTTCCGGAGGATGACGACAGCAAGACAGATGGCATCCAGAGCAGCAACGTAACATACGACGAGAACATTTACCATGTGACCGTTGATGTGAAGGACAACACAGAGAAGGGATGCCTGGAAGCAACCGTTACCTACGAGGACAGCGACGGAGCGCCGGTATTCGTCAATACCTACACAGAGCCGAAGAAAGAAACACCGGCTGGTAATGACGGAGGAGGAACCATTCTTGGAGTTAAGACCGGCGACGTAGCCGAGATCTTACCGCTCCTGATCGTGATGGCGGCAGCGATCGTAGTGATTATCGCAATGAGCGTGATCCTGATCCGCAGACGCAGAAGATAAGACGTTAAAGGAAAGACAGAAAATGAATAAGTAAAAGCAGGCGGCTGGAGAGACTATCTTTCCGGGCCGCCTGCCTTTCTATAGGCGAGGAGTAC
>DWYK01000130.1 GCA_019118705.1 Candidatus Merdibacter merdigallinarum | reverse complement strand
AGTTTGGGTTTCACCTCCGTTTTCTGGCGTGCTTTTGCTCTGGCAGCGTTGCCAAGTCCCGCTCCAGCTTGAAATTGACCGCCTCCTGAATGGGACGAATCGTGAAAAGCTGTGTGCCATTTCGCACCTCGCCGGACTTGGTGCACACCTTGGTTGGTTCTACATTGATAAGTCGCTTGTCCTCCAGCTGCCGAATGTACTTAGCAACCGTGTTAGCGCTCATGCCAGTGTGCTGGCTAATGCGTCCAATGCTGGGCCAACACTGGTGCGTTTTCCTGTCCTCGCAGAAAATCAGGTAGGCATAGAGAGATAGTTCACCGGGACTTAACCCCAGGGTGATGATCTCATTGGGCAGAAGGAAATAGTGACCCAAAGGGCTGCGCTTAGTGTAAGTGTTTTTGATTTCCGTGGCGTTACCTCCCATATGATTTTTCAAAATACTACACCTAATACTACACCTATGTTCCAGCCTACGTCTATAGAGAAATCGAAGTTTACATCCTGTTCACTGTATTTTTTTGCAAGCTCTTTCTGAAAGTCTTTTTGCGAAGCCCTTTTCTTTGCTTACTGTCCCGCAAATTTTGAGGTGCCCCTCCCCCGATTTGGGGTAAGCGAAAGTCCGGGATTGTTCCCGACCTTTTAAAATGAAATTTCTCCTCCTCAACTTTTCCTCCGCAAGACGAACCAGTTGGTTGTCCACAAGAACAGCCCCATCCCAGCCAGCACCGCCTTGTTGTACAGCCAGACGCCGTGCTGGTCCCCGGCAAAACAGAGGAACGGGTAGACAAACTCTACTCCGAACAGGCGCAGCAGGCTGCGGGTCAGCAGCGCCACCAGCCACAGCAGGCCGCACATCAGCGTGGCCAGGTGCTCTTGCGGCGAGGCGGCGCCTACCAGCGCCGCCACCGATGCAAAGAAAAACGCTGTGGGAAGGTAGAGCAGGAGCATTTCCCCCATTACCAGCCCTGGACGAATGCAAGCAGCGGCCAGCATAGTTGCCAGGGCGAAAAGACTCACTGCGGCGAAGATGGCGAAGAAGCGGCGGAGGGCCCAGGAAAACAAACTGGGACTCTGGGCGGCAATAGCCTCGAAACAAGGGTCGCAGCGAGTGCGGCCCCACTCTCCCGCAGCGATGGCGGAATACAAGGGAAACGCCACCTCAAAGGCGATGGGAGCAAAGTCCAGCAGCTCCCCGGCTAGGGCGGCAAAGAGCACCAGGGCAAAAGAGAGCGCCGCCGTCACCAAAAGGAAATTTGTCCCGGCGATTTTCAGCTCCAGCATTATGCGTTTCATGGACGGCCCCTCCAAAAGGACGGCTTTAAAAAGGGCAGACAGGCGCACAGCACACCCCCTCCCAGGAGGAATGCGGCGTTTGCTATCACACTGCCCCACTCCAACCCGGGCCACTTGGGGTGGACCCACAGCAGCCGGGCCAAGTCCCCGGAGGTAAGGAGATAAAACGGCATGGTCTCCGCCGAGCCCACCGTGGCGGCGTTGAACCCGAAGAACACCGCTGCCGCCGCGTAAAACAGACGGATGTCCATCACACCGGGCAGAGCTGTCGCCAGCAGGCCAGTAAACCAGCTGGCGGGGAAAGCGCACAGCGCCAGGGCTTTCCCCAGGGGAATCAGCCACTCCTGCGGGGTAATGGAAAAGGGAGCGGCCAGAACATAGACCGCGGTGTTGCTCACCAGAAACAGCGCGACCAGGAGATAAGCCAGGCAAAAGCCGCCCAGCAGCTTACCCAGGATGTACTGTCGCCTCTCCAAGGGATAGGAGAGGAGCAGGTGCTTCATGCCGTTTTTCCGGTCGGCGGGGAAGCGGTTGGCCAGGAGAACGGCAAGGCCGAACAGCAGCAACAGGGCGTCCAATGTCATGACGCGGTGGACAAAATAGGCGGGTTGGTTTAAAAACTCCAGGCGGGCAAGGTTTTGGGCGGAGGGGAAGCAGTCCAGCTGAGCCATAATGGTGGCGGCCAGGAACACGCCCCACACTGCCGGGCGTTTTGCCTGCAGCTTTAGCTCATAGTGGAGGATAGCAAGGGTCTTATTCATGGCTTTTCCCTCCCATGCAGTAGACGTAGGCGTCCTCTAAAGTGGCGGGAACCGGGGGCTGAGAAAAGCGTCCTTCTTCGTCTACCACCCGAGCCAAAATGGCATTTTGCTCGTATGTGGTGGAGAGCACCACCGCCCGGTGCTGCAAGTCCGCCAACTCTCGCTCGTCCCCCAGGCACAGGATTTTCACCCGACCCTCCACCTGGTGGAGCAGCCCCCCAGAAGGCCCGGCGTAAAAAAGTCGGCCCTTCCGCAGCACCGCCAAGTGCTGACAAAGCTGGTGCACGTCCTCCACAATGTGGGTGGAGAGAAGCACGGTCCGCCCCTGCCGGGCATAGCGGGACAGCACCCCGCGAAACCGCACCCGCTCCTCCGGGTCTAAGCCGGCGGTGGGTTCATCCACCACCAGAATGGGCGGCTCCCCCAGCAGGGCCTGGGCGATGCCCACCCGCCGCTTCATGCCCCCGGAGAGCTGGCCGATCTTCCGCTTGGCAAAGTCCTGCATCTCCACCTGGATGAGGACTTTTTCCACCTGAGCCTTGTCGTGGACACCCTTCAACTCCCCCATGTAGTGGAGGAAGTCCCCTATGGTCAGGCTTGGGTACATGGGTAGCTCCTGGGGCAGGTAGCCCAGGCACTGGCGGACCTCCCTCCCCTGGCGAGTGGTGTCAAAACTACAAACTTCAATTGAGCCAGAGGTGGGTGGTTCCACGGTGACAAGGGCTTTCATCAAGGTGGACTTGCCCGCCCCGTTGTGGCCCAGCAGTCCAAAGACGCCGCTGCCCACGGAGAAGGACACGTCTTCCAAAGCGGTGACGCCCCCTCTGTAAGTTTTTGTGATGTGGGAAAAGACGATGTTCGGTTCCATAACGGCCTCCTTATAACTACATATGTAGATTTATTGAGTAAAAGAGAGCGGGGCTGCTAGACCCCGTGCTCTATGCCCACGGAATAGGCAGGGTAGGGATAGAAGTGCTGGCGGCTGAACTCTGCGGAAAAGGCCAGGGCCAGCACCAGCAATATTGCCAGCCCCGCCGACAACAGGCGTTCCTTCCAAGGGGCGGGCTTTGCTAAGAGGCGGCCCAGTCTGCGCTTGGTGTGGAGGAAGGCTAAGGCGCCTACCCCTTGAGTAGCTTTTCCATCTTTACAGGCGGACAGCTCCAACAGGCGGAGGATGGCCCGGGCGTACTCCCCGATGGTGATACTGCCTGATAAAAAGCGAAGGACGTGGGTATCGCAGTCGCTTTCGCAGTGGAGCGCGAAGTCCTCCCGGCACAGCCAAGCCAGGGGGTTGAACCAGTGGATGGCGCAGACCACATCGTACACCCGCTGGCACAGCAAATGATGGCACAGAATGTGGGTGAGCTCATGGGTGAGGACTGCTTGAAGCTGGGCGTCTGTCAGCTGGGAGAGGACAGCGGCGTCCGCCAGCAGCGCCGGCCGCAGCACCCCTCCTACAGAGATGGGAGAATCCAGAGGCGTTTCCAGCAAGGGTGGGATGCGCTTCATTCCCAGAGATTGGGCGCACTGGGCGGTAAGGTGCAAGAGCCGCTGGTCCCGGCAGGGCGGGCAGCGGCGGAGGGCTCTCCCCGCCAGCAGCAGCCGCATCACACGATAGGCCAGAAATAATGCGAACCCCGCCGCCCATACCCAAGCGGCTACTGTAAAAGCAGGCAGGCGCTGCTCTGGCTCCGGGGAAAACAGCCGAACCTGGGGCGACAGCACGGGTATTCCATACAGGGCCAGACCGCAAAGGGAAAACCACAGGGGCAGGGAGCGCTTCAGCACCCGGCTGAGGAACAGGGAAACCACTCCGAACAGCCCACCTATAACGGAAATATACACCACCAGAAAGAACAGCTCAGTGAGGGTCATGACCTTCCTCCTGTTGATTGACCAATTCCTTCAATTCCTCCAACTCCTTCTGGGAAAGGCTACCACTCTCCACAAAGCCCAACACCATCTTAGACAGGGACCCGCCGTAGACCCGATGGAGAAAGCTCTTGCTCTCTTCCAACTGGCACTGGGCCTGGGACAGAGCGGGGTAGTAGAGGTAACCCTTCCCCTGGCGCTGGGTGGTGAGAGCGCCTTTTTTCACCAAGCGGGCCAGGTAGGTTTGGATGGTGGTCTTGCTCCAGCCGGTTGACTGGAGACTGGAGAGGATCTCCGGCAAAGTTTTGGGAGGACTGGACCAGATAACCTGCATCACCTGCCACTCGGACTCGGAAATGGAGATCATAGACGGCACTCCTTTCGTTGATGGTTTGTAGTTGATAAGGATAGTATAGCAAAAGAACTACAAGATGTCAATCAATTTTTCATTCACTTTCGGCAATATAGTTCCGGTTATTTTGAACCTGTATAAGATAGATAAGTGTATTGGTAAAGGCCAACTAACTGCTGTGTGACAAGAGAAAAACTGTTTTGCGGATGGCAAACGCTTTTTACCCCTTCTCTTCCTCATGCAAAATCTTTTGAACTTGTTGTGCCGCTTCCGAAAGATTGCCACTGTCTCGCAATAATCTTTTATAAAAGGCCCGCACATCCCGATCCGTTAAAATGTAGCGAACCTGGCTGTTGGATAAGGCGA
>DWYK01000129.1 GCA_019118705.1 Candidatus Merdibacter merdigallinarum | reverse complement strand
AAAGATATTAAAAGTTGCCTGGCAAATAAAAATATCCTGGTCAGCGTGCTGATACCCATATTTTTCTGTGCTCTGTACCGTTATCTGTTCAGCGGGATCGGGGAGGGAATGCAGGGGTTCGTGCTGAACATATCGGCTGTATTTGCCATATCGATCATTCCTACAAGTATCCTGCCAATTATGATCGCTGAGGAGAAGGAAAAATATACTCTGCGTTCCCTTATGCTCGCCCATGTGAGAGGACACGAGTTCCTGACATCAAAGATTCTGGTCTGCCTGGGAATGACAGCAGTCGTGTCAACAGCGGTATTCTTTATTGCAGGGGGAGACGGGCAAGATTATTTCGTATATCTTGCCGCAGCAATGGTAAGCGCTGCCGGACTCTGTTTTCTGGGAGCAATGGCAGGACTTCTCTCCAAAGATCAGGCATCGGCAGGGACGATCTCCGCACCCCTTACGCTGCTGACCATGCTGCCGCCTTTATTTTCCGGATTCAATGATGTCTTTGAGCGAATATCCGCAGTCGTGCCTACGACATCTTTCCAGACTATTTATACGGCAGTTCAGTCCGGGCAAAACATTCTTTCCGGAAACAGTCTGACAGCGATTATCGTGTGCGCGGTGTGGATCGCAGGTGGGGCGGTGCTGTTTGATGTGTTCTACCGGAGGAAGGGGATAGACTGTTAGGAAGTATGCTCTATTTATCAAGTATGCACTATTTATCACGCATATTTTTCATCAGAACAGTACAGATGATTGACGCTGCGATGAAAATTGCAGCCATAGGCCACAGGTTTTCAAATGCAAAGCTGTCATCTGTCATAAGTCTGTATCCCCAGGATGCCGGGAATATCCTGCCGGCAATCCGGAACAGTTCCGGGAGCAGGTTCTCCGGGAACATGATTCCGGACAACAGGATGGAAGGCAGAAAGATCAGGATGGAGAACATGGAGGTTTTGGCCTGATCTTTTACTGCCAGTCCGATGATATCTGCAATGCTCAGAGAAACTGCGATGAAAACAGCAAGAGAGCAGAAGTATTGTCCCGGATTTGCAGGTATCTTTGCCTGAAATATCACCGGTGCGGTGAAGTAAATAATCAGGCTCATGATGAACAGATGGAAATAGGCGGAAAGGTTTGTCAGAGCCAGACCCAGCCACAGCGGCACTCCGTTGGCCTGGTAAATCTTTTTGATGCCGCTGCCGTAGATTTCCACAAGTGAGGGAGGCAGCCCGATCAGAGCGCCCATTGTCACTCCGAATACGGTCATGGACTGGATGAGTGTAAGTTCTGATCCGGGCATGACAGAAGTGAATATCCCGCCCATCACGGCGAAGAAAAGAAGCGGGACAATATAGCAGGTGATCAGCATGGCTCTGCTTCGGATGTCCAGTATGCACTGGAGGAATAAGCCATATACAAAAGCTTTCATAATGAAATCTCCTTTTTTATTTTCTTTGTAATTTTCATAAATTGCTGTTCCAGAGAACCGCTGTCGATCCGGATGTCCAGGATTGTCAGGTCCTGTTCCTCAATTTCTTGCAGTACGGCGGACAGTGCCTTCCCAATATTGTCGCATTCAAAACATTTTGTTCCAATATTTGTTTCTATTATAATTTTATAGTGTCTCCCTGTGACACATCTCAGTTCACTCACTGTTCCGGTAAAAGCGATTGTTCCTTCGGTCAGGATGGCAATACGGTCGCACAGACTTTCCACTTCAGCCATGTCATGGCTGGCAAGGATTATGGTTTTCCCCTGGGTCTTTAGCAGGCGGATCACTTCGTGGAGTGCGGTTCTGCCTTCCACATCCAGTCCGGCTGTCGGTTCATCCAGAAATATAATGTCCGGGTTGCGGATCATGGCAAGTGCAAGATGAAGTCTGCGTTTCTGACCGGTTGACATCTGATAATATTGTTTTTGTGAAATATCGTCGATTCCAAGCCGGTTAAGCATTGCCGGATCAACAGTAACCTTATTCCATCCGGCAAAGAGACGGATGGCTTCCATGGCGCGGATATGTTCAGGGAGAGAAGCAGACTGCAGCTGAATCCCCATTTTACCGTTTACAGTGATACTGCCGCTGTCGTATTTCCTCAATCCTTCAATGCATTCAAGAGTAGTGGTCTTGCCGGCGCCGTTTGTTCCAAGAAGAGCGAAGATTTCTCCATGCCGGACAGAGAAGTTCAGTCCGGCTAAAACAACATGATTGCCGTAGGATTTTTTCAGGTTTTTTACTTCAATGGCATCATTCATCGATATTGCCTCCTTTCCTTTTCTGCATCATCTGTCAATCCACCTCATTGTCTGTCTGGAAAGGATTTGTGCCGGATCTGGAAAAATAAATTTCCAGAACAGAGCCGATGAAAGCATTAGAAAATCCATGGTCAAGCTGGCCGAATTCCACCAGTTTCGGAAGCAGGCTCATGTCTCCGCCGGTGAATTCGGTAATCATATTCCAGTAAACTTCCGCGAACGCCTGCGCTTCTTCACTGTCCGCCGGGATGCCTTCATCCTGGAGCCGCATCGCTTCATTCTGCAGCTGCGTGAAACGGTCCATAAAGTCGAGCCCGCTGTTCCGGTCGAAATGACCCCGGATATGGTCGAGCAACTGGTCATCAAAATGTTTGATCAGCCAGTAGTAATCATTTTTCATCTCAAGATTAACGATAATATCAGCGTATTTTTTAAAATTAACGGTTTTCATCTTGAGAACCTCATCATGCAGTGCCTCGAGTTCTCTTAAAGATTCGGTCAGATTTTTAATTTTTGCTCTTGTGGTATCAGCCTGTTCGGCCAGAACAGCAGCGACCTCTTCCGGTGAATCAAGAGGGATCAGCCGGTTCTTGATATCATCCAGCGAAAAGCCCAGATGTTTCAGTGAGAGGATCTGGTGGAGCTTTATGATATCTTTATCAGTGTAAAGTCTGCGCCCGCCTTCACTTATAGCGGAAGGAGCGAGAAGACCTTCCCTGTCGTAGTACTGCAGGGTGCGCACTGTGACATCCATTTTCTCGGCTAATTGCCCGATCGTCATATATCCGTCAGGTATTGCTCTGTGTTTTTCCATGTTTATGCCTCCTGTCTTTGGAATCTGTGTATAGTTTAACTCATAACGCAGCGTCATGAGCAAGTATAATGTCAGTTATTTAGATCACTAAGAGGTTTCAGTAAAGTGTCCGGAATCGAGCGTAAAATTTGAAGAATCGTATTCTGAGAGTGGAGAGGTATGTTCCGCGCTCCGTTCCAGAATCAGGGAACTTCTAAAGGACTGAAAAAATGTTTAAGTGCAAAACGGCACTCGGGGCAACTCGCCTGCGGCTCAGACAATCCCCTCGCACCGCTTAACAACATTTTTCCACTCCCTTAAGAAGTTCCAGCGGATTCCTCCAAAGTCACACGGCCCACGCCTCTCCGCTCTCAGAAAGTGTATCCAGTCCGTCCGCTTCGCTTCCTGCATGCTTCACGCCGGAAGCTCAGTGAAGCAAAATAGACTGATAAAAACGCGAAAC
>DWYK01000128.1 GCA_019118705.1 Candidatus Merdibacter merdigallinarum | reverse complement strand
CATTTCCGCTTATGCGGGTGTAAAATCAAAAATAGAGATAGCGCTCAAAATGTACACATTTTTGGCGTTTTTTTAGTTTATGGAATCTCTACATTCTTTCAGCTTGCGATAAAAGGTCGCCTCGCTCATATGGCAGAGGGCCAGCACATCCGATATGTGCATCTCCTTGTTTTCCCACTGGGACACGATCGATCGAAACTCTTTGGGCAAAGGGATGGGCGGACGGCCGAACTTCACCCCTTTCGCCTTGGCAGCCGCAATTCCCTGCGCCTGCCTTTTTTTGATGTTCTCCCGTTCGTTCTGTGCCGTGAAGGAGAGGATCTGCAGTACCAGATCAGCGATAAAGGTCCCCAGCAGATCTTTCCCATAACGGGTATCCAGCAATGGCATGTCGATCACACAGACATCGATGCCGATATCCTTGGTGAGGATGCGCCACTGCTGCTGGATCTCCTCATAGTTTCTGCCCAGCCGGTCAATGCTCATCACATAGAGCAGATCGCCCTTTCGCAGCTGATAGAGCAGCTTCTGGTACTGTGGGCGGTCAAAATCCTTGCCGGACTGTTTGTCCAGATAGATGTTCTGTTCCGCAACCTCATACGATAACAAAGCACGCATCTGACGATCTTCATGCTGATCTGTACTGGATACTCTCGCATAGCCATAAACATTTGTCATATTTCATAACCTCCATTTTTACATTCTATTATACGGAAGGCTTTGATGGAATTTATGAAGCAAATTGTCGAAAGGGGTGTATATATTACTGCTTTTTCTGCGACTTTTCGCACAGAAAAAAAGAAGGAACACACCGCAAAAGCAGATGTGTGCCTCCTCTTTGTCTCAGGAAGGATCCATTTCCGTATAGCCCATCAGGTAGCGGTCGATCTCCCGGGCACAGGCCTTGCCTTCCGCAATGGCCCATACGACCAGGGACTGGCCCCTTCGCAGATCACCGGCCGCAAACAGCTTGCTTTCTCCGATCTGGTGGGAACATGGGTTCGTCGCTGCCGTATGGCGGGCGGTCAGCGGCAGTTGGAACGCATCGCTGACATACTCTTCACAGCCGGTAAAGCCGGCGGCGATCAGCACCATATCGGCCGCCAGACGCTGCTCGCTGCCTGCGATCGGCACCATGGTGCCGTCTTTCGCTTCCAGCCGGACCGTTTCGACCGCGACCAGACGGTCGCCCTCGCTGATCAGCCGGGTGACGGTCGTCTGATAGATGCGCGGATCCTGACCGAACATTTCGATGCTCTCCTGCTGCCCGTAATCGACCTTTACGGTCCGCGGCCACTGCGGCCATGGGTTGTCGGCCGAACGTTCGACCGGCGGCTGTGGCATCATCTCCAGCTGGACGATCGAAGCGCATCCCTGACGGATGCAGGTGGCCACACAGTCATTTCCGGTATCTCCGCCGCCGACCACGATGACCTGTTTGCCCTTCGCATCCAGCGTCTCATCGCGGATCGCCCGTTGGGCGAGCAAGGCCTCTGTCGCCTCGCTGAGGTAATCGACCGCAAAGTGGACCCAACGGCTCTGCCGTCCTTCCACATGCAGATCCCGGGGCTGCTTGGCACCGCAGCACAGCGCAACGGCATCGTAGCGTTCAACGAGCGCCTCCACCGCTTCCGCTCTGCCGACGTCCTGACAGAAGTGAAAGACGACGCCCTCTTCCTTCATGAGCTCGATGCGCCGTTCGATGACACGTTTGTCCAGCTTCATGTTGGGGATCCCGTACATGAGCAGCCCGCCGGCACGTTCCATGCGCTCATAGACATGGACCTCATGCCCGCGCCGATTGAGCGCATCGGCGGTGCTGAGCCCGCTGGGACCACTGCCGATGACCGCGATGCGCTTACCTCTCTGCCGACGGGTCGGACGAGGCTTCATCCAGCCACTGGCATATGCCTCTTCAATGATGGCAAGCTCGTTTTCATGGATCGTCACCGGTTCGTCATTCATGCCGCAGATGCACGCCTTTTCGCACAACGCGGGACAGACACGACCGGTAAACTCCGGAAACGGGTTGGTCTTCAGCAGACGGATGAGCGCCTGTTGCGGCCGATCGTGGTACAGTTCATCGTTCCACTCCGGGATCAGATTGTGCAATGGACAGCCGCTGACCATGCCGCCCAGCTCCATCGCCGACTGACACAGCGGCACGCCGCAGTTCATGCAGCGGGCCGCCTGCTGCCGGCGCTGTTCGTGTGACAGAGGAACGTGCAGCTCCTCAAAATCCTGTATGCGCACGGCGGCCGGCCGCAGCCGGGTCTCCCGACGTGCGTATTTCATGAATCCATCTGGTCTTCCCATCAGGCGTCGCCTCCCTTCGTCATCTGTTCAAATGCGCGCAACCGAGCCTCTTCTTCCGAAAAGCCCTGCTGCTGCAAACTGTGGATCCGCTCCAGCATGCGCCGATCATCCCGCGGGATGATCTTCTTGAAGCTGCTTTTCATCTTTGCAAAGTGATCGAGGATCCACTGACCGTGTTCGCTGCCGGTCGCCTGTACATGATCGCGGATCATCTCCCGAAGACGGCAACAGTCGCTCTCCTCACGAAGCTCCTCCATGTCGACGAGCTCCTTGTTGAGGCGCAGATAGAGGTCATGGTGTTCATCGAGGATGTACGCGATGCCCCCGCTCATGCCGGCAGCGACGTTCTTGCCGACCGCTCCCAGGATGACGACACAGCCCCCGGTCATATATTCCAGGGCATGATCGCCACAGCCTTCCACGACTGCGATCGCACCGGAGTTGCGCACCGCAAAGCGCTCCCCGGCAATGCCGTTGATATAGGCGCTGCCGCTGGTAGCGCCATAGAGCGCGACATTGCCGATGATGATGTTCTCCTTCGCCGCATATGTCGCAGCTGCCGGCGGTGTCACGCTCAGCTTGCCGCCGGAGAGGCCTTTGCCAAAATAATCATTGGCATCGCCCTCCAGATGGATGGAAATACCTGCCGGCAGAAAGGCACCGAACGACTGACCGCCGCTGCCGCTGCAAATGATCTGACAGGTATCTTCGGCCAGCGTCGTGCCATGATGCCGGGTGACATACGATCCTAACAACGTTCCGAAGGCACGGTCGGTATTATCCAGGTGCAGCTGACAGTGACAGCGTTCCTTTTTCGCCATCGCCTGTGTGAAGGCCGGGATGAGCACGCGGGCATCCTTGGTCGTCTCCAGGTGAAAGTCATAGATATCGGCTTCATCATAGTGCAGCTTTGCCGACGACGGTGTCAGGGCCAGCAGCCGCTCCAGCTGCAGATGATACAAAGCGGCGTTCTCGCTGACGCGCAGACACTCTTTGTGGCCGACCATCTCCGCCACGCTGCGAAAGCCCAGCTGCGCCATGATCTCCCGCAGCTGCTGAGCGACGAAGCGCATGAAGTGGATGACATGTTCCGGCTTTCCCTGAAAGCGGCGCCGCAGACAGGCGTTCTGTGTGGCGATGCCGACCGGACAGGTATCCAGGTTGCAGACGCGCATCATCATGCAGCCCATGGCGACGAGCGGACCGGTGGCGAAGCCGAACTCCTCCGCCCCCAGCAAGGCGGCGATCGCCACATCGCGTCCGCTCATCAGCTTGCCATCCGTCTCCAGACAGACACGGCTGCGCAGCCCGTTGCGTACGAGCTGATCCTGCGTCTGGGCAAGTCCCAGCTCCCATGGCAGACCGGCATGGTGGATCGAGCTCTGCGGTGCAGCGCCCGTCCCGCCGTCATAACCGGAGATCAGGATGACCTGCGCACCGGCCTTGGCCACGCCGCTGGCGATCGTACCGACGCCTTCCTCACTGACGAGCTTGACCGAGATGCGCGCTTTGGGATTGGCATTTTTCAGATCGTAGATCAGCTGTGCCAGATCCTCGATCGAGTAGATGTCGTGATGCGGCGGCGGAGAGATGAGCGTCACGCCCGGCGTGGAGTGTCGGGTCGTCGCGATCCACGGATAGACCTTGCTGCCGGGGAGGTGTCCGCCTTCTCCCGGCTTGGCTCCCTGTGCCATCTTGATCTGGATCTCCTGTGCGCTGTTGAGGTATTCACTGGTCACACCGAAGCGGCCGCTGGCCACCTGCTTGATGGCGCTGTTACGCTCAGTGCCCAGCCGATCCGGACGTTCACCGCCCTCCCCGCTGTTGCTCTTGCCGTGCAGCCGGTTCATCGCGATCGCCAGACAGGTGTGGGCCTCCTCCGAGATCGATCCATAGGACATCGCTCCCGTCTTGAAACGGCGGACGATGTGCTCCACGCTTTCCACCTCATCCAGCGGGATCGGACGGCGTCCCTCTGTATCAAAGGTGAGCAGCGATCGGATCGTAAAGGGATGATGCTCCTGATGGATCCGCTCCGTATAGCGTCTGAACAGCTCATAATCCCCTTCGCGCACCGCCTGCTGCAGCAGGACGATCGTCTTTGGATCATACAGATGCCGCTCCTTGTCCGCTCCGCTGCGCAAACGGTGAAAACCGACGGCATCCAGCGTGTCGTCCACCTGCATGCCCAGCGGATCGAACGCGCGGTCATGGTACCAGCGGAGATCCGCCTCGATGTGTGACAGCGTGATGCCGCCGACCTGGGAGATGGTTCCGGTGAAATAACGGTCGATGACGTCCTGATCGAGGCCGATCGCTTCAAAGATCTGTGCCGACTGATACGACTGCAGCGTGGAGATCCCCATTTTTGCAGCGATCTTGACGACGCCATGCATGATCGCGCGGTTGTAATCACGGATGGCCGCCGCACTCTCTTTGTCCAGCACATTCTCCTCGATCATCTCCCGGATGCTCTCGTGGGCGAGATACGGATAGATCGCACCGACGCCATAGCCCAGCAACGTGGCAAACTGATGCACATCCCGCGGTTCACCGCTCTCCAGCACGATCGAGACCGCCGTCTTTTTCTTCGTGCGCACCAGATGCTGTTCCAGCGCCGACACCGCCAGCAGCGAAGGGATCGCCAGATGTTCCTCATCCATGCCGCGATCGCTCAGGATCAGGATGTTGGCACCGCGGGTCACGGCCTGATCACAGCTGACAAACAGCATCTCCAGCGCTTCTTCCAGCGTGAGGCCCTGATAGAACAGCAGGGAGATCTCTTCCACTTGAAACGGCGGCTGTTTCAATGCCCGGATCTTATCCATGTCGCGGCCGTCCAGGATCGGATTTCGCACCTCCAGAAGGGCGCAGTTGCGGTCGGTTTCTTCCAGCAGGTTGCCCTGCGCGCCCAGATAGACCGTCGTATCGGTGACGATCTCCTCCCGCAGCGAATCGATCGGCGGATTGGTGACCTGGGCAAACTGCTGTTTGAAATAATGAAACAGCAATGGATGCCGGTCGCTGAGCACGGCCAGCGGGATATCCGTTCCCATCGATGCGGTCGGCTCTGTGCCGCTGCGCGCCATCGGCAGGATCTGTTCCCGTACATCCTCATACGTGTAGCCAAACACCTTATAAAGGGCATTGCGTTCCTTCTGGGTGAGCACCTGCGTCTTTTTTTCCGGCGCCGGCAGATCTTTGAGCCTATGCAGGCAACGGTCCAGCCACTCCCCATATGGATGGCTGTTCACATAGCGCGCCTTGCACTGCGCATCGCTGATGAGACGGTGTTCCTTCGTATCCACCAGCAGCATCTGTCCGGGACGCAGGCGGTCCTTGCGCACGATGTGCGCTTCATCGATCGGCAGCACACCGACCTCTGAGGAAAGCGTCAGCGTCTGCTCATCGTTCAGCCACCAGCGCAGCGGACGCAGGCCATTGCGGTCCAGGACGGCGCCCAGCTTTTCCCCATCGGAAAACAGGATCGCCGCCGGGCCGTCCCATGGCTCCATCATCGTCGAATAATAATGATAGAAGTCTCGCTTTTCCCGCTCCATGGCATCCTTGCGCCAGGGCTGCGGGATGGTCATCATGACCGCCTTTTCCATCGGAACCCCGTTCATGCACAGAAATTCCAGCGTGTTGTCCAGCATCGCCGAATCGGAACCGGCCACATCGATGACCGGCAGGATCTTGCGGCCGCAGCGCTCCATGAAGGCGGAGTGCATGTTCTCCTCCCGGGCGAGCATGCGGTTGCGGTTGCCGCGGATCGTGTTGATCTCCCCGTTGTGTGCGATCATGTGATTGGGCTGTGCCCGCTCCCAGCTTGGCTGGGTATTGGTGGAAAAGCGGGAATGCACCATCGCCAGGGCGCTCTCATAGCGTTCATCGCGCAGATCATCATAAAAGCCACGCAGCTGATCGACCAGGAACATGCCCTTGTAGACGATCGTCCGTGACGACAGCGAAGCGACATACGTATCCGGACAGCTCTTTTCAAACTGACGCCGGATCACATACAGCAGACGCTCAAACTCCATGCCGGCGTCCGTGTCGGCCGGCCGGCGGATGAAGCACTGACGGATCATTGGCATGCAGGCGCGGGCAGTCTCCCCCAGGATCTCCCCCTGGCAGGGCACATCCCGCCAGCCGATCACCGCAGCGCCCTCATGGGCGCAGATCGTCTCCAGCAGTTGTTCGCTCTTGCGCCGACGCAGTCCCTGCGTCGGCAGAAACAGCATGGCGATGCCATAGTCTCCTTCCGATGGCAGCTTTGATCCTGCTTCCTTTACCGCCTGCGAAAAGAACCGATGCGAGATCTGCAACAGGATGCCGACCCCGTCGCCGACCTTGCCGCTGGCGTCCTTCCCGGCCCGATGTTCCAGATGCTCGACGATCGACAGCGCCTGATCGACCAGGCGGTGTTCTTTCCGGCCGTCGATGTTGACGAGTGCACCGATGCCGCAGGCATCGTGTTCCTGCAGCGGATCATATCGTTTTCGTATTTCCTTGCACATTCCATATTCCTCCCTCTTTCCGCTCTATTTTGCGGAGTCCCCGTAATTGGACAGCACGCGGGCGCTGGGATCATCCACATCACAGCCCGCCCAGTCCCGATTGGGCATCCAGAAGCCGCTGATCATCCCAGACTGTCCCGGATAAAACGATTCAAACAGCTCCCGATACAGCAGGCTCTCTTTGGTGAACGGCCGGGCATGTGTGTACTGCCGGCGCTTTGTTTCAAACTCCGCATCGCTGTAACAGCGCTCCGCATACCGCTGCAGCTCATCGCGCAGCGAATGACCGACGGCATCCGAGAAAGCCGCCTTTTCCCGCATCAGCAGATCCGCAGGCAGATACGTCCCCTCAAAGGCATGCCGCAGCAGGTATTTTCCCTTGCCGTAGACATTCATCTTGCGTCTGGGATCGATGCTCATGACATACTCGACGAAGGCGAGATCGCCAAAAGGTACCCTGGCTTCCATCGAGTGCACGCTGATGCAGCGGTCCGCCCGCAGCACATCGTACATGTGCAGCTCCCGGATCCGTTTTTCGCTCTCCGTTTGAAAGGCCTGCGCATCCGGGGCAAAATCCGTATATTTATAACCGAAGAGCTCATCGGAGATCTCCCCGGTGAGCAGCACCCGCACGTCGGTATGCGCATGGATCCACTCACAGAGCAGATACATGCCGATAGAGGCCCGGATGGTCGTAATATCATACGTGGCCAGCGCCTCGATGACCGAAGGCAGCGCGCGGATCACATCCTCTTTGGTGATGATGACCTCGTGATGTTCACTGTGCAGATGCTCGGCAGCCGCTCTGGCGTATTTCAGATCGATGGCATCTGTGTCCATACCGATCGCAAAGGTGCGGATCGGACGATCCAGCAGGCGGGCGCTGATGGCACAGACCAGCGAGGAATCCAGGCCGCCGCTGAGCAGAAAGCCCAGCGGTGCATCGGCATCCAGCCGTTTTTCCACTCCCCGGATCAGGCGGGTGCGAATCTCGCTGCAGATGGACTCCAGCCCTTCATCGTGAAATGCAGATACCTGCGTCATATCCCGATAACAGTGAAATTCCCCGTCCGCATAATAGTGGCCCGGCGGAAACGGAACGATCTGCGCACACAGCGAGAGCAGGTTTTTCGGCTCGCTGGCGAAGACGATCGCCCCTTTGTCATCATAACCGTAATACAGCGGGCGGATGCCGATGGGATCACGGGCCGCAAGAAAGCGCCCGGTCTCCCCGTCATAGAGGATCATGGCAAATTCCGCATCCAGCATCGCAAACATCGCTGTTCCCAGCTGACGATACAGCGGCAGCAGCAGTTCACAGTCACTGTCGCTGACAAACACATATCCCGCTTTCTCCAGCGAGCGTCGCAGCCGGCGGAACCCATAGATCTCGCCGTTGCAGACGACCATGGACCTTCCCCGCACGAACGGCTGCATCCCGCTTTCATCCAGCCCCATGATCGCCAGGCGGTGAAATCCCAGCAGCCCGTTTCCGGTATCGACGATCCGGGTATCGTCCGGCCCTCTCGTCTTCGTTTTGGCAAACGCCTGTTCAAATGCCGCCAAAGGCGCATCCTTGCGGCAGTAGCCCATGATGGAACACATATGCATCCTCCCCCTTGTATCATAAGCCGGCAGCCCCTTCGACTGCCGGCAGTTCATGTTTCGCCCGACGATCGTTACAGAATGCCGAACAGCAGCTTTCCATAGGTCGGGAACGGCCAGTGCTGTGCCGATGTCATCGTCTCCAGCGCATCACAGGAGAGCCGCAGCTCCTCCATGCGTGTCAGGATCACATCCCGGTAATACGCCGCGGACGCCTCCAGCTCCATCTGCTGCACGCTCGCCACTTCTTCTTTCAGCTTCTCCATGCTGGCGAATGCCGCTCCCTGCAGATCCGCGGCCATGGCGACCGCCTTTGCCTCATAGCTGGTATCCACCTGTTCGCCCACCTGCCGTTTCAGACACAGCGTATCGCTCCATTCACGGATCTGACGGCAGACGGCCGGCAGGATCTGCTTTGCGGTCATGTCGATCATCGTCTGTGCTTCGATGTGCAGCGTCTTGACGTATTCTTCCATCATGATCTCATAACGGGAATGCATCTCCTCGGCATCGAAGACCCCATGGCTTTCAAACAGCCGGATGTTTTCTTCACGGATGAAGTATGGCAATGCATCCGGTGTCGTGCGCAGATTGAGCAGACCGCGTTTCTTCGCCTCTTCGATCCAGGCATCGTCATAGCCGTTGCCGTTGAAGATGATGCGGTGATGGCCGTGGATCGTATCCTTGATCAGCGCATGAACGGCGCTTGGCAGATCCGGCGCGATCTCCAGCACGTCCGCAAACTGCCGCAGCTCATCGGCAACGACCGTGTTGAGGACGATGTTCGCTCCGGAGATCGAAGCGCTGCTGCCCGGCATGCGGAACTCAAACTTGTTGCCGGTAAAGGCAAACGGCGAGGTCCGGTTACGGTCGGTCGCATCCTTTGGAAACTTCGGCAGCACATGGGCCCCGACCTTCATCAGTTCCTTCTCTTTTCCGCTGTATGCGCGCGCTTCCTCGATCGCTTTGAGGATCTCGGTGAGCTCATCGCCCAAGAAGATGGAGATGATCGCCGGCGGCGCTTCATTGGCCCCCAGGCGATGATCGTTTCCGGCCGTGGCGACGCTCAGCCGCAACAGGTCCTGATGTTCGTCGACCGCCTTGATGACCGCACACAGAAACAGCAGGAACTGTGCGTTTTCATACGGCGTGTCGCCCGGTTCCAGCAGATTGACCCCGGTATCGGTCGAGATCGACCAGTTGTTGTGCTTGCCGCTGCCGTTGATGCCCGCAAACGGCTTCTCATGCAGCAGCGCGACCAGATCGTGCTTCTTCGCAATGCGCTGGATCAGCTCCATCGTCAGCTGGTTGTGGTCGGTGGCGATGTTGGTCGTAGAGAAGACCGGTGCGATCTCATACTGCGCCGGTGCCACCTCATTGTGTTCGGTCTTGGCCGCAACGCCCAGTTTCCACAGCTCGGTATTCAGCTCATCCATGAATGCCTGCACACGGGATTTGATCGTTCCGAAGTAATGGTCCTCCATCTCCTGTCCCTTCGGCGTCGGCGCGCCAAACAGCGTACGTCCGGCATAGATCAGATCCTTGCGCTCGCGGTAATACGCCTTGTCGACCAGAAAGTATTCCTGTTCGCTGCCCACCGTTGTCTTGACGCTTCCGACATCCTCGTTGCCAAACAGCTTCAGGATGCGCATCGCCTGTCGGTTGATCGCCTGCATGCTGCGCAGCAGCGGTGTCTTCTTATCCAGGGCATGTCCGCTGTACGAACAGAACGCGGTCGGTATGCATAACACGTGATTCTTTATGAAAGCATAGGAGGTCGGATCCCAGGCCGTATAGCCTCTGGCCTCAAAGGTGGCCCGCAGACCGCCGCTTGGGAAGGAAGAAGCGTCCGGCTCTCCCTTGATGAGCTCCTTTCCGCCAAACTCCATCATAACCTTGCCATGACCGTCCGGACTGATAAAACTGTCATGTTTTTCCGCGGTGACGCCGGTCATCGGCTGGAACCAGTGCGTATAATGGGTGGCGCCCCGCTCCACCGCCCAGTCCTTCATCGCGTTGGCGACCGCATTGGCGATCTTGATATTGAGCGGCCGTCCGTCCTGGATCGTCTTCTGCAGTTCGCGATACGTGTCCTTGGGCAGACGTTCCCGCATGACGCTGTCATCAAACACCATGGAGCCAAACATCTCGGTTACCTTTGTTTTCATAAGTTTCACTCTCCTTAACAAAAAAAGAACGGCAGAGGCGAACGTACCCCTTGGGATACACGACGCCTTTGCCGTAGCTTAAACATTTCTTGAGGAAGGAATTCATGGAATGCGGTAATTCTGGCCGTCTCCTGATCGCCCCCATCGTTCATACCCAGCATTATGAAACAAAAGGAGAAAATTGTCAACTATTTTTTGAAAGAAATTTCAGTTTATGAAAATTATTTCTCATTCGTTCAGTTTTTCTGCGTAATCATACAGTTCGGTCACGTACTGCCCGTCGAAACAGGCCGTGCACAGACCGCCTTTGCAGATCGATCGCAGCTCCTCCACGCTCAGAAAGCGCAGAGAATCCGCATGAATGTAGTCACACAGCTCCTGTACGCTCTTATGCGCGGCGATCAGCTCCTGTCTGGTCGATGTATCCACGCCATAGAAACACGGATACGTGATCATCGGGGAAGCGATGCGCATGTGGATCTCCCTGGCGCCTGCTTCCCGCAACAGCTGAACGATGCGCCGGGATGTCGTCCCCCGCACGATCGAATCATCGATGAGGATGATGCGCTTGCCTTCGACGATGCTGCGGATGGCTGAGAGCTTCATGCGCACACCGCGATCGCGCAGCTGCTGGGTGGGCTGGATGAAGGTACGGGCGACATAACGGTTTTTGATCAATCCCATCTCATAAGGGATCCCGCTGGCTTCCGCATAGCCGCTGGCAGCACTGATCGAGGAATCCGGCACACCGATGACGATATCTGCCTCGATCCCCTGATCCTTTCGGGCGAGCAGCGCACCGCTCGCTTTGCGGAACAGATGCACGTTGACCCCGTCCAGCGCACTGTCCGGGCGGGAAAAGTAGATGTACTCCATCGCGCACATCGCCGGCCGCTCAGCAGGCGCATAGCGAAAATGCTCCACCCTATCATCGCTGAACTTCACGATCTCTCCCGGCTGCACATCGACGATCGAACGGCCGCTGATGACATCATAGGTACACGTTTCCGAGCTGATGCAATAACCGTCCTGCACCTTCGCATACGAGAGCGGACGCAGGCCATGACGATCCCGCACGGCATAGATGCTGTTCTCGCTCATGATCAGAAAGGCAAATGCCCCTTCCAGCTGCAGCGCCGTCTGCCGGATCTTTTCCAGCAGCGACCCCTTCTGACGCTGGATGAGATGCAGGATGATCTCACTGTCGCTGGTTCCCTGAAAGATGCTGCCGGCATCCTCCAGCGCATGGCGCAGACGCGTCGCATTGACGATCTGCCCGTTGTGCACCATGGCCAGCGTGCCCCGATGCGACACTGACAGCATCGGCTGCACATTTTCCAGAAGATTGCCGCCGGCCGTCGAATAACGCACATGCCCGATGGCGATGTCACCGCTCAGCCGCTGCAAAGGCGCTTCGCTGAACACCTCCGAGATCAGACCACGCCCCTTATGGCTCTTCACCTGCCGGCCGTCGCTCACCGCAATGCCGCATCCCTCCTGTCCCCGATGCTGCAGCGCGTGCAGGCCGTAATAGGTCAGCGAGGCTGCCTCGGCGACATGGTAGACGCCGAAGACCCCGCATTCCTCATGCAATTCATCAAACATCCAGACCCCTCCGTTTCTTCAATGCCTGCATATTACATCAGCTTCCCCTCCCCTGTCAATGAAAAACAAATCAGGGAATGTGAGCGAAAATCGGTGTGCCACATTGACTTTTCCCCGGTTTTTTTGTATAAATAGAATGTAAATCAAAGGTTTGAGCAACGGCGTTCATCCAAAGGGGGAAGTGTCTTTTCCCGACGGTGAACGCCTTCATTTTTTATGACAGGAGGATTGTCCATGTACACACAGGAAGATGTCATCACGTTTGTCGAAGAAGAAAATGTCAAGTTCATCAAGCTTGCCTTTTTCGATGTATTCGGTGTTCAGAAAAACATTTCCATACTGCCACGGGAGCTGCCGCGCGCCTTTGCGGAAGGCATCTCCTTTGATGCCAGCGCGATCGCCGGCTTTGGCGATGAGGGAAAGAGCGATCTGTTCCTCCATCCCGATCCCACGACGCTGTGCATCCTGCCCTGGCGGCCGATGGACGGACGAGTCATCCGGCTGACCTGCGATGTCCGTCATCCGGATGGGACGCAGTTTCAGGCCGACAGCCGCTGGCTGCTGAAACAGGCCGTCGCTGAAGCAGGCAGAGCCGGCATCGAAGTGGATTTCGGTGCAGAGGTGGAGTTTTATCTGTTTCAGAGAGAGGAGGCAGACCCTGCCCTGCGCATTCCCTTTGACCAGGCCGGCTATATGGATGTGCCGCCGAAAGATCGAGGCGAAGACATCCGCCGGGAGATCTGTTTCACCCTCATCGAGATGGGCATCCAGCCGGAAGCCAGTCATCACGAAGAGGGACCCGGGCAAAATGAGATCGATTTTCGTTACAGCGATGCGCTGACGGCAGCCGATCAGACGACGACCTTCAAATGGGTCGTGGAGATGGTCGCTGCCGGCAACGGGCTGGAGGCGGACTTCACCCCCAAACCGCTGCCAAAGGAAGCCGGCAACGGCATGCACATCAACCTTTCCCTGCGCACCGATGCAACGCTGCAGAGCGCCTTTCTGGCCGGTATCCTGGCGCACATCCCCGAGATGACGCTGTTCCTCAACCCGCACGCAGACAGCTTCCTGCGTCTGGGCGAAAAGAAAGCACCCCGCTACATCAGCTGGTCACACGAGAACCGTTCGACCCTGATCCGCATCCCGGCCGTCAAAGGGGGACGCTCCCGCATCGAACTGCGCTCACCGGACCCGATGGCCAATCCGTATCTGTGCTATGCACTGCTGATCCATGCGGGAATGGACGGCATCCGCCGCAACCTGCAGGCAGGCGATCCGCTCGATGTCAACCTGTATACCGCCGGAAGCGATATCACCCGCACGCTGCAGGCACTCCCGGCTGACCGTCAGGCGGCCTGGAAGTGCGCCGCAAGCAGTGAATTCATCGCACAGCATGTACCAAAAGCGTATCTCGATGCCTATCGTTAGCCATCATTTATCGTGAGGAAGGAGGGAATGTATGAGCGCTTTCTGTATCCTGGTGCTGTCCAAAAGCGAACAACCGACACAGATCCTGCGGGAGCTGCTGCCGCACGACACGTACGGGAGCATCCTGTTCTCTTCTTCGATCGCACAGGCCCGACGGCAGCTGCTGGCACGCAGGGTCGATCTGCTCATCATCGACACCCCTCTGAAGGAAGAAAGCGGCATTCGCTTCGCCAACGAGATCGCGCAGCGCAGTTCTCCGGGACTGCTGGTGCTGATGAACGCTTCCCTGTATCATCAGCTGGCCGCACGCATGGAGGATGCCGGCATTCCGGTATTGGCCAAACCGATCTCCCGCCAGGCGTTGTATCAGAGCGTCCGTCTGCTGTGCACCCTGCAACAGCGCATCCGCCGTTTTGAACAGGAAACGCTGGTGCTGCAGGACAAGATGCAGGAGATCCAGACCATCAACCAGGCAAAGTGGCTGCTCGTCGAACGTTATGGCTACAGCGAGGAACAGGCACACCGTCATCTGCTGAAACAGGCGATGGACCGGTGTGTGACCAAATATGCGATCGCCCAACAGATCGTAAACAAAGACAAGCAAGGAGGCAGCTTATGACAAAATACATCTTTGTGACCGGAGGCGTCGTATCCGGTCTGGGAAAAGGGATCACCGCCGCATCCCTGGGCCGACTGCTCAAATCGCGCGGACTGAAGGTCGCAGCCCAGAAGCTCGATCCCTATATCAATGTCGATCCCGGAACGATGAGCCCGTTTCAGCACGGGGAGGTGTTCGTGACCGAGGACGGCGCCGAGACCGATCTGGACCTGGGCCATTATGAGCGGTTCATCGATGAAGACCTCAACCAGTTTTCCAACCTGACGACCGGCAAGGTGTACTGGAACGTGCTCAACAAAGAGCGCAGCGGCGAATACCTGGGCGAGACGGTACAGGTCATCCCGCACATCACCAATGAGATCAAATCATTTATCTACCAGGTCGGGAAAAAGACCGAAGCGGATGTCGTCATCACCGAGATCGGCGGTACGACCGGCGACATCGAGAGCCAGCCGTTCCTGGAAGCCATCCGGCAGGTCGGGCTGGAAGTCGGAAAGGACAACGTCCTCTACATCCATGTCACGCTCGTTCCTTACCTCAGCGGCAGCTATGAGCACAAGACAAAACCGACCCAGCACTCCGTCAAAGAACTGCAGGGCATGGGCATCCATCCGGATATGATCGTCCTGCGCTGTGACCGTCCCCTGGATGCGTCCGTATTCAAAAAGATCGCGCTTTTCTGCAACGTCAGCGAAGACTGCGTCATCGAGAATCTGACCGTACCGCAGCTCTACGAAGCCCCGATCATGCTGGAACGCAATCATTTTTCCGACATCGTCTGCCGCCAGCTGCACCTTACGGCACCGCCCTGCGACCTGCGGGAATGGAACAGCATGCTGGAGAAAGTGGCCAACAGCCGCAAGCGCATCGTCATCGGACTGGTCGGAAAGTATGTGCAGCTGCATGATGCCTATCTCTCCGTCGCTGAGGCCCTGCGCCATGGCGGATACGCCAACGACTGCAGCGTCTCGATCGAATGGATCGACTCAGAGACCCTGAATGAAGACAATGTCGATGAGCGCCTGAAAAGCTGTGACGGCATCCTTGTGCCGGGCGGCTTTGGCGAGCGGGGCATCGAAGGCATGATCGCCGCTGCCGCTCACTGCCGGCAAAAGAAGAAGCCCTATCTGGGCATCTGTCTGGGCATGCAGATCGCCGTCATCGAATTCGCTCGACATGTCGTCGGCTGGACGGATGCGAATTCCCGTGAGTTCGATCCGGACGCCCCGCACAAGGTCATCGATTTTCTGCCCGATCAAAACGATACGATCGACAAAGGCGGCACCCTGCGTCTGGGCGCCTACCCCTGCCAGATCCAGGCAGGCACAAAGATGATGGACTGTTATCAGAAGGAAGCGATCCAAGAGCGCCATCGCCACCGCTATGAGTTCAACAACGACTACCGGGATGCGCTGACCGCCGCCGGTCTCGTCATCAGCGGGACCTCGCCGGACGGCCACATCGTGGAGACGATCGAGCTGAGCGATCATCCCTTCTTCATCGGCGTACAGTATCACCCGGAATTCAAGAGCCGTCCCAACCGCGCCCATCCGCTGTTTGCCGGACTGGTGAAGGCGGCCCTGACACAGGCAAAGGATACGCTGAACCGATAGTCCCCTCCTGCATGAAACAGAGCAGCTGCACCAGCTGCCCTGTTTTTTTATTTTGCCTCCAGCGAATCGATGATGCCCTGTGCGATGGCATCCGCCAGCAGATGGGGATGCGACAGAATATAGTCGATGTCCTGTGAATCACTGATGAAGCCCATCTCCACCAGCAGGGATGGGATCGGGTTGCGGCAGATGACATACAGCTGGCTGTCCCAGGCATCCTTCACGCCCCGATCCTCGCTGAAGTCCAGTTCCGCCAGCTGTTCCTCAACGGCAGATGCCATCGCCCACATCTCCGCATCATCCGGGTCGGCATAGATCTCAAAGCCCCGCGCGCCATCCCCATAGACGCTGGCATTCAGATGGATCGACAGATCATAGTCCGCCTCCGCTTCGATCGCCGTTTCCACACGGGCCGCCAGATCGGCCGAATTGTCGCTGGTCCACGACACCTCGTCGCCGGTCCTCGTGTAGACGACCGCATAACCGGCTTCCTGCAGCCGTTCTCCGACCAGCAACGCCACTTCCAGCGTCACATCCTTCTCCAATACACCGGATGCGCTGATCGAACCGCTGTCATAACCGCCATGTCCGGCATCCACGACGATCGTGGTCACATCGGACGTCTGAACCAACGCGCCGCCCAACAGAAACGAAGAAGGAACGCCGGACAGCAGGTATCCGACGATCATCACCAGCCCCGCAAGCAGAGCGACGCCCATGACCAGACGATGTGAATGCATCCGCCAACCCATGTCCTCACCTCACATATCCGCTTCGTCACCCGTTTTTTTCGTTTCATCCGAAACAGGAAAATCCGGGCTTCTTTGTTTTCTCTCAGGAATCTTCTTTCTGTTACTATATTCGGCTGTGGTGAACGGCCTTTGAGCGATCCGTGAATTCCATAAAAAAAATACCTTTTCCCTCGACAGGGAAAAGGCATCGATGATCTATTCGTGTGCGATGCGGCAGATCAGACGAAAGAGCTGATATGCGCTCTCTTCCAGATGTTCGGCTGTATGATCGATCGCCTCTTTGAGGGTGCTGACCCCCTGCTGGATGGAAAAGATACCGTCAAACTGAGCGGACAGGGCAGCATCGATCTCCTTTTGTCCACACAGTGCAAGGACCGGCTTGCCCGCCTGATGCGCCAGCTGCGCCACGCATACCGGCAGCTTTCCCTGCAGGCTCTGGGCATTGATGCCGCCTTCTCCGGTCACCACGATATCGGCCGCAGCGATCTGATCCGCCAGCGAAAGAGACTCGCTCAGCAGCGCAAAACCGGATGTCAGCCGTGCCCCCAGCAACCGCATTCCCGCACCGCAGCCGCCGCCGGCACCGCAGCCCTCCTGCATCAGATCCATCCCGCTGACTTCTTCCAGACGGCGCAGCTTTCGATCCAGCAGCTGTTGCTGACGTGGTGTTGCCCCTTTCTGTGGGGCATAGACCATCGCACACCCTGTTTCGCCATACAGCGGTGCGTTCACATCGCAGGCGACGATGATCTCCAGCTGTGCACAGCGTTCTCTGACCTGCTGAAGCGATGCCGCATCCCAGTGGTCAAACGACAGCAGCGGATTGGTCGTGGAAGCGAGCACATGCCCTTTCTCGTCACAGAGGATCGCACCCAGCCCCTGCAGCATGCCCAGTCCGGCATCGGTCGTGATCGTACCGCCCAGAAAAATCAGCAGCCGCTGTACGTTCGCCTCGATCAGCGCCTTCATCAGCACGCCCAGACCAAACGTTGAGGTCTCCTCCACCGTCCGCGCAGACACCGCGTGATCATGCAGTCCAAAGACCGATGCCGCTTCCAGCGCCGCACAGCGAACGCCCGCCTCCTCAAAGAGAAAGACATTTACTTCGATCGGCTGATGAAAGGCATTCAGGCAGGCAAACGGCTGAAAATGTCCCTGTTTGTGCGCAGCCAGCGCATCCACGCTGCCCTCGCCGCCGTCCGCGACCGCACACACCTGCACCTGTGCCGAACACGCGCGGGCGATCCCTTTCGCTGCCGCACTGCCGGCGTCCAATGAGGAAAGCGCTCCTTTGAATGAATCGATGGCGACCAATGCTTTCATATCTGCTCACTCCTTTTTCTGTTTCTCATTATATCCCTCTTCTCATCTTTTCCATATGTTCTGCAAACTAAAATATGTTAAAATATGGCTATACGTGATTGGTTTTTAGAACAGGAGCGATTCGATGAAACTGTCCACATCCCTCGCACAGGAGATCGTGCGCAACATTTACGACGTACTGCATCAGGAAATCAACTTCATGGATGAAGCGGGCATCATCATCGCCAGCACGGATCCCTCCCGTCTGCGCCAGCGCCATGGCGGCGCATTGCAGGTCATCCAGACGAAACAGCCTCTCACCATCCCCGACGACCACCTCTATGAAAATGCCCGCAAAGGCATCAACGTTCCCGTCTTCTTCGATGATGCGGTGATCGGCGTCATCGGCATCACCGGCGAAAGACAGGACGTCATCCGCTACGGCCAGATCTTACAGAAGATGACCCAGATCCTGGTGCGCGATGCCTACGACCGGGACATCCGCCACCAGAAACGAAACGGCGACCGTCTGTGGATCGAGGGCCTGTTGCAGACCAAGGGGAACACAGAGGACAGCGGACAGGTGCTGATCGACGATCTGCCGCAGACACGATGCTGCTTCGTCTATGCCATGTTGCAGCCGCACATCCAGGAAGAGGAAACGCTGGAACGTCTCCATCGTCTGATGGAGACAAAGCCCTACGATGCCCTCATCCTCAAAAAGGCGTTGTATCCGCAGGCTCTGATCCTGTTGATCCCGGCCGGCGAGACATCGCTGCTGGCGTCGCTCACCTCTCATATCCGTGAACTGGGCATCCCCGCCTGCTGGGGCATCGGCACCGCCGGCAGCACCCTCTCTTCCCTCTACCCCTCCTATCTGCAGGCCCGGCAGGCGACACAGTGGGGCCAGCGCATCACAAAGGAAGAAACGACGGTCTACGATCAGAGCGAACTGGGCATGCTGCTGCCGCTGCTCCCGCAAACGGCCGTACAGGACTTTCTGCAGACGGTCTTCTCGGATCTGGACGAACAGCAGACGGAAGCGATCCTGACGACGATCCGGCTTTACGAACAGACCAACGGCAGCCTGAAACAGGCCGCAGCGCTCGCCCATCTGCACAAGAACACCTTCCAGTACCGACTGCGTCAGATCCAAGAACGCACCGGCTATGATCTGCGCAACGCGCATGACTTTGCCATCCTGCAGACGGCCGCTCTGCTTTATCGCTGGCAGCATCCGGATGCGGCCGATCCTGATGTCCCGGACGCTTTTTCAAAAGATCCTGCAGAAAGCCCTTGAAACCGATGGGCGCTCATTGTATAATATATGAGCTTGGGGTTTTAGCTCAGTTGGGAGAGCGCTACGCTGGCAGCGTAGAGGTCAGGGGTTCGAGCCCCCTAAGCTCCACCATATAAACAGAAAAGCCTTGTTTCAGGGCTTTTTTATTATATCCGTTACTTTGCACACAAGCATTCTGTACACAAAGACATACACGCCGGCAAAAAATTTTTCTCATTCCACAGGCTTAGGATTGGAAATCAGAGAAAAAATCGCTATAATAATACAGGTTATTATTTATATAAGAAAGAAAAGAGGTTCGATGATGTACTGTACGCGAAATATTACTGATTCCATCGTTTGGGTCGGCGGCAGCGATCGCCGTCTGGCCTTGTTTGAAAATCTGTTTCCCATTCCTCGTGGTGTTGCCTATAACGCTTATCTGATCCTGGATGAAAAGACGTGTCTGATGGACACGGTCGATGCTTCCATCCGCCAGCAGTTTATCGAAAATGTGCTGGCCACTTTGGACGGACGGACGCTGGACTATCTGGTCGTCAATCACATGGAGCCTGATCACTGTGCCAACATCGAAGAGCTGGCACTGCGCTTTCCAGACATGAAGATCGTCGGCAACGCAAAGACGATCAGCTTCATCCAGCAGTTCTATGATCTGGATCTGAGCGATCACACGATCACCGTAACGGAGAAGGACACCCTGTCCCTGGGCAGGCATGAGCTGCATTTCGTCTTTGCGCCGATGGTGCACTGGCCGGAGGTCATGATGAGCTATGAGGCGAGCGAAAAGATCCTGTTTTCCGCGGATGCCTTTGGTAGCTTCGGCGCACACAACGGAACGCTCTTTGACGATGAGATCGAACTGGACAGCGAATGGATGAGCGATGCCAGACGTTACTATACCAATATCGTCGGCAAATACGGACCGCAGGTGCAGATGGCGCTGAAAAAGGCCGCTGCGCTCGACATCGCGCTCATTGCGCCGCTGCATGGCATCGTATGGCGCAGCAAGATGACCGAGATCCTGGAAAAATACCAGCTCTGGAGCACTTACACACCGGAGGAAACCGGCGTTCTTGTGCTGTATGGTTCCATGTATGGCAACACGGAAAACGCGGCCAACGTGCTGGCGGCCATGCTGGCGGATCGCGGCATCCACAAGATCGCGGTATACGATGTCTCCAATACCCATGTCTCGCAGCTGATCGCGGAATCGTTCCGTTACAGCCACATCGTGCTCGCCGCACCGACCTACAACAACGAGATCTATCCGGCGATGTACAACTATCTCCATGATCTCAAGTCGCTCAATCTGCAGAAGCGTTCGTTCGCTCTGATCGAAAACGGTACCTGGGGACCGCTCAGCGGCAAAGCGATGCGGGAATTCCTGCAGGGCATCAAAGGCATGACGATCCTGGAACCAAGCGTGACCATCCGCTCTGCGCTGAAAGAAGAGAGCCGTGCGCAGCTGGCCGTGCTGGCCGATGCGATCGCCGCTTCGCTTCATTCCTGAAACCGAACAGGCTGTGCATGCGCACAGCTTTTTCTTTTTATCATCTGAGCGTCAAAAAAAGCTGTCCGGGCATCGGAAGCGATCGCATCCTTCTGCCTGTGACAGCTTTTTTGTGCGCAAGAGAAGATCACTCCTCCTCTGCTTCAAACTGTGAATTGTACAACTGTGTATAGAAGCCGTCCGCCTGCATCAGCTCTTCGTGATTGCCGGCCTCGACGATATCGCCGTCCTTCATGACCAGGATCAGATCAGCGTCACGGATGGTGGAGAGACGATGGGCGATGACAAAGCTGGTGCGGTTTTCCATCAGCTTGTCCATCCCTTTCTGGATCAGCACTTCCGTACGGGTATCGACGCTGCTGGTCGCCTCATCCAGGATGAGGATCTTCGGATCTGCCAGGAATGCACGGGCGATCGTCAGCAGCTGCTTCTGTCCCTGTGAGATGTTGCTGCTCTCTTCGTTGATCACCGTATCGTAACCATGATCCAGCGTCCGGATGAAATGATCGACATAGGCGGCATCGGCTGCCCGAATGACCTCTTCATCCGTCGCATCCAGCTTGCCATAGCGCAGATTTTCCATCACGGTGCCATTGAACAGCCAGGCATCCTGCAGGACCATGCCAAAGAGCGAGCGCAGATCCTTGCGACGCATGTCCGTCGTCTTGATGCCGTCGATGTAGATCGCTCCGCTGTTGAGCTCGTAGAAGCGCATCAGCAGCTTGATGATCGTCGTCTTGCCGGCACCGGTCGGACCGACGATCGCGATCTTCTTGCCCGGCTTGATATACATCGAGAAGTCGTGGATGATGATCTTGTCCGGCGTATAACCGAAATGCACGTTTTCAAAGGTGACCTGTCCCTGGATCGACGTATTGCCCTGGGCATCGAAGATCTCGACCGGATGCGCACATTCCGCCACTTCTTCCTCTTCGCCCAAAAACTCAAAGACACGCTCAGCGGCCGCTGCGGTCGACTGCAGGACATTCATGTTCTGCGCGATCATGGAGATCGGCTGATTGAAGCTGCGCACATACGTGATGAACGACTGAATGTCGCCGATCGTGATCGATCCCTGCATCGCCAGATAGCCGCCCAGGATCGCCACGCCGACATAACCGAGATTGCCGACAAAGGTGGAGATCGGCTGCATCAGACCGCTCAGGAACTGTGATTTCCAGGCGGAATCATAGAGCTGGTCATTGAGCCGGTCAAACGCCTCCACGCTTCGTTCCTCTCCGTTGAATGCCTTCATGATCAGATGGGCGCCATACATCTCTTCGATGTGTCCGTTGACATCGCCCAGTGATTTCTGCTGAGCCGCGAAGTAGCGCTGTGAGTGCTTGACGACCGTCGTGATCAGCAGCAGGGACAATGGAACGACCACGAGCGCCAGCAGTGTCATCGTCAGCGAGATGCTCAGCATCATGACCAGATACCCGATGACCTGTACAAAACTAGAGATCAATTGTCCCAACGACTGGTTCATCGTCTGCTGGATCATATCGACATCGTTGGAGAACCGCGACATCACCTCACCATGTGACTGCCGATCGAAGTAGGAGAACGGCAGACGGTTGACCTTGTCCGCCATCTCATTGCGCAGGTTGTAGGCGACCTTCTGTGATACGCCGGCCATCAGCCAGCTCTGGATGAATCCGCACAGGGTCGAGATCAGATACAGACCGACCAGCTGCAACAGGATGGTCTCGATCGCCGCAAAGTCGATGCCGCCGGTTCCATAGATCTTTGCCATGAAACCTTCGGTCAGCTCGGTCGTGGCATTTCCCAGGATCTTCGGTCCGATGACCATGAAGACGACCGAACAGATCGAGAAGGCGAAGGCGACGAGAATATTGATGCGATACGGCTTCAGATAACGGATCAGACGCCCCATCGTTCCTTTAAAATCTTTTGCTTTTTCTGCCGGGCCGCGTCCCCGCATGCCCATATGTCCTCTCTTCATAGCGGCAGAGGAATGTTCTGATCGTTTACTCATCTTCTAATTCCTCCTTTGACAGCTGGCTGTATGCGATCTCGCGATAGACGTCGCAATTCGCCATCAGCTCTTTGTGGGTGCCGATGCCGACGATGCTTCCTTTATCCAGCACGACGATCTGGTCGGCATGCAGGATGGAAGAGATGCGCTGGGCAACCATCAGCACGGTGCTTCCCTTCTCCTTGCACATCTGGGCAAGGGCCTTGCGCAGGCTGGCATCCGTCTTGAAATCCAGAGCGGAGAACGTATCATCAAAGATGAAGATCTCCGGTGTCTTCACCAGTGCGCGGGCGATCGACAGACGCTGCCGCTGTCCGCCGGAAACATTGGTTCCGCCCTGTGCGATCGGTGTATCAAAGCCTTCCGGCTTGGCATCGATGAACTCGACGGCCTGTGCGATCTCACTGGCTTTCCGCATCTCCTCCATATCCGCATCTTCCTTCGCGTAGCGCAGGTTGGATGCGATCGTACCGCTGAACAGATAGCCCTTCTGCGGCACATAGCCGATGCGTTCATGCAGCTCGTGCTGGGATACGTCCCGGACATTGACGCCGTCGACGAGCACCTCGCCTTCGCTGGCATCGAAGAAGCGCGGCACCAGATTGATGAGCGTCGACTTTCCGCTGCTGGTGCTGCCGATGAAGGCGGTCGTCTTGCCCGGCTGGGCCGTAAAGTTCAGATGATGCAGCACCGGTTCTTCCGCTCCCGGATATCGGAAGGAGACATCGCGGAATTCCACCTGTCCCTTCTTTTCTTCCATGAAGTCCGCCGGCTGTTTCGGGTCCACGATCGTCGGCTCGCTTTCCAGCACTTCCGCGATACGGCCGGCCGCTACGGATGCACGCGGGATCATGATCGACATCATCGTGATCATCATGAAGGCCATGATGATCTGCATCGCATACTGCATGAAGGCCATCATGTTGCCGACCTGCATCACACCGGCATCGATCTGGTGTGCACCGACCCAGACGATCAGGATCGACGTACAGTTCATCACCAGCATGATCAGCGGCATCAACAGGCCCATGGAACGGCCGACAAACAGCAGGTTCTTCAGGATGCGGCCGTTGGCCTCCTCAAACTTCTTCTCTTCCACTTTCTGGTTGTTGAAGGCACGGATGACCGGCATACCATCCAACAACTCGCGCACGACGGCATTCAGGTGATCCATCAGCTTCTGGGTAATGCGGAACTTCGGCAATACCACCAGGAATGCGCTCGTCATGATGCCCAGGATGACCACGATGACCAGAGCGATGATCCAGGTCATGCCCACATCGGAGTTCAGCACCTTGATCAGTGCGCCGATGCCGATGATCGGCGCATAGATGACCATGCGCAGCATCATGACCAGCACCATCTGGATCTGCTGGATGTCGTTGGTCGTACGCGTCAGCAGCGTATTGGTCGAAAAATGCTCAAACTCGGCCAGCGAGAAGCTCTCCACCTTGCGAAACATGTCGTGGCGCAGATCGCGTCCCAGTCCGGCAGCGATGCGGGAAGCCAGGAATCCGACCGCAACGGCGGCCGCCGCCGATCCCAGTGCCAGCAGCAGCATCCATGCGCCGTTGACAAACAGATACTGGTACTGTATGGCCTCCGTGTCCATTCCGATGGCCGTATATTCGCCATAGACGTACTGGGCATTGGCCGTATCGATACTGCTCTCTCCCAGCGCCTGTGCCACTTCATCCATCTGTGCGCTCAGATCCGCCATCTGCTGGGAAGAGAGCATTCCCAGCACGTCATAGACGCTCGTTCCCTGCGGCAATTGCTGCATCACGGCAAGCAGCTGCTGCTGTTCCTCGCTCAGCTCCGCCGCCTTGTTTGGGTCATTCATCGCCTCCTGCAGGGTCACTTCCATCTGGTCGATCCCTGCCACATACGTTTCTGCCTGTGACAGCGCCTGCCGGATCTCTTCGTGCGTATTCACTGCATCCTCTCTCAGCAGGTACACATCTTCATCTGCAAGCGCCGGATAGCGTTCCAGCTGCGCCTCGCTTGCCTGCGACGGAGTGACCAGCGTATAGTTATCCGCAAAGATCTGCTGTTCCTCCTCGCTCATGAACAATGCCAGCTTCTCATATTCCTGCGCGCGGACCGCCTGCAGGACGCCGTCCTCGATGCCGTTGGAATTGATGCCGACATTGACGATGTTGGACATGTAATCCGGCATCGTCAGCTCACACATGGCCTGTGCGAACAACAAAGCGACGATCACAAGAATGGAAACGGCAAACGGCTTCAAATACTTTCTCAGCTTCAGCATGTACGATCTCCTTCCTCTTTTGACGTAGTCGGCCCGTGATGCTGCTGATAGAAGGCGATTGCCTTCTCCAGTATACGCACCAGTGCACGGGCATCTTCTTCTCCCAGCAATGTGATGAACATCTGCAGATTCTCCTGCATGTACGTCATGCATTCCTTCATGTACTGCCGCGCGGTGTCCGTCACCTGGATGTACGCTCTTCTGCGGTCATGGGCAGGGGTCACCCGTTCGACCCATCCCTTCTCCTCAAAGACGCGTACCACCTGTGATACGGCTGCCGGGGTTACCTTGAAGTACTCGCTGATATCGCTCATCTTCACCGGAGAACCGTCCGGATGCATCCGCAGGATCCCTTCCAGGATCATGACGTCCCGATGCTTCATATGCTTGGGACGCACGGTCATCATCGCTCCGTTCTCCTTCTGAAACATGTAGAACAGCACCATCAGCTGCTGCACGATCGTCTGATTTTCCATCTCATCACCTCCGAAAAAAAATAGTTAAGTTATTTAATAATTAACTACCTTAACTATTATATGCCGATCGCCGGCGCTGTCAACCGCTCTGCACACAATCACACGCTTTCCCATGATCGCATGCAGATTGCCCATGTTTCCCAAGACCTCCTGTGCATATTTACTTCTTGCGGCATCCGTTATACAATAAACAGGTCGAAAGAGGTGAGGATCATGGCGATCGAATGCGTCAGAGAATATTTGAGGGCATATGGGAGAGAACAGGACATCATCGAGCTGGACACCTCCAGCGCCACGGTGGAGCTGGCAGCTGCGGCCCTGCACACGAAGCCGGAACGCATCGCAAAATCACTTTCCTTCATGGGAAAGGAACAGCCTTTCATCGTCGTCTGTGCCGGTGACTGCAAGGTCGACAATCACAAGTTCAAGGAGACCTTTCACGTCAAGGCAAAGATGCTGAAGGGAGATGAAGTGGAACGCTGCACCAATCATGCCATCGGCGGTGTCTGTCCGTTTGCCGTCCCAGAGGGGACCGCGATCTACCTGGACGCATCCCTGCGCCGCTTTGATCATGTCTTCCCTGCCTGCGGCAGTGCCAATTCTGCGATCCGCGTAAGCTGCGAAGAACTGGAGACGCTGGTCCCACGGGCACGCTGGGTGGATGTGTGCAAGCAGGAAGCCCCACAACCGGCAGACTGAGACAGACAAAGGCATCCGGGCCATATCGGATGTTTTTTTATCCGCATCTTGAAAACCAGCGCCATCTCTTCCCGAAAGGCCGAAAAAAAAGAACCCCAGGTTCTCGGATTCTTCTCAGCGATCTCCCAGCTCGATCACCTTGCGATGTCCGCGCTGGTTTCGCTTCAGCCATTTGCTGGCCGCTTGTTCATCCTTCAGTCGTACAATGATAGCGTTTGGACAAGAGGCGAGTATCCGCTGAATATCTGCGGTCGTGCCTCTTATCAGTCGAATTTCACGTCGCAGTTTAATTCCGTAAATGCTTTCCCGTCCATGCTGCATACCATCACTCCTCAATTCTATTTTATACCAAAAAATGCCTTTTTACAAAGTGATTCCACAGCTTTTTTCCGCATTGTGCGACACGTCTCGACGCGGACTTTTTCAGCATTTGTCATTTTATGAAAATTCCTGCATTTTCTGAAACGATCCTATGACCGACAACGACAAAACCAACGTACTTTCCGATCCGGACGCTCTTCGATCCCCATCGTTTGACCGGCCGATCGAGACAGAAAAAGACGGTGACCTACACCGTCGTTTTTTCTTTCTTTGTGTTGACCGCGTAGGAGCCGACCGCGCTGGCCACGATCTCCCCGGATATCTGATATGCGATCGCACGGGTCTGGATCATCCGGCTTCCCACATGGTCGCAGACGGCCTCCACCCGCAGCTGCTGGGAAGCGTGGCTGCTTTTCACGAAGTTGACCGACAGCTGGATCGTCGGCGTAAACGCTGCCTGCGAAAAGGTGTACGCAGCCCCTCCCATCGCGATATCCAGCATCGTGGAAAGCATGCCGCCGTGTGTATGTCCGGCCGGATTCATCTCCCATTCTTCTAACAGGAAAGAAAACACGAGCGTTCGCTCATCCGCGGATGCCGCTTCCAGCTGCAGGTTCACCATGGCGTTGATCGTCCCTTCCAGTGACCGGCGGCTCTCGATGAAATGCCGCAACCGTTCCTCATATGTCTGCATCTCTCTGCCCCTCTCTGTTCACATGTTCCTATTCTACCCGTTCCCCATGCAAAGCGCAAGCAGCCGACAGCCAATCGTGCTATAATGAAACGAGAAGACGGAGGGATCTATATGAGCAGATACAACTGGAACCGGCTGATCAGCGAACGGCGCATACCGGATCGACCGAAGACGGCCAATCTTTCTTCATTGCGCAGTGAGGTGGAAAGCGACTATTACCGGATCATCAACAGTGCGTCGTTTCGACGGCTGCAGGATAAGACGCAGGTGTTCCCGCTCGATCGAAGCGACTTTGTGCGCACGCGCCTGACCCATTCGCTGGAGGTTTCCGCGATCGCCAAATTCATCGGCAAACAGGTGTGTGCACAGATCATCGAACAGCAGCTGGAGGAGGAAGAAATCAACACTCACGACATCGTCGAAACCCTCGCCTGCGCATCGCTTTTGCACGATATCGGCAATCCGCCCTTCGGTCATTTTGGCGAAAGTGCGATCCAGAACTGGTTTTCCACGCATCTGCAGACGATCGCCTATGATGAAACACAGACGCTGTACGACGTGCTCAGTGAACAGCAGCGCAACGATCTCTGCTTTTATGAGGGCAACGCACAGTCACTGCGCATCGTGACCCGTCTGCATCGCCTCAGCGCCAGCGAAGGCATGCATCTGACCAGCGGCGTGCTCGATACGATCCTCAAATATCCATGCAGCTCCAGCGAAAAGAAACAAGAACTGCAGAAGCCAAAGGAAGAGCGCTCCCTGCTGCGAAAGAAGCACAGCTATTTTTACAGTGAGCGCGACATCTATGAAACGATCAAGAACAACACCGGCACTTCTGGCGGACGTAATCCGCTGACCTTCATCCTGGAGGCCGCCGATGATCTCGCCTACACATTCTCCGATCTGGAAGATGGTTACAACAAAGGGCTCTACACCTATGGAGACCTCTGTCAGCAGCTGACGGCATGCGGCGATCAGGCGGGACTGCAGCGGCTGGAAAAGCTGCTGGCCCGCTGTCAGGCCGACCCCCATGCGGTAAACGATCCTTACCGTTCCGCCGTGTTCAACTGGCTGACCGTCAAACAGCTGTACTGCATCTCCGAAGCCAGCAAGGCCTTCATCGCCCATTATGAAGCAATCATGCAGGGCACCTTTGAACAGGAACTGCTCGCCGTCTGCAGCGAAGCAGCCGTGATCCGTCAGCTCAAGAACTTTGCCTTTGACCGCGTCTATCAGACACGTTCGATCATCAAGCTGGAGCTCATGGGCAATGAGATCATCTCCTTTCTGCTGGAGCGCTTCGTCGATGCCCTGCTCCACTTTGACAGCGACCGCAAACAGAACGAGATCCAGGAAAAATACTGCCGGCTGCTCTCTCCCAATTACATCGAATGTTACCATGCGTCCGTCAAAGACCTGACCGACGACCGCGACAAGGTCTATTACCGGCTGCTGTTGGCCGCTGATTTCATCGCCGGCATGACCGATACCTACGCCAAGACCCTGTATCAGGAGATCAAAGGCATCGGTGCCCTGCGTTAGTCCTTTTTACAAAAAACGACCTCTCCCGATCACACAGCTTCTGTCTGTGGCATCTGTGAGAGGTCTTTCTTTGTCTTGCGGCTTCTTTCAAATCGCCCGATGGCCCTGCGATCATCCTCACTCGCAGACCATGCGACGACAAAAAGGAAATCCGTACATATTTTGACAGGTGTCGGAATGCCTGCAGAGAGCGCATTTTGCTTTTGATACATCGTTATGATCCAAAGCCAGATTCGATCGGGCAGCACCGTAAGAGATCCTTCCTGAGACGATTTCTCTGCAAATATCCGCAAAGAAAAAGACGGATCAGCGCAGAAACCCGTCTGTATCCCTGCCTGCACTGTGAACATCCGTCCATATCTGTTATTTCCTTAAGAGCTGCGCAACGGATTCAACTTGTTCTTCATTGTCCAAACTGATGCTCATATCTTCCTCAATGATAGGCAGCTTAAATTTGATGGATTTCAGCCACTGTCCA
>DWYK01000127.1 GCA_019118705.1 Candidatus Merdibacter merdigallinarum | reverse complement strand
ATATCCTCCGCCTTGATATACCAGTCCACGTCTGCCCCTTGAAACGTAGCTGTCGCCACAGTGTCGGCTATCGGGTTGATAAGCTCCACCTCGGCGTTATATTCAAACTCTTTTAAAGGCACGCTTGCCGGAATGGATACCTGTATCATGCGCCCCTGTCCTCTGGACTTCAAATCGTAGGTGCGCTCTTTGATTTCCTCGGACACCGTACCGTCCTCATTCTGGACGTGTACCTCACGGCGTAAAGCTGAAAATTTCAAAATCCCGAAAGTTTTCTCTTTGTCAATGATAATCCCGTTTGCTAATCTCATCTGTTCTGTACCTCCTTATGCTTTCACCATATCATCAGCGGATAAAATGTAATTGGTAAAACCACGGCTGCCGATTTTGTAGCCGGTTGCTGTGATTTTAGGGTTAATGAGCTTCACCTTTTCCTCAATTTCAAAATTCTTCTCACCAGCGGAAGCCGGGAGGAATACCACAATATCATCTGCACGCTGCACGTCAGAGTACAGGTTGTAGCTCCGGGAAACGACGGTCATACGTCCGTTGATCCGTCGCTGATCGACCTTGCCCTCACCGGCATATTCCAGATTTCCGAATGTTTTTTCCATATTAGGGATAACGTGTTTTAATTCCATAAATTTCTTTAACCTCTTTTCTTTCTATAGTTTTGAATGTGATAGTTTCATTCTGCCTTGCAGAGAATATCTGTCTGCCTGTGGATAATCAAGGGCAGGCGTTGTGCTTCGCACCCTTGACAATCCCCATGCAGAAAGATTTAGGACAAACAAGCAGAATTTAGGTAACTTGTCAGCCGCAAGGACTGAATAAGGACAGAGGCGGTGAACGGATATGCAGCTCCATAGGCAGCCACCCGGTTATTTACGCTTTAAGGAGCGGAATTTCCTGTATGCTGCAAAAGCAATACCAGCCGCAGACAGTCCGAGCATGACCGCAAAGGCGGCTACATTCGTAGTATCGCCCGTTTTAGGAGCGTCCGTTGATTTTGTCGGAGTCTCCGGCGTGTCGGGTGTCTCTGGAGTTTCTGGTGTATCCGGCTGCTCTGGTTCTTCCGGCACTTCCTTGATTGTCACAGTCTGCCCCTCGTCGGTGATGTCTTTATGCTCTGTGACTTTTACCGGCTCGTCCGGGTTCGTCACGTCGTAAAGCTCCTCAAATGTGACAAGCTGCTTTCCGGCAAGAGAGGAAGCGTCAAAAGTAAAGACAATCTCAACTTCCATATCCTCACTGTCAGCCGTAAAGGTGTAATCATTTTCCACACGTTTGCCGTCAATGAGCAGCTCCGCATTTTCGTCTTTTACCATCTGCCAGCCTTTGAGCTGGTAAGCTGTACCAACTTCCAGACCGCTAAGAGTGACGGTATCCACGATAGACACCTCTTTACCGGCAGTGATTTCCTTTTCACCGTCCGCACCTGTCGCCGTTGTGTGAATTTCAATTATCCGCTCGGTAATAAGTACGGTCTGCCCCTCGTCGTCAATGTCCTTATGTTCCGCTACCTTTACCGGCTCGTCCGGGTTCGTCACGTCGTAGAATTCCTCAAAAGTCACCAGATTTTTCCCGGCAAGGGCAGAAGCATTAAAGGTAAAGGATACCTCAACCTCCATCTGCTCTTTATTTGCGGTAAAGGTGTAATCACTCTGCACCGGCTCGCCGTCAATGAGCAGCTCGGCGTTTTCATCTTTTACCATCTGCCAGCCTTTGAGCTGGTACTTTGTACCGACTTCCAGACCATCTAAGGTGACGGTATCCACGATAGTCACCTCTTTACCGGCAATGATGGACTTCTCACCGTCCGCACCTGTGGCTGTGGTATGGATAGTAAGCTCTTTCTCGTATTCGTCCGTCAGTGTTCCTAAGTCAATGACTGTCTTATCTTTGGATACCACGATTTCAAAGGCAGGAATAAGTTGAAAGCCTTTGTTGCTGTCGCAGCGGAGTTCCTCAATCTCGTAGGTGTCATACAGGAGCGCACCTTTGGAGTCGTCCGGCTCTGATATGCCGAACCAGATACCGTCCTCGCTGTCTTTGCCCTCGTTTGTGTTCTGCTTGTGGGATACCCATGCAGAAGAAGTGGAAAACTGACCGTTTGCGTCCGTCACAATGATGTGACTCTCGCCGGTAGTCTTGCTCGTGATCCGAAACGGAACATTTGCAAGACGCTGATGTGTTCCGGCACCAATCTTCACACCCTCAATGTCGCCACGCTTAATCTGGTTATAGATGGACGTATCCTCGCCGGTCAAATCCACGATTTTCCCGTTCTCTGTGATGGAAAACTCTACCGCTTTAGCGCCCTCGGTCAGATAACCGTCGGGAGCTTCGCTTTCTTCGATACGGTATTTCCCGTATGGCAGCGTGTCCGCAGCGGTAGAAGCGATACCGTCAATGCCGGTATGGATTGTTTTGACGACTTCGCCCTTATTGTAGAGCTTGCCGTCTACCAGCGCGGGATTGTCATTGAGCGTGATAATCTCAAAGGCAGCGTCTTTCAGCGTTGCGCCGCCCTGTGCTTTTGTATCCTTTGTCTCTAAATCCCGTTTCTGTATCTGCACGCCGCCACGAATGACCTTGTCGGATACAGAAAATTGATTGCTGCCGGTAAGGACAGCCAGCTCCCCGTCCTCGGTAATCTGTGTGATATACAAGCCGGTAATCTGTTCTTCACTTCCGGCAGCCTGCATATATGCGCCCTCTAACAGATAGCCGGAGGGAGACTTTGTTTCTTCCACGGTCAATGTACCCAGAGGAAGCACGGCTGTTCCGTCCTGTGTATAAAAGCTGCCGCCGGATACCTTATATTTATCAGCCAGCCGGGATACATAGTGAACCGTGCCGTCGCTGTCTTTTTCAGCGAGTGTCTTTGTTGTCCATGTCCTTGTAGGCTCTGCCGGAAGATTGTCAGCCGTGTAATGTCCGGCATAGAAATTCCATGTAAACTCTGCACCCTCTAGGGAAGCGTCGCCCTGTGCGGTAGCTTTTCCTGTTTCCATATCAATCTTAAACAGTTCGATAAGGGTATCTGTGACCTTTGGCGTATCCGATACGCTCAAGGTGGCGGTCTTTCCGGCTTCCACAGATAACGGATACACAGTCTTGTCCAGCTTGTAGCCAGCCGG
>DWYK01000126.1 GCA_019118705.1 Candidatus Merdibacter merdigallinarum | reverse complement strand
ATTTCGCTATCCCTTCTTCTCGCCTATACCTCACGATATAAACCTTGGGAGTCGCTTTAGGGTTCGTCGGCAACTACGCCCCGGTGGACTTTCACCACAGACAGACGGCATGCCCGTCATACATAAAAAAGGGAAAGCACGGCTTTTCCCTTTTACTGTACGTTGCCGACCTCCGCCAGCTGCAGCTGCGGATTCTGCTGGGTCGCCCATTTGATGCCCCAGCTGTTGGCAAAGATGATCAGGTTGCGTCCTTTCAGATCGCGGACCCGTTTGGATTCGGATGTCAGATTGAGCGTGTTGGGATCGAGCCCCTCGTTGAGGATCCAGCGAACACACTGATATGGAAGGATCTCCAGCTTGATGTCCACGTTATACTCGCTCTTTAAGCGCTGTTCCAGCACATCGAACTGCAGGACACCGACACCGCCGACGATGATCTCTTCCATGCCGATGTTGATCTCCTGGAATACCTGGATCGCTCCCTCCTGCGCGATCTGTGTGATGCCCTTGAGAAACTGCTTGCGCTTCATCGTATCCTTCTGTGTCACCCGGGCAAAGTGTTCCGGGGCGAAGGTCGGGATCTTTTGAAACTCGACCTTCAGCGAAGGATCGCACAGCGTGTCGCCGATGGAAAAGATGCCCGGATCAAAGACGCCGATCACGTCACCGGCAAATGCCTCTTCGATGATCTCGCGATCTTGTGCCATGAACTGCTGTGGCTGTGCCAGCTTGATCTTGCGTTTTCCCTGAACATGTTCGACCTCCATGCCCTTTTCAAATCGGCCGGAGCAGATCCGCATGAAGGCGATGCGATCCCGATGTGCCTTGTTCATATTGGCCTGGATCTTGAAGACAAACGCAGAGAACTCCTCCCGCTTAGGATCGAGCAGTTCACCGTCGGCGCACTCTCTTGGCAATGGTGATGTCGTCATCTGCAGAAAGTGCTCCAGAAACGGCTGAACGCCGAAGTTGGTCAGGGCGCTGCCAAAAAACACCGGGGTCAGTTCACCTCTGGAGACCCGCTCGATATCAAACTCCGTACCGGCGATGTCCAGCAGTTCGCTGTCTTCTTTGAGTTTTTCAAAGAAATGCGCACCGATGACATCCACAAAACTGTCATCTTCCAGTGATCCTTCGGTCACCTCTGCGGCCTGCATGCCATGATCGCCGCCGTGGAAGGCGATGATGCGGCGATGATCCCGCTCATAGACGCCCTGAAACTCCTTGCCGGAACCGATCGGCCAATTCATCGCATATGTTTCGATGCCCAGTTCGCTCTGGATGTGCTCCAGCAGCACGAACGGATCCATGGCGGAGCGGTCCATCTTATTGATAAACGTGAAGACCGGTATATGACGAAGCAGGCAGACCTTAAAGAGCTTTTTGGTCTGGGCCTCCACACCTTTGCTGGCATCGATCACCATGACGGCTGAATCTGCCGCCATCAATGTCCGATAGGTATCTTCACTGAAGTCTTGGTGTCCCGGCGTATCCAGAATGTTGATGCAATATCCTTCATACTGAAACTGCATGACCGAGCTGGAAACCGAGATTCCACGCTTTTTTTCGATCTCCATCCAGTCACTGACCGCATGTTTGTTTGCTTTCTTTCCTTTGACGGAGCCTGCTTCCAGGATGGCACCGCCATACAGCAGTAGTTTTTCGGTCAGCGTCGTCTTGCCGGCATCCGGGTGTGAAATGATAGCAAACGTGCGTCGACGCTGGATCTCCTCAGCGATGTTCATCAAAATCCCTCCAAATTCTAACGCTGGTAATTATAGCATTCCCCAGACGGTTATACAATAAAAAAGCGCTGCTCATGCGCTTTTTATGCCTCTGGTTTCAGATCTCGCAGCATCAGGTCCCTGGCGGAGCGCTTTGGATCCTTTCCCTCATAGAGAACGCTGTAGATCTCGTTGACGATCGGCATTTCGATCCCCATCTTCTCTGCCAGCTCATGTACGACCTTGGCCGTCCGTACGCCCTCTACCGTCTTCTTGTTGTATTTCCAGAACGCCTGTGCATCGTTTGCCTTTCCGATCTCATAGCCCGCCTGGAAATTACGGGAATGACGGCTGGAGCAGGTGACGATCAGATCGCCGATACCGGTCAGTCCGATGAAGGTCTCCGCCTTGCCGCCCATAGCGACACCAAAACGGATCATCTCTGCCAGTCCGCGGGTCATCAGCGCTGCCCGGGTATTGTCGCCGTAGCCCAGACCGCTCAATACGCCACTAGCGACAGCGATCGCGTTTTTCAGGGCGACGCCGGTCTCGCTGCCGATCTCGTCATTGCCGGTATACACGCGCAGATAATCATTTGAGAACAGCTCCTGGATGACCTTCGCATCGTCATCGTTGAGCGATACCGCACAGATGGCGGTCAGCAGACGGATGACGACTTCCTCGGCGTGGCTTGGCCCGATCAGTGAAACGACGCTGTGCAGATGCGCCGGTGAGATGAAACGGCGGATGACCTCGGAGATCCTCTCATTGGTCTCCGGATGAAAGCCTTTGGACGTATTGACGACGATGACCGACTTCTTCAGCAGCGGATCGATCTGGCGGCAGACCGATTCGATCGCGATGGTCGGTACGCTGAGAACGATGATGTCCGCATCTGCGACCACTTCCACCTCCAAGGTCGCATGCAGATCCGGATGCAGCTCCACATCCTCAAAAAACATGGAGTTGCGATGGTTCTGCTCGATATCCTCGATCTGTTCCCTGCAGTTTCCATACAGGATGACATCCTGTCCGTTGTCACAGAGCACCTGTGCCAATGCGGTGCCCCAGCTTCCGCTTCCGATTACGACTGTTTTCATATGTATCACCTAACTTCTTTCTCTGGCTATGATGCGGATCGTCGTTCCTTCAAATCCGAAGGCTTCCCGCAGACGGTTTTCCAAAAACCGCTTATAGCTGAAATGCAGCAGCTGCGGGTCATTGACAAAGAGAACGATCGTCGGCGGGCATACGCTCACCTGCGATGCGTAATAGATCTTCAAACGCTTACCGTTATGCGGCTTTGGCGGGTCCATGAGCTGTGCGTCCATGATGACCTCATTGAGGATGTTGGTCTGGATGCGCAGTGCAGCATTGTCATGTACCTGATCGATGAGCGGCAGCAGCTGATCGATGCGCTGGCGCTTCAAGGCCGATACGAAGACGATCGGCGCATAGGACAGATATAAAAACTGTGCCCGGAGCTTTTTTTCGATGGCCGCCATCGTATGCGTGTCTTTTTCTACCGTATCCCACTTGTTGTAGACGAGGATCACGCCCTTACCCGCTTCATGTGCATATCCGGCCACATGCTTGTCCTGCTCGCGCAGCCCGCTTTCGCCATCCAGGACGACCAGTACGACATCACTGCGCTCAATGGCGCTCATCGCACGCATGATCGAATACTTCTCTACATTTTCATAGATCTTTCCCCTTTTACGGATGCCGGCCGTATCGATGATGACATAGTCCTTTCCGTCCCGGCGAAAAGGAGTGTCGATCGCATCACGCGTCGTTCCTTCCACATCGGAAACGATGACGCGTTCCTGACGCAGGATCGCATTGACCAGGGAGCTCTTGCCCACATTGGGGCGCCCGATGAGACAGAAACTGGTCATCCCCTCATACGCATCGATGTCATCCTGCGGCATCAGGGCGACGGCCTTGTCGAGGATGTCGCCGATACCGATGCCGTGCACGCCGGATACCGCGATTGGATCACCGACACCAAGACTGTAAAAGTCGTATAAATTATAGGACAGTGAATGATCGTCGATCTTGTTCACGCCCAGGATGATCGGCTTGTTGGAACGCTGCAGCATGCGTGCGATGAACTGATCATCACTGGTCACGCCATCGCGTCCGTTCACCAGAAACAGGATGCAGTCCGCCTCTTCGATCGCAATCTCCACCTGCATCTGGATTTCCTGCTGAAACGGCTGGTCTTCGATCTGGATACCGCCGGTATCGATCAGCTGAAACTCGCGTGTCAGCCATTCGACCGTTCCGTAGATGCGGTCTCTGGTCACGCCCGGCGTATCCTCAACGATGCTTTTCCGTTCACCGATCAGTCGGTTGAATACGGTAGATTTGCCAACGTTGGGACGTCCGACGATCGCCAAGATTCCTTTCTTCACCGTACGCACCTCCTTAACATTTTGATGGAAGCAGCTGTGCGATCGCCTCTTCCACCTCTTCGATGCTCATATCCGAGGTATCGATCTCCACCGCATCATCTGCTTTGCGCAGCGGAGACAGTGGACGATTTATGTCCTGATGATCCCGCTGTTCGATATCTTTGTAGATGACGGAATAATCCGCATCCATTCCTTTTTCCATGTATTCCTCATAACGGCGTTTGGCCCGCGCCTCCACGCTGGCGACCATGTACACCTTCACTTCCGCATCCGGCAGCACGACCGTTCCGATGTCCCTTCCATCCATGATATAGCCTTTGTTCTGCGCAATCGCCTGCTGCATATGAACAAGGCGCTCACGCACGGCCGGGAACACGCTGACGCTGGAGGCCAGCATGGAGATCGCATTTTCCCGTATCGCAAGGGAGACATCCTCCCCGTTGATATACACATGGTGATCGCTGTCAAAATCGATCTGCATCGCATCGATCATCGTGGCAAGCGCTGCCTCATCTGCGACATCGACCCCCAGACGCTGCGCCTGATACGCAACACAGCGATACATCGCTCCCGTATCCAGATGGGAATAGTTCAGCCGTTTGGCCAATCGCTTTGCGATCGTGCTCTTTCCGGCAGCACTGGGACCGTCGATCGCTATATTGATCTTTTTCATACAAACATTCCTTTCTATGGTCCGGCCGCATCAAAAGAGGCCGCCGGCCTGCTGCAGCCAGTAGATGGTCACGGCGATGACTGCGATCAGGGCGATGATCAGGACCAGCAGGATCACATTGAGGATCCGGTTGGACTTGGATACTTTGTCATGCAGATCGTTCAGTTCGCCTTCATAATCATCCATCTGCATACGGATCTGCGCCGTCTCTTCCATCAGCCGTTCTTCATTGACAAAAGCTGTCTCCTCAGCCGGTGCCTGCGGCTGCTCGACTTCGATCGCTTTGGTCGGCTCCGCTTCCTCTTCCGGTGCCTCCTCTGGCTGACGCTCCTTTGCCTGCGGCGGTATGACCGGGTTGATCCGCGTCAAAGGCGGTTCTTCGTTTGCGACGGGCGTTTCTTCGACTGTCGCCGGCTCCTCCTTGTCCGCCGCATCTTCCTCAAAGAGCTTATCGACCTCTGCCTGCAGCTCCTCCTTGCTCAGCGACTGCGTATAGGATACATCGGCATCCTCTTCTCTTTCTTTCGGTGTGAAGGCTTCTTCGCGGATCGGATCGTAATGCTGCGTACGCCGCCGCCGGTTTTCCGGATTCAGCTGCAGCAGGATATCGATCTGGGTATTGTCGCTCAGACGGTTTCCCTTCTCTATGTTATATTCTTTCACCTCATTGAGGAAATCATCCAGATATTCGTTATGAAAGGTCTCTTTCCCGGTATCATAGGTCTGCTCGACATCGATTTCCTTTGAAAAGCGCGGCGGTGTGTGCGAATGTCGGCTCTGTGTCTCTTCCTGCTGCGGCCGATCGATCTGCTGCAGCTGCCGGCGCAGTTCGACCGGCTCGATGGTCGGCTTTCCGCCGGAAGAGCGTTCCTGTACGGCATCCATCGATTCGCGTAATTCTTTATATTTTTCAACACGTGATAATTTTTCCATAATAAAAGCCTCCGATAACTCATATTATAGCATAATAAAAAGAATAGAAAAACAGTTGCCGCAAAAGAAACAGCAGCTATTTTCCTAATCTTTGCGTCGTATCGTTACTTTGCGCGTCCGGAATATTTTGCGTCGAATGTGTTGACCACGATCATCTCATCCTGACCGATGAACAGCGGCACCTTGACCTGCAGTCCGGTTTCCAGTACGGCATTCTTCATTGCGTTGGTTGCCGTATCGCCCTTGACCGCCGGTTCGCATTCCACGATCTGCAGCGTGACCTTATCCGGAAGGATGACACCCAGTACCTCGCCTTCAAACATGGAGATGTTGACATTGTCATTCGGTTTCATGAACTTGCGCTCCCACTCCAGATTGGCTGCCGGAATCTCGATCTGCTCATATGTATCGTTGTCCATGAACACCAGGACATCATCCGTATCGTAGAGATACTGCATTTCTTTTTTGTCGATATGCGCCGGTTGTACCTTTTCACCGCCGCCCCAGGAAAGTTCGACGTTAGCGCCGCTGCGCAGGTTGCGCACCTTGGCCTTGACGACCATGGCGGAACGTGCGGTCTTGTTCTGGCTGGTATCGAGAACGACGTAGATCTCGCCGTCCTGCTGGATCGTCTGTCCCGGTTTCAAATCATTTGAACTAATCATACTGTTACCATTCACCTTTCTTGTTCATTTTTATCCATACTAATTTTAAAGCTTTTATCGTGTTTGTCAATTCTTTTTTGTGAAGGAAGCGACG
>DWYK01000125.1 GCA_019118705.1 Candidatus Merdibacter merdigallinarum | reverse complement strand
CAAATTCTGTATTTTATTTTTACTTTCAATAGCCTCAGAAAAACCAACGCACATTCATGAGCACTTGGACTTTTTTCTGAGGCATTTCTAAAGCATCGAACATCAGCGGTTGATGCTTTTTTTGTTACCTGTGCCGCATTTCTGTCAGTAGAAAGGAAAAGAGGATATGAAACGATATGGATTGATCGGTGAGAAACTCTCACACAGCTTTTCAAAAGAGATCCACGAGGCGATCGCGGACTACACATACGACCTGATGCCGCTGTCCAAAGAGGAGTTCCCTCGATTTATGGAAGCACGTGCATTTACGGCGATCAATGTGACGATTCCTTATAAAAAGGATGTCATCCCTTATCTGGATGCCATCGATGATGCCGCAAAGGCGATCGGTGCCGTCAACACCATCGTCAACCGCAACGGCAGACTGATCGGTTATAATACCGATTATACCGGCTTCTTATATATGGTAAGAAAGCACGGGATCACCCTGCAGAACAAAAAGGTGCTGGTGATCGGCAACGGAGGAGCCAGCGCAGCCATCCAGGCGGCCGTCCGACATGAACAGGCGGCAGAGATGATCGTCGTCGACATCGTCAAAGGCAACGGCGCGATCAGTTATGAGGAGTGCTTTGCACACCATCTGGATGCACAGGTCATCATCAACACCTCCCCGGTGGGCATGTATCCAAAAAGCGGAGCATCCCCGCTCGACCTTGCCCTGTTTCATTGCCTGGAAGCCGTGCTGGACGTCGTATACAACCCACTGTCCACCAAACTGGTCCTGGATGCCAAAGACCGCGGGCTTCCCGGTGTCAACGGACTGGAGATGCTCGTCGCGCAGGCAAAACAGGCAGTAGCACACTTCCTGGACACTTTGATCGATGACGCGGTCATTGACACACTGTACAAAAAGATCGAACGGGAACGAAACAACGTGATCCTGATCGGCATGCCAAGCGCCGGCAAGACGACCATTGGACAAAGCGTAGCACAGCGATGCGGAAAGGAGTTCATCGACATGGATGCCTACATCGTGGAGAACTGCGGCAAGAGCATCCCGCAGATCTTTGAGGAAAGCGGTGAGAACGGTTTTCGGGCAAGAGAGAGCGAGGCGGCCATCGCATTGGCCGGACGCAACGGAGCCGTGATCGCCACCGGCGGCGGCATCGTCAAACACAAGGTGAATATGGACTACCTGCGCCAGAACGGCATCGTCTTCTTCATCGACCGTTCGTTGGACAAGCTGATCACCACGGATGATAACCGACCGCTTTCAAGCAGCGCTCAGGCGGTGGCGCGCATGTACGAGGAACGCATCGAACTCTATCGCAAATATGCGGACCACATCGTCGACAACAACACAACGATCGATGCCTGTGCAGAGCGCATCACAGAGATACTGAATAGATAAAGGAGAGAATACACATGATCATATCAATCAAGAAAGATGCCGACCCAAAAGAGGTCCAGACACTGATCCGCACCCTGGAAGCCAAAGGGGTCAAGGCAGTGGAAATTCAGGGGTCTGAATTCAACGTCTACGGTCTGACCGGCGATACGTCCATCATCGATGAGAAAGCGGTGAAGGCCTATCACTGCGTGGAAAACGTCGTGCGCGTACAGGCAAAATACAAGCTTGCCAACCGCATGTTCCACCCGGAGGATACCGTGATCGAGGTCGGCGGCATCCGCATCGGCGGCAACGAAAAGATCGTTGTCATCGGCGGACCATGTGCCGTAGAAAACAAAGAGATGATCCTGAACCTGGCCCATGAGGTCAAGGAAGCCGGAGCGGTGATGCTGCGGGGAGGTGCCTACAAGCCGCGCACCAGCCCGTACTCATTCCAGGGCATGCGAACGGAAGGCATCCTGGCGATGGTCGAGGCCCGTGAGCAGACCGGCCTGCCGATCGTCACCGAGCTGATGGGCGAAGCGCAGATCGATGAATTCGAGCGTTATGTCGACATCATCCAGATCGGTGCCCGCAACATGCAGAACTTTGAACTGCTCAAGGAAGTTGGCCGGCGGACGAGCAAACCGATCCTGCTCAAGCGCGGTTTCTCCAACACCATCGACGAATGGATCATGAGCGCGGAATACATCATGGCCAATGGAAACCCGAACGTCATCTTCTGCGAGCGCGGCATCCGTACCTTCGAGACCGAAACGCGCAACACCCTCGATCTCAGCGTCATCCCGATCATCAAGGAAAAAACGCATCTGCCGATCATCATCGACCCTTCCCATGCGACCGGTGACTGGAAACTGGTGGAGGCCGCATCGTTAGCAGCGATCGCCGCCGGAGCTGACGGGCTGATCATCGAGGTGCATGACAATCCGGAATGCGCACTGAGCGACGGCGCTCAGTGTCTGAAGCCAAAAAAATTCAAGCAGCTGGTCGACAAGGCGAGAAAGATCGCCAATGTCCTGGGCCGCGACATCTGAAAAAAGCGCATCGCTATCTGGCCGTATCCGCCAGGGCGATGCGCTCTTTATAATCCGGCATATATGCTTCGATCAGCTCATAAAATGCCTTTGAGTGATTCGGATGCACAAAATGCGCAAATTCATGCAGGATGACATATTCGATGAATTCCACCGGATAGTGGATCAGGCGTTTGTTCAGCGTGATCTGGCCCAACGTCGGCTTGCAGTTGCCCCATTGTGACTTCATCATCCGCAGCTTGATCTGCGGCATGGAAATGTGATAGGCCTTTAAGCGCTTGCACGTTAAAAGAGCGATATCGTGGAAGATATCATCACACAGCTGGTCCAGATATGCCTGTATCAGCTTGTCGCACTGTTCCTTTTTCTCATACTGTACATAAAAGGTGTCCTCGCTGTAATAGACCAGCGGATGACTGCCGCAGATCCGCCGGATGCGCAGAGAATTCCCCAGCAACTGAATGCGGTTCTCCTCGATCAGCGCCGGTTTGTGCGTCAGCGTGCTCTGCTTTTTTTTGATCCACTGCTCCTTTTTCGCCACGAATTCGTCCACCATCTCCTTGGAGACAAACGGATTTGCGCTCACGAAAACCTCTCCGCAGCTGTTGATGCGCAGATTGATGTTCTTGACCTGCTTGTAGGTCAGTGTATATGTAATGGTACCTGTCTCGCCCTTTAATACCCTTTCTTCCCTTTCCAAAAAACCTCACCAGCCTGTTATTCGTGTCATCTATTTTAACATAAGTTATCGCAAAACTGAACAGAACATTTACAATTTTCCAAATAATGGCGCAGGATCCGGTAAAGGGATGAAAAAAATTCGATCTGTGTTAAAATAAATATGGTGATCGAATGAATCGTTACAACAATCCTTTCCCGTTTTCGGATGACAACAAACGCTATCATACCTGGAATCATTACCTGAAACATCGCTTTCACACCAAGGTCGCAAAAGTTCCGCTGGATGCCGGATTCACCTGTCCCAACCGTGACGGTACCAAGGGATGGGGCGGCTGTACGTTCTGTACGGCTGCCGGCAGCGGAGATACCATCCCCTCACACGAAGATCTTGCCGTGCAATTTGAGCAGGGACTGGCGCAGATGCGACGGAAATGGCCCGGCTGTGATGCGATCGCGTATTTTCAGGCCTATACCAACACCTATGCCCCATTAGAGCGGCTGCAGGAGTGCTTCGATCCATTTGTCGAAAGAGCGGATGTCTGTGCCCTCGCCATCGCGACGCGTGCGGACTGTCTGAGCAAAGAAGCGATCGCATACCTGTGCAGGCTGGCCGAACAAAAAGAAATCTGGGTCGAGCTGGGTCTGCAAAGCATCCATGACGCAACAGCAGAGGCCATCCATCGCGGACATGGCTATCAGGACTTTCTCACCTGTGTGCAGCGTCTGTCACAGACGCCGCTGAAGATCTGTGTCCATCTCATCAACTCGCTCCCGGGAGAGGATGTGCCTATGATGATCGAAAGCGCCCGCACCGTCGGTTCGCTGCCGATCCATGCTGTCAAACTGCACATGCTGCATCTGATGAAGGGCACACAGCTGGCGCAAAGCTATGCCGCACATCCCTTCCATCTGCTGTCGATGAGCGAATATGTCGATCTCATCGTCGCACAGCTGGAGGTGCTTCCAGCACACATCATCATCCAGCGGCTGACCGGCGACGGGCTCTCCCGTGATCTGTTGGCACCGCTGTGGACGCAGAAGAAGGTACAGGTGCTCAACGAGATCGACAAGGCGATGGTCCGACGAAACACCTGGCAGGGACGGTGTCTTTGATGCACCTCCCTTTTTTTCATGCATAGGATAGGTCAGGTGATCGTCATGAAATGTCTGGGAATCCTCTGTCGACGGGAAGTGCTGGAAAACAGAGAGCGCTGTTTTCTGCCGGCCGCCCTGGTCGACCGTCTCGTACCGCTTCCGTTTTTGCTACACCCGATCGTCACCGGCGGGCATGCCATGGAAGAGGCGGCGCGCTGTGACGGACTGCTGCTGCCGGGCGGGATCGATGCCCTTCCCTTTTACTATGGGCAAACAGCCGATGTATTTTCTTCCTATTATATCGGTTTTCAAGATCTGGAGGAATTTGCCCTCATCGACGCATTTGTGAAAAGAAAGCGTCCGATCCTGGGCATCTGTCGGGGCATGCAGATGCTGCAGCTGTATTTTCACGGTGATCTGGAGCCCTCGTTTGACCTGTTTGCTCACGCAAGAGAGCACATGCACACCCTGCGGTTTGCGAAGGAAACCTATCTGCGATCGCTTTATCCAGACGAAATCACCGTAAACAGTTATCACCACCAGCGTGTCCGCTTCCCGGCAAACGGTCTGGTGGTGGATGCGACCGCTGCAGACGGGACGATCGAAGCGTTCCATCACGCACAGCTGCCGATCTGTGGCGTACAGTGGCATCCGGAACTGCTCGAAGAGGACCGCATCCTCCCCTGCTTTCTATCGGTCGTCGCCGGCATAATACCGTCCTTTGATCCAGCGGATCATGCCCCACAGTAATACGACCGCACACAGCAGATTGCCGTATGCCTGAAAATCGATGAGGCCGCTGGCCTGATAGATCGAATAGCCGACCAGCCAGCTGCGCAGAAAGCGGGAGATCCCATCCGTCAGGGAAAATGCAAAGAAATTCATGCCTGTGAGCCCGGCAAGATACGGGAGGATAAAATCCGGTATCGGCGTGATCCCGCCGATGAAGACCGCAAGCACACCGTATTTCTGCATCAGCCGCTGCCAGTTCTCCATCTGTTCCTCGCTCAGAAAATGCGTGAGGATGCTCTTACGGAAACGACTGGCCAGAAAATAACCGACCCCACCACCGACACAGGTACCGGCTGCCCCTTCCAGCGCAAAACGCAGATAGCTCTGCGGCTCCCCTACACAGAGCGGAACCAGGAGCACCTCCAGCGAAGGCAGCGGCAGAAACGCCTTCAATACGGCATACAGCAGAAAGCCGAGTTCCGACAGAGAAACAAACAGTTGCACACAGATCCACCTCTGCTATCTGTATATGTGATAATGCACCGATTATGAACCATCCGAACGATCCGGATGCAGCCAGCGGGTCAGGATCAGCGGAAGAAGACAAAATGCGCTGATCGCATACAGCGTCGGATCATAGCCGATCCAGCCGACCATTACAGATGTGAGCAGCGGCGTGATCAGCGCACTGCCGCCGATGAAGACCGCCATGGCAAACATCTGCGCGCTGCTGGCCGTGCTCGCCTCACTGATCGAGCGGATGAGCTCTTTGCTGGCGAGCAGCACCAGCGGGAGCGTTACCAGCTGTAACAGCGCACAGACGATCAGCAGCAGCGGTGTTTGAAAAAGCGCATAGAGAAAAAACTTGACTGCGTACATGCAGATACCGATGAGCAGTAGACGGCGTGCCTGCAATTTTTTTAACAGCAGGTTGCCGATAAAAAAGATCGGAACCTCTGCAAATGACTGGATGCCCCATTTCCATCCGACATCCTGTGCATTGCCGCCGATGGCCAGCAGCTTATCCACAACGGTATACTGATCCGCCGTGCCTGCGATGTAGATGAGCAGCAGGATCAAAACGAGCAGAAGATACTGTCGATCGCTCAACAGCTGACCAAGATCTCGTTTCAGCGATCCGTTTCCCTGTTTTTGTACATCCTTGCAGAAAAACAGCAAGATGCAGACGAGCAGCGTTAGCCCCAGCAACGCATACAGCAGGACCTGATACGATGCCTGTGTCACGATAAAGCCGGTCAGCGGGCTGCCGACACAGAGCCCCAGTGCACCGCCTGCCCGCAGCATTCCATAGTGTTCGCTGTCCGCCTCTACCATCCAGGTTTCATTGAGGCCCATCAGCACCTTGACCATCCCCGCACTGAGCGCGATGGTAAACAGATGATAGGTGAACAGCGTTTCCTCATGAAGCAGCATGGCCACAGCCGCCGCCAGGAAGATCACATAGCCGATGAGAAAAAAACGACGAATGCGATGAAAGCGATCGCACAGATAACCGAACAGAAACTGTCCGACAATGGCGATCACTGCACCGCCCGCCAGGATGATCCCCTGTTGCATCAGCGTGTAGCCGACCGTCGTCATAAAAGGGATCATCTGTGTGTTGACAGCGGCCAGCGATACGAAGATGAGAAAATTGACGACGATATAAAACATGCGGGTCCTGGTATCCAAAGCATCCCTCCCTCTGTTAGTATGACTCCTTTTTTGTGATTTAACAGGCCCGTCTGGACGCACTTGTGATAAAATAAAAATGTTCATAAAGGAGCAGAGCCATGAAAACAACCATTCAGCATTTTGAGAACCGTGCCGGCGGAAAGGGATGGATCCACATCGAGCACCTGTTAGACAGCGATGCGCTGGGCAGCCATGTAAAGATGTATGCCCGGGTCACCATCGATCCCCATGCCAGCATCGGCGTCCATCTCCATCAGGGAGACGGCGAGAGCTATCTGATCGAAAAAGGGACGGCCCTTTACCACGCAGATGGCGTTACGCGCACACTGCACCCGGGCGATCATACCTGGACGCCCAACGGGCATCGTCACGGCATCGAAAATCCGGGCGAGGAAGAGCTGGTGCTGATCGCGCTGATCCTCACACAGGAGTGAAAAGACCCCTACCCGCGTGTCGGATCGCTTTTCCAATCGAGTAGGAGGCGGTGACTAACCGCCGTCCTCTCACACCACCGTACGTACGGTTCTCGTATACGGCGGTTTCAATAGTTGACGTGCATTTGCTGGTATGCATCGGCTAAATCATAAAAGCCTTTGC
>DWYK01000124.1 GCA_019118705.1 Candidatus Merdibacter merdigallinarum | reverse complement strand
AATTTCGATAAAAAACAGGACAATGACCCGTACCGTTATTCATATTGGACCCGCCCGATGCGCCTCAAAAGCGAAAAAGAAAAGGAGAAAACTCAAAAATACCTTTTAAATAAAGGATATTTTTCGATTTTTCTCCGATGTATTTCAGCCTTTTACATGCACTCATTTTCGGATGATCCTGCAGAATCACAAAAGAATCACCATTAAAAAATATACACGTGTTTATTTTTTAGGGACCAACTTCTCCTGGCCGCCCATATACGGACGAAGTACTTCCGGAATGTTGACCGTTCCATCCGCATTCAGGTTGTTCTCCAGGAAAGCAATCAACATACGCGGCGGCGCAACGACCGTGTTGTTCAGCGTATGGGCAAAATACTTTCCGTCTTTTCCCTTTACACGAATCTTCAGACGGCGTGCTTGTGCATCTGTCAGATTGGAACAGCTGCCAACCTCAAAGTATTTTTTCTGACGCGGAGACCATGCCTCTACATCGACCGACTTACACTTCAGGTCCGCCAGATCTCCGGAACAGCATTCCAGTGCACGAACCGGAATATCCAAGCTGCGGAACAAGTCGACCGTATTCATGTACAGCTTGACGAACCAATCAGCGCTTTCCTCCGGTTTGCAGACAACGATCATTTCCTGCTTCTCGAACTGATGGATGCGGTAGACGCCACGCTCCTCGATGCCGTGTGCACCTTTCTCTTTACGGAAACATGGAGAATAGCTGGTATATGTATACGGCAGATCCTTTTCATCCAGGATCGTATCGATGAACTTACCGATCATCGAGTGTTCGCTCGTACCGATCAGATACAGGTCTTCCCCTTCGATCTTATACATCATGCCTTCCATCTCCGCAAAGCTCATGACACCGGTCACGACATTGCTGCGGATCATAAATGGTGGAACGACATAAGTGAAACCGCGATCGATCATAAAGTCTCTCGCATAAGAGATGACCGCGCTGTGCAGACGTGCAATATCGCCCATCAGATAATAGAAACCATTTCCAGCCACCTTACGCGCACTGTCCAGATCAATGCCATTGAAAGATTCCATGATCTCTGTGTGATATGGAATTTCAAAATCTGGAACGACTGGTTCTCCAAACTTCTTCAGTTCGACATTTTCACTGTCATCCTTGCCGATCGGCACGCTCGGATCGATCATGTTCGGGATCTGCATCATGATGCGGTTGACTTCTTCCCGCACCACCGATTCCTTTTCCTCGATTTCCTTCAACTCATCCGCCATCGAAGCAACCTGCTGTTTGACAGCCTCTGCTTCTTCTCTCTTTCCTTCCTTCATCAGTCCGCCGATCTGCTTGCTCATCGCATTGCGCTGTGCCCGCAGATCATCGACACGCTGCTTCATGCTGCGCAGCTCTTTGTCCTTGACGATGACCTCATCGACCAGCGATAGCTTGTGGTCCTGGAACTTCTTGCGAATGTTCTCTTTGACGGCGTCCGGATGTTCTCTTAAAAACTTGATATCCAGCATACAATTCCTCCTTATACAAAAAAAGAAGCATCTGCCCAAAAGGGACGAATGCCTCGTGTTGCCACCCTTCTTATTTCCGCAAAAACGGAAATCACTCAAAGCGATAACGGTGCTACCGGAAAACAGCTACATCTGATTCGCTGTTTCGCTCAAAGGTGCTTTTCTGTATCTGCCTTTCATTGACTTTCACCAGCCGTCAACTCTCTGCACAAAACCAAATACATACTCTTCCTTCTCAACGCTTTCCATTATTTTATATCATTTCACGGTTTTAAAGTCAATAACCGGACAAGGGAAACAAAAGAAAGATCCGGAACTTCATCCAATGTTCCAGATCTTATTCGATCATTCGTTGTTGACAGGAACGGTCGCTTCGCTTTCCTCAACGGTTTCCTCGTCATCCTCGCTCTTTTCGACGATGGCGATCTTTGACACAGTCTCATTTTCATTGACATTGATCAGCTTTACGCCCTGGGTGTTGCGGCCATACACACCGACGTTCTCCAGTGAGATGCGAATAATGATGCCGTCATCCGTCACGATCATCGCATCTTCATCTCCGTTGACCGCACGGACATTGACCAGAGAACCGGTCTTTGTCGTGATGTTCATCGTCTTGACGCCCTTGGAACCGCGATTGGTCTTTCGATACTCGTCGATCTCGCTCTTCTTTCCATAACCGTTTTCCGATACAGAAAGGAGATAAGTTCCTTCATTGCTGGTGGCGGCACCAACGACCACCGATCCGTCCGTATTGAAGCCGCGGACACCGCTGGCGGTACGGCCCATGACACGAATCTCCGATTCATCAAAGCGAATGGCCTTTCCATTAGAGCCTGCGATGATGATCTCATCCTCTCCGGTCGTCGCCTTTACATTGAACAGCTCATCGTCATCACGCAGCGTGATTGCAATCTTTCCATTGTTACGGATCGAATCAAACTCCTGTGTCTTCACACGCTTGACCAGACCCTTCTTCGTGATGAAGAAGAGGTATTCAGCCTTGGAATCTTTCTGCATCGGCACAAGTTCCGTTACATGTTCGTCCTTATTCAGCTTCAGAAGATTGACGACCGGAATGCCTTTCGATGTACGGGAGGCATTCGGTACATTGTACCCTTTCAAACGGTAGACCTTGCCCAGATTCGTAAACAGCAGCAGATAGTCATGAGAAGACATCGTGATCAGCGTATCGATGACATCATCTTCATTCAGCGTCATGCCCTTGACGCCTCTGCCACCGCGATTCTGCGTACGGTAGGTATCTACCGGTGCACGTTTGATATAACCGCTGGTCGACATCGTAATGACGATGTCTTCGACCGGGATCAGATCCTCATCTTCCATATCATATCCGCCTTCCATGATATCAGTACGGCGGGCATCCCCATATTTTTCCTTCACTTCATTCAGCTCAGTTCGGATGATATCGTGCAGACGGGATTCATTTTCCAGAATATCCTTCAGGTCCGCAATCGTTGCCAGAAGCTCCTGATACTCACTTTCGATCTTGTCGCGTTCCAGACCGGTCAGTCGGCGAAGCTGCATCTGCAGGATGGCCTTGGCCTGGATCTCTGTAAGATGGAACTGTTCCATCAGACCATTGATCGCCTCTTCATCGTTTCGAGAGGAACGGATCAACGCGATGATCGCATCGATGTGATCGAGCGCAATGCGAAATCCTTCCAGGATATGTGCACGGTCTTCCGCTTTCTTCAGATCGAAACGCGTCCGACGGGTCGTCACTTCGACCTGATGGTCCACATAGTGCTGCAACATCTCCTTGATTCCCATCAGGACCGGCTTGTCTTTGTGCAGGGCCAGCATGTTGATGCCAAAGGAGGTCTGCAACGGCGTCAGACGGTACAGCTGATTCAGGATGACATCTTCCTGCACATCCTTGCGCAGCTCGATCACGATCCGCACACCGTCCCGGTTGGATTCATCGTTGAGATACGTGATGCCGTCAACGACTTTTTCTCTTACCAGCGATGCGATCTTTTCGATCAGGGTCGCCTTGTTGACCTGATAAGGAATTTCATAAACGACGATCCGTTTCTTTCCGTTGTCCATCTCTTCGATACGCACCTTGGAGCGGATCTGGATGCTGCCGCGACCGCTCTCATACGCCTGACGGATCCCGCTTCTGCCCAGGATCATGCCGCCGGTCGGAAAATCCGGCCCCTTGATGTAATTGTCCATCAGATCCGTGACCGTAATCGTTGGATCATCCATGATCGCCAGCGTGGCATCGATTGCCTCACAGAGGTTGTGTGGCGGGATGTTGGTCGCCATACCGACCGCGATGCCGACCGATCCGTTGACCAGCAGATTTGGAAAACGGGAAGGCAGGACGACCGGTTCCCGCTCCTCACCATCATAGTTGTCACGGAAATCGACGGTATCCTTCTGGATGTCCTTCATCATCTCCATGGCGATCTTGGACATGCGCGCCTCCGTGTATCGCATGGCCGCCGCTCCATCGCCGTCCATCGAACCGAAGTTTCCATGACCGTCGACCAACGGATAACGATAAGAGAAATCCTGTGCCATACGGACCATGGCATAATATACGGCCGTATCACCGTGCGGGTGGTACTTACCGATGACCTCACCGACGATACGCGCAGACTTCTTATGTGCGACATTCGCCGTGATGCCCAGCGTGTTCATCGAATGCAGGATCCGTCGATGCACCGGCTTCATGCCATCGCGCACATCCGGCAGGGCACGCTGGACGATGACCGACATGGAATAGTCGAGGAAGGATGTACGCATCTCACTTGAAATATCGACCTGCTCGAGCTTGTCATAATTTGTATCCATGAATGCTTACCTCCTGTTGTTATATATCCAAATTTGCATACTGTGCGTTTTCCTGGATGAAGTTCCGTCTCGGTTCAACATCTTCGCCCATGAGCATCTCGAAAACGGCATCCGCTTCCATCGCATCGCTGATCGTCACCTGCTTCAACGTTCGATGTTCCGGGTCCATGGTCGTCTCCCACAGCTGCTCAGCATCCATCTCACCAAGACCTTTGTATCGCTGGATCTTGTAATTGTCCTTGAACTCTTCCTTCAACGGTCCCATTTCCTCTTCTTTGTAGGCATATGCGATCTTCTTTCCCTTCTGGATCTTATAGAGCGGCGGCTGGGCGATGTACACATACCCGCCTTCGATGATCGGGCGAAGGAAACGATAGAAGAACGTCAGCATCAGCGTACAGATATGCGCGCCGTCAACGTCGGCATCGGTCATGATGATGATCTTGTGATAGCGCAGCTTGTTCAGATCGATCTCATCCTGAATGCCGCAGCCAAAGGCCGTGATCATCGAACGGATCTCCGCATTTTCAAAGATGCGGTGCATCCGTGCCTTCTCTACGTTCAAGATCTTCCCGCGCAGCGGCAGGATCGCCTGTGTGCGGGAATTTCTTCCCTGCTTCGCACTTCCGCCGGCGGAATCACCCTCGACGATATAGATCTCGCATTCTTCCGCATTGCGGGAACTGCAGTCGCTCAGTTTTCCCGGCAGCGAAGAGATGCCGTCCAGCGCGCTCTTTCTACGTGTCAGCTCACGCGCCTTTTTGGCGGCCAGACGCGCCTTGCTGGCGACGATCGCCTTATCGACGATCACCTTGGCGACATCCGGATGTTCCATGAAGAAACGCTCCAGCTGCTCTCCCAGGATGTTGGAGACGATCTTGCGCACCTCTGAATTTCCCAGCTTGGTCTTTGTCTGTCCCTCATACTGCGGATCCGGATGCTTGATGGAGATGATCGCCGTCAAACCTTCTCGGACATCATCTCCGGCCAGCGTTTCATCCTTTTTCAGCAGATTGTTGTTTTTTGCATAGTTGTTGATCACACGGGTCAGTGCCAGACGGAATCCGTCCTCATGCGTACCGCCTTCCTGCGTGTTGATGTTGTTACAGAAGGAATAGATATTGGCCATGTACCCGTCGTTGTACTGCATGGCGATCTCCGCCAGGATCCCCTGCTGCAGCCCTTCCACATATACGACGTCCTCATGCAGCGGCGTCTTGTTCTTGTTGAGATAACGGACATACTCGATGATGCCGCCCTCATACAGATAGGAATTGGAAATGACCTCTTCCCCGCGTTCATCTCTCAGATTGAGACGGATATTGCGGTTGAGAAATGCCAGCTGACGGATTCGGGTATTGAGCACATCATAATCGTAGGAGGTCGTTTCGGTAAAGATCGTAGGATCAGCCTTGAACCGCACGACCGTTCCATGGCGGTCGCTGTCTCCGATCACCTTTAACGGCGCTGTCGGATGACCGCCGTTTTCAAACCGGATGAAGTATTGTTTGCCGTCCTGATGAACGGTGACTTCCAACCACTCCGAAAGCGCGTTGACGACGCTGGCGCCGACACCGTGCAGACCACCGGACACCTTATAGGCACCGCCACCGAACTTACCACCGGCGTGCAGGACCGTCATGATCGTCTCTACCGCTGAGATCCCTGTCTTTTCATGAATGCCGACCGGCATGCCGCGGCCGTTGTCCGTTACACAGATGACATCGCCCTTCTCGATGACGACGTCGACCTCATCCGCAAAGCCAGCCAGTGCCTCATCGATTCCATTATCGACGATTTCCCATACCAGATGGTGGAGTCCTCTGCCGCTGGTGCTTCCGATATACATGCCTGGACGCTTCCGGACCGCCTCCAGTCCTTCCAGCACCTGTATATCATCCGCTGTATAAGAATGATCCACATGGATGTTTTCCATCTCTAATATTTCCTGTGACTTTTCTTCATTCATCGAGAACCCTCCTTTGTATCGTTCCATCGGTTACCTCAAATACATCTGCGACCTTACCTGCCAGCATTTCCTGCTCGATCGGCTGTGCAGAGGAGATAAAGATCTGCATGTCCTGTGGGAGCACTTCCATCAGCTGCCGGCAGCGATGCGCATCCAGTTCGGAAAAGACATCATCCAGCAGCAGGATCGGATACTCGCCCAGTTTTTCTTTGATCATCGCCGTGATGGCCAGCTTCATCGATAACAGCAGCGTACGCTTCTGCCCCTGGCTGGCATAGCTGTTGATATTCTTCCCTTCGATGGTAAAGATGACATCATCCTTATGCACACCTAGATTGGTCTGCCCGCTCATCTGGTCCCGGACAAGTCCTTTTTCATACTTTTCCTTCAGCAGCTGTTCATCCTGCAGATGATCCAGATCCAGCACCGTATGATACTCAAATCCGATGCTGGTATCATCCTGAGCAAAATGGGAATAAAACGGCTGACAGAAAACAAACAGTTCGTTCAAGAAAGCATGCCGCTGCTGCAGGATGACCATCTCACAGGCACACATCCGTTCGGTCACCACCTGCAGATAGACCAGATCCGGCTCCTTTTGTTTCAGCAGCGCATTTCGCTCCCGCAGCAGCCGCTGAAACATCGCCAGCGTCTGCGTATAGCGTCGAGAGAGCTTGCTGATCTCAATATCGATGAAGCGCCGGCGCACCTTCGGTGATGCGGTAAACAGCTGCAGATCATCTGGACAGAACAGCACCGCATTCACCTCTCCGATAAAATCGGAGACACGCAGGATCGGATTGCGGTGAATAAACAGATTTTTTCCCTTTTCATTGACACAGACGCGCAGCTGTTCCTTTTGCCTGCCACGCTGTAAAGAGAGGTCAATCAGAAAGGAAGCCTCCTCTTTCTGAATCAGATGCTGATCCTGCAAGGTTCGATGAGAACGCATTGTGGAACAGTAATAGATTGCCTCCAAAAGATTTGTCTTCCCCTGTGCGTTTTTACCGCAGATCAACTGAATGCCATCTCCGAATTCGACCGTTTCATCCGTGTAATTGCGGTAATGCACCAGCCTCAGACGACTTATTTTCATTTCAGATGGATCTGTTCACCTTCAACGATGACCGTATCACCCGCATACAGCTTTCTGCCGCGTCGATCTTCTCGTTCATCATTGACAAGGATATTCATTTCCTTGACCGCGAATTTTGCCTGTGCGCCGCTGGAGATAAAATCACACGCCTTCAGCAGCTGACCAAGCGTGATAAATTCGTTTTTCACTTTAAATTCCATAGCAAAAAGCCTCTCTTCACATCTATGTTATTATACCATAAATACGGGGCTCTTTGTTGTCTTTCCTGATACTTTTTTGGTCAATCTGCCAATCTTTTCCGCCATGAACCGACCGTCGGCACCGCTCCCGCACGCCCTGATTTCTGTAAAGCAAACCAGCGCTTCTCCATTCCCCATGCACGATCCATATCTGCAGGAAAAACGACAAAATCAATAGGACCTCAAATAATTTTCACCCAATCGAGTAGGAGGCGGTGACTAACCGCCGTCCTCTCACACCACCGTACGTACGGTTCTCGTATACGGCGGTTTCAATAGTTGACGTGCATTTGCTGGTATGCATCGGCTAAATCATAAAAGCCTTTGC